>DATNKD010000001.1:0-7049 GCA_035603575.1 Chthoniobacterales bacterium
AGCCGCGAGCTCCTATGTCGCAGATTAATACCCTTCACCAAGGATATTAATCTAGAAGTTTTGGATCGTTACAAAAAGAAATATTCCGACCGTGCCAAGATGGGAACGCTGACGTTTTCGAACCTTGAGATTACGCCGTTAAGTAACGATTCAGCTGTCGCGCTTGGCAGTTGGAAGTTGAACCGAGCGAATGATCAGCCTTACGGCCGTTTCACACTAATTTTTCGCCGTTTTCCTGAAGGTTGGCGCATCGTCCACGACCACACGAGCGCGGCTTCGCCGCCGTGAATCGTAATTCGTCAAATCGTTACATCGGCATTTCGATTTACGATTCTCGATTCTCGATTCAACGATTCACGCGCGCAGCCGCGCGAGCAACTTTTCGTGGATGTTGTCGAATCCGCCGTTACTGAAAACCACAACGACGTCTTTCTCTTTCAGCAGCGGCATGATTCGATCGACAATCGCATCCGCATTCTTTTCGTAAAAGGCCGGACGGCCGTCTTCCGAAATTTCTTTTACCATTTCCTCTGGATGCAATCGCTCCGCTTCCGGGATTTGCTCGAGCCGCGCTACCTGGGAAATGAAAACGCCGTCTGCCACTTTGAGCGCCTCCGGAAGTTCTTTTTGAAAAATCGCGCGCCGCGTCGTGTTCGAGCGCGGCTCGAAGATCGCCCAGATCCGTTGCCCCTGATAACGATGCCGCAACGCTTGCAATGTTTGCGCGATCGCCGTCGGATGATGACCGAAATCGTCGATCACTTTCACGCCGCGCACTTCGCCGCGCACCTCCTGCCGCCGCGCGATCCCGGCAAAGCTTTTCAGCGCATTGTCGATCTTTACTTTTGGCACGTCGTAAAATCGCGTCGCCGTCACGGCCATTGCCGCGTTGCGCACGTTGAACTCGCCGACGAGCGGAATTTCGTAAACGTCATCGCCAAGTTTGAAACGTGACCCATTGGGCGAATAGGCAGCTTCGCGAATCCGTTGCGCGCAGTTCTTTGAGAAACCGACCTCGACCATCTGCGCCAGACAATCCTTCGCGACCTCGACACAGTTGTGATCGTCGCCATTTACCAAAACCATTCCGTTTCGCGGAACGATGTTGAGCAAACGCTTAAAGCTCAGCTTGATCTCGTCGAGGTTGTTGAAGATGTCGGCGTGATCGAACTCGATGTTGTTTACGATCACCAGCTCGGGCAGATAATGAACGAACTTCGAGCGTTTATCGAAGAACGCGCTGTCGTATTCGTCGCCTTCGATCACGAAATATTTGGAATCATTCAACCGCGCGCCTTGACCGAAATTTTTCGGGATTCCGCCAATCAAATAGGCCGGCTTGCGTCCGGCTTTTTCCATGATCCAGGTCAGCAACGACGTAGTCGTCGTTTTCCCGTGCGTGCCGGTAACAACGAGATTGTGTTTGCCGCGCAGAAAATAATTTTTCAAAACTTCGGGCAACGAGAGGTAAAAAAGTTTTCGGTTTAGCACCGCCTCCACTTCCGGATTGCCGCGCTTCATCGCGTTGCCGATCACGACCACATCGGCGTCGGCCGGAATGTTTTCCGCGCGGTAACCTTGATGAAGCTTGATGCCGTGTTGTTCGAGAAAGATCGACATCGGCGGATAAACACTTTCATCCGAGCCGGTGATTTTAAGTCCGCGCTCGTACAACGCCGCCGCCACCGAGCCCATGGCCGTGCCGCAAATCCCGATGAAATGAAATTTTTGCGGCGCGCTCTTCGTCACGCGCATTCTTTACGCCGCGTTAGAGGAAAAACAAACCGCTGACTTTGTCATTCCGAGCGGAGCGAGGAATCTCACAGTCGAAGCGAAGATCACACAAGCTACTTAGCGTAATCAGTGAGCTTATGAGAGATCCCTCACTTCGTTCGGACGACAATCGCCCAAGTGCGATTGTCACTTCTTCTTAAACACTTCCACCGCGTTCCAGGCTTCGTCGGGCGGCGCTTGTTCGTATTCGAGCGCGCTCGCGAGATACATCTTCCCAAGAGAATCGTCCGGATAAAATTCGAGAAAGTGTGAAAACAGAATTTTCGCGTCTTTAAAGTCACGTTTTCGGAACTTAACGATCGCCTCTTCGTAAGCTTGCAGCCATTTCAGAAACTCCGGATCGACATCGTCGTTGTGTGCGCCTATTAGCGTGAAAATCTCTACTGGTTCGGTCTTCCCTTTCACTTGAACACGCGCGACCGAGCGAAAGTGAAAGTCGTCGCGCACAAGCTCGGCCGCGCTTTGTCCAACCAGGATATCAACGGCGTAAACACGCGTCAGCGCTTCGAGTCGTGAGGCGAGATTCACTGCATCACCGATCACGGTCGGGTCGAGCCGTTCGTGCGGCTCATAGGATCCGATGTTGCCAACAATGGCCTCGCCATGATTGATGCCAATGCCGAATGCGAGCGGTTGCATCCCCTCGGCACGCCAGGCCGCATTTAATTTTGGCAACTCGCGCCGCATCCCGAGCGCCGCGCGCAACGCAGCTTTCGCATCTTCTGCGGCGCCATGGCTACTGACGTTTCCCCAAACCGCCATGATGGCGTCGCCGATAAACTTATCGAGCGTCCCGCCGTTATCGAACACGATCGGCACCATGCTGCTGAGGTAACGATTGAGCTGCGCGACGAGCGCAGCCGGGTCCGCTTTCTCAGACAAGTTCGTAAATCCCACCAGGTCCGAAAAGAGCACGGTCACCGGTTTGCGCGCCCCGAGCATCGAGTTGTAATAGCCGCCCGGGTTATCGAGAATTTCTTTGACCAGATTTTTCGAAACGTAACGCTCGAGCGTGCGGCGCGTGCGCAATTTCTCCAGGCGCTCGAGCGTATATTCAAAACCCAGGCCAAAAAGGCCGCTGGCCAGAAACGCGCTTAACGTCGGCACGACCATGATCAGCAGCCCGCGTGTGTCGTAAAGAATTCGCGAAACGCCAAGATAAGCTCCGCTGATCGCCAGAAGTGTCAGCAAACAAAGAAATGGGCGGCGAACAAAGGCGACTACGATCCACGACAAAATTCCAGCACCGATGATGGTCGCAAAATCGACGGCGATCGGCGTGTCATAGAGAAATTCGTGATCCAGTGCCGCGGCCAGCGCGTGCAAGTGCAGCACCGGCCCGTACAAGTTTGGATCAACCGGCGTGTCTACGAAGTCGTGTTGGATCTGCGCCGACGGGCCGACTACGACGACCTTGTCTTTGAAAAAATCACCGTCGTGGTAGTTCGCGTGCCAGCTCTTGTCATCGAACATTTCCCAGAGCGGCTGCGGCGAGTAGGCGTCGGCGGCACTGAAGCGAAGCAGGTGCGCTCGCAAATCCCGGGGTAAATCGCCACCGCGGCCTATCTTTTCGATCGCGCGTCCGCTCAATGACATGTACTGCTCCTCATTGGGCGCAGGTAACTGGTTCGCAAGTTGCAGATCGGTGATGGTGTAGCGTGCCGACCGGATTTTCGGATCAATTTGATCGGAGAAAAACACGACGTAACCGACCCGATCATCCTTCATTTGCGGTGGCGGAATTAAGGAGCTGTTTGGCGGAATTTGAATCGCTGCTCCGCCGGTCTCCTGCACCTTCGAAAAATCAAAATTCGCGCCGACAACAACTTTGTCACGGTAACGCTCGAGAGCTGCCCGAAAGGCGGCGTCGCCTTCTACTTGTTTATCCGGTTTCTCGAACACCATATCGAACATCACCACTCGCGCGCCCGCCTGGACGAGTCGGTCGACTAACATCGCCCAAATTTCCCGCGACCACGGAAACGCGCGCTCCGTCATCAATTGGAATGCGCGATTATTTCGCCATGCGTTTACTTCGTTTTCTCCCTCGGGCTTCAGCGTGAGTGACGCCTGATCAATCCCGACGAAAACAAAATCCTGGTGCGTCTTTGTTTTCCGTCCTTCGCGCCGCAGCACGTCTTCGTAGGCCTGCTCGCTGCTCCAGACGATTGAGAGAAAGGGAATGCCAGCAGCGAAATGCAGCGCCAGCACTACGACGGTGACGAAGACGCAAATCCCCGCCAGGATCATCAAGCGATGTCGGCCAAGCCAATGCACGGCGGAATTTTACGTCGCCCCAGGTTCGCGGCCAACCGGAAAAACTTCGCGCGCGAGAAAGCGGTTGTTATTTTTATGAGGCATTCTATTTTTCGCGCTCCGAACGATTCGGAACATCTTTCCACCTGTCCGGCAGCAGCCAGACTAATCAGCGAGCGAGGTCGGAAAGATCGACAATTAAAGAACAGCGCGCTGAACGAGGAGTCCCGAAGTAATTCGGGACAGAACAACAATGCCAAGAGCCACTAACGCGCCGGCCAGCCGTGCGCGACGCAAACGCGTCATCAAATCCGCCAAAGGTTATCGCGGTCGCCGATCGAAACTTTTCCGTTACGCCAAAGACGCGACGATGAAAGGCAAATATTGGGCCTATCGCGACCGCAAAACCCGCAAACGCACTTTCCGTTACTTGTGGATCCAGCGGCTCAACGCCGCCGCTCGCGCCAACGGATTAACTTACAGCCGGTTCGCCGAAGGATTGAAAGCCGCCGGCATCGGACTCGATCGTAAAGTCCTGGCCGATCTCGCAGTCAGCGACGACAACGCGTTCAAGTCGATTGTCGATCAAGCCAAGAGCGCGCTCGAAGAAAAATCGAAATCGAAGAAGAAAGCGGCGTGATGTTGAACCGTGATTCGTGATTCGTTAAATCGTGAATCGATTTTCCGATATAACGATGTAACGGTTTAACGATTCACGTCCGCCATGCATCCGCTGGAACAACTCCGCGACGACGCGCTGCGCGAAATCGAATCGGCGCGCGACGAGCAGACGCTCGAAGCTGCCCGAGTGAAATATCTCGGCCGCAGCGGCAGCGTTTCGTCCTGGGGCGAGCAAATGAAAACGCTCGCCCAAGAAGAGAAACCGATCGTCGGCAAACTGCTCAACGAAGTCCGGAACGCTGTCACCGCAGCGATCGACCTGCGCGCACAACAGTTTCGATCGCAAAAGGAATCGGGCGCGCTTGGCAAGATCGACATCTCGCTGCCCGGAACGCCGCACGAGATCGGCGCGTTGCATCCGCTCACCCAAATGCTCGAGCGTTCGATCGAGATTTTCCGGCGAATGGGGTTCGCGCTCGCGGACGGTCCGGACGTTGAGGACGAATGGCATTGCTTCGATGCGCTGAACACGCCGCCCGAACATCCCGCGCGCAACGAGCAGGACACATTTTATCTGCCGGATGGCCGATTGCTCCGCACGCACACTTCGACCGTGCAAATCAGAACGATGCAAGCCGCGCCGCCGCCGATTAGGGTGATCGCGCCCGGTGCGGCTTATCGTCGCGATGAGGTGGACGCGACGCATAGCGCGCAATTTCATCAGATCGAAGGTCTTTACGTCGATGAGAACGTCAGCGTCGCAGACTTGAAAGGCACGCTCGAATTTTTCATGCGCGAACTTTTCGGCGCCGACACCGCCGTCCAATTTCGGCCGCATTATTTTCCGTTCACCGAGCCGAGTCTTGAGGTTTACGTGAAATCAAAGGCGCTCAAACGGGGCGAGCAATGGATCGAGGTCTGCGGTTGCGGCGTCGTGCATCCGGCTGTTTTCGAAGCGGTCAACAAAGCGCGCGGGGACAAGGCTTACGATCCCGAGAAATGGACTGGCTACGCATTCGGTCTCGGCATGGATCGGCTTGCCATGATTTTGTTCGATATTCCCGACCTCCGCTTGTTTGCCCAAAACGATTTGCGGTTTTTGAGACAGTTCGCATGAGCAGGATTTTGCGAATGGCGCAGCCAGTAATTCCGCCTCTCCCCGCATGCGGGGAGAGGATTGAGGTGAGGGGCTTCGATTTACTCCCAAAAAACCCTCACCCTACCCTCTCCCTTTCAAAGGGAGAGGTGATTCAGAAAATCGTGCGATGAAATTCTCCGTTAACTGGCTGCGCGAATTTATCGATCTTCCAAAAAACGCGGAAGAGATCGCAGAACTGCTCACCCGAGCCGGGGTCGAGACCGAAAATATCGAAACGCGCGGCGCGAAGATCGACAAAGTGATCGTTTCACAGGTCACCGCTTCATCGCTCCATCCGAATGCCGATCGATTGACGGTTTGCGAAGTTGATGATGGCAGCGGAACCAAACGCCAGATTGTTTGCGGTGCGACCAATTACAAGGTCGGCGACAAAGTTCCGCTCGCACTTCCCGGCGCGAAATTGCCGAATGGAACTGAGATTCGAAAAAGCAAACTCCGCGGTGTTGAATCGGAAGGAATGCTTTGTAGCGCAATCGAGCTCGAACTTGGTCAGGATGCGGCCGGTCTTTTGATTTTGTCACCGGAAGCGAAAATCGGCGCGCCGATTAGCGAACTTTTTCCCGGTGACACCATTCTCGATGTCGAGATCACGCCGAATCGTGGCGATTTACTCAGCCATTTCGGACTCGCGCGGGAAATTGCAGCCTTAATCGGCAAAGAACTACGGGCCGAAACTCGACTGCTTAAAGCAGTCAAGTTTGCAAACGCCGGTGTGAAGATTTCGGCGCCTAAAGAGTGTCCATTTTTCTCCGCCCGCAAGATCGACAATGTGAACGTCGGGCCGAGTCCACAATGGTTGCGTGCGAAGATCGAGAGCGTCGGCATTCGCTCGATCAACAACATCGTCGACATCTCCAACTTCGTGATGCTTGAGCTCGGCCAGCCAACGCACGCGTTCGACGCCGATAAACTAAAAGGTGGGATTAATGTGCGGCTCGCGCGCAAGGGCGAGAAATTTGTCGCGCTCGATGGCAAGACTTACTCACTCAAGCCGGACAATCTCGTCGTCGCCGATCAGGCGCGCGCGGTTGGAATTGCCGGAGTAATGGGCGGCGAAGAAACCGGCGTGACGGAAACGACGAAAAGCATTCTGTTGGAGAGCGCTTACTTTTTGCCGGCCAGCGTTCGACGGACCGCGCGCAATTTGAATTTGCCGAGCGACGCAAGTTATCGCTTCGAGCGCGGAGTCGATCCGGGAATGGTTTTACGCGCGTCGCGG
>DATNKD010000002.1:0-4580 GCA_035603575.1 Chthoniobacterales bacterium
TTCGACGCCGTGCTTTGCATGTATCACGATCAAGGATTGATCCCACTCAAACTTCACGCGTTTCACAACGGGGTGAACGTGACGCTCGGATTGCCGTTTCCACGCACGAGCCCCGATCACGGCACAGCGTTTGAGATCGCCGGCAAAGGGATCGCGCGCGCCGATAGCATGATCGCCGCAATCAATCTCGCGGTCGAGCTTTCGAAAAACAGAAAAGCATCCGCTAAAGACGCGAAAGGACACTAAAAGAGGACCCGCAATTCATGCCGGCAGCTTTAGCGTCGTTTAGCGTTTTTGACGGATCTCCTCTTCGATTACGAATATGAGCACGAGCACGAGTGGAAGATTCGACAAATATATTTCGGTCTTCAACATCGGGCTCCAGAACACGTTCGTTTATCGCTGGAATTATTTTCTGCGCGCGGCCTTCGGCTTGATCCCGCTCGCCGGCACCGTGTTTCTCTGGAGCGCGGTCTTCAAAGAGCGCGGCGGCGCTCTCCATGGCTACGACTACGGCTCGATGATTTATTATTATTTGCTCACGATCCTGGTGAGTAATCTGGTCACTCCAACCGAGGACGAATGGCAAATCGCGGCCGACATACGCGAAGGTCAGATCAACGCGCTCCTGACCAAGCCGATGAGTTATCTCGCCTATCGGTTCAGCATTTTTTGCAGTGGCCGGCTCGTTTACACCTTCGTCACCCTGCCGCCGATCGCGCTCATCTTTCTCTATTTCCACAACTACGTCGCGCTCCCACACGATCCGATGACTTACATTCTCGCGACGTTGTCGACGTTGATGGCGGCGTTCATCCAGTTCTTCATCACCTATTCGCTCGCGATGATGGCATTCTGGATTTTGGAAATCACCACCATCGTTTTCATTGTTTACTCATTCGAATATTTCCTCGGCGGCCAAATGTTTCCGATCGACATCATGCCGGCTGGAATTCAGGCGGCGCTGAAATGGATGCCGTTTTATTACGAACTGTTTTGTCCGGTCGCGATTTTTCTAGAGCGATTAAAAGGCGCGGAACTTTGGCAGGCGCTTGCGATTCAAACGGGCTGGCTCTTTCTTACCTGGGCAGTCGCGCGCACCATGTGGCACCGCGGCCTCCGCCATTACCAGGCCGTCGGCGGATAGAAAACTATCTTGTCGTCGGTAAACCGGCGGTTTTCCAGGCTTTGAAACCGCCGGCCATGGAGCGGACGTTCTTGTAGCCCATCTTTTGCAAACTTTCGGCCGCGAGCGCGGAACGACCGCCCCCGCCGCAATGACAGATGATCGTCATGTTGCGATCGGGAAATTTGTCTTCGACTTCAAGCTCAAGCATTCCACGGCTCATGTGCACCGCGTCAGGAATGTGTTCCTCGTCCCATTCGTCTTTCTCGCGAACATCGACAATCACCGCATCGCTGCTTTTCGCTTTCGCCGCGGCGTCGGTTGGCGAAATCTCGGTGATCTTCTTTTTCGCGTCCGCGACCAAATCCTGGAAACCCTTGTGCTCGGCCATGAAGTAACTTTGCCGCGGAGGACAGCGGCCGCCACAGAAAATTATTCGTAGCGCAACGCTTCGATCGGATCGAGCGCGGCTGCTTTGCGGGCCGGATAAAATCCAAAGAAAATCCCGACAGCGGCGCTGAACAAAAACGCCACGATGATGGAGCTCACTGAAATCAGCGTCGGCCAGTGCGCGTAGCTCGACAGAATTTTTGAGGTGCCGATTCCGAAAATAATTCCAATCACGCCGCCAACCGAGCTGAGCGTGACCGCTTCAATCAGAAATTGCATCAGAATATCGCTCCCGTGCGCGCCTACGGCCATACGGGTACCGATCTCGCGCGTTCGCTCGGTCACGCTCACCAGCATGATGTTCATGATTCCGATCCCTCCGACCACGAGGGAGACGCCCGCAATCGAGCCGAGCAGAACTGTCATCACCGCAGTCGTCGCCGTCGCCGCGTCCGCGATCTCCTGTTGGTTGCGCACGGTGAAATCGTCATCGCGACCTGCGCGAATGTTATGGCGCTGTCGGAGAAGCGCGATGATCTCCTGCTGCGCGGCTTGAATTTGGCGGGCATCGCCAATCTGGACATTGATGTTGCGCAAAGTCGTTCCGCCGACGACTCGCTTCATCGCGCTGGTGAAAGGCATGATCACGACGTCGTCCTGATCGACCCCCTGGGTGCTCAAGCCTTTCGTAGTCAGAACGCCAGTGATTGTGAACGGAACATTTTTGATCCGTAGAATTTGGCCGACCGGATCGTCGTTACCGTAAATCTGCGACGCGGTTGTTCGGCCAATCACGCAAACCTTGTTCGCGCTGCGGACATCCTGGGCAGTAAACGGGGCGCCATCCGCCAGCGGCCATTGTCGAATGTCGAGATAATCGGCCGACTCACCGTAAATCCGAGTGAACCAATTCTGATTCCCGGCCGCGACCTGCGTGTTCGAAGCAACTTCTTCGCTCACCGCCGCAACACCTGGCACTTCACGCCTGATCGCCTCCGCGTCTTCAATTTTCAACGTGCCTGCGCCACCCCAACCTGTCTTGATCCCACTCGAAGTCGTGCTGCCGGAAAAAATCAGAATTACATTTTGTCCAAGGCTCGCGATCTGCGCTTCCACTTGCGCCTTCGCGCCATTGCCGATCCCGACCATCGCGATGACGGCCGCGACACCGATGATGATTCCGAGCGCGGTCAGCACAGAGCGCATTTTGTTCCGACGCAAGGCACGGAACGCAATGTTCAATGTCGATTCAATTCTCATAATTGAGCTTGCGAATCGATCGGCGCGATCTTCTCGAGTTCGCCCGCGGCATCGAGGCGCTGCGTCACGTTGAAATCGTTCAGGATCAGACCATCGCGCATCACCACGTTGCGGCGCGCGTAAGCGGCAATGTCCTGCTCATGCGTGACCATGACGATGGTGATGCCGCGTTCGTTGAGCTGCTGAAAAATTTCCATGATCTCGACGCTGGTCCGGCTGTCAAGATTCCCGGTGGGTTCGTCGGCAAGGACAACTTCAGGATCGTTCACTAGCGCACGCGCGATCGCGACGCGCTGCTGTTGTCCGCCGGAAAGTTGACTGGGATGGTGATCCTCGCGCCCGCCGAGTCCAACCGAAGCTAAAACTGCGTCGGCTTTTTCACGCAGTTGCGCGTGCGTCAGACGATGCACGCCGTAAAGCAGAGGCAGCTCGACGTTCTCGCGCGCCGATGTGCGCGGCAGCAAATTGAAGCTTTGAAAAACAAAACCGAGTTTATGGTTGCGAATATCGGCGAGTTGATCGCGATCGAGCGCGGAAACATCGGCGTCGTCCAAGAAATAGCGTCCGGAAGTCGGCCGATCCAGACAACCAAGAATGTTCATGAGCGTCGACTTGCCAGAACCGCTCGCGCCCATCAGGGCGACAAATTCGCCGCGTTGAATTTCCAGTGAAACGCCGCGGACGGCGTGCACTTCCACATCGCCGGTCCGATACGTTTTATGGACATCGGTCAATTTGACGACTTCGCCGTTCTTCATGTCGATGTTGGTGGATCGGCCGCTCCGCGGGCGATGCTAAACATTTGCGGCTTCGCCTCGTGACTTAACATCGAGCAAGGGACTGCTCGATCCACCTTACGCCGTTTCGCATTCATTGATTACGGAAATCTGCGCTGGGCGCTGAATGGATTTGTCGGTGGCGAGGATGACGCGGCCGGCGACGAAAGCTCAGCCGTCACGACACGATCGCCCTCTTTCAAACCTTCAGTGACTTCGGTCATTATCCCGTCGCTGATTCCCGTTTTAATCTGGACCGCCTTTGGCCTGCCAAAAGACAAAACATAAACTGTTCGCTCGGGTCGGCGCTCGCGCGCAGCGGTCGGACGCTGACCGCTCGGCGAGGATGTCGACTTGGGTTGCTCGGCGGTCGCCGCGTCCGCCGGACGATAACGCAGCGCGGCGTTTTTGAGCTGAATCACGTTGTCCTTGTGCTCGATGATAATTGCAACGTTCGCAGTCATTCCCGGTTTCAATTTCAAATCCGGATTGCTCACACCGATGACGGTGTCGTAAGTCACGACATTCTGAACTGTGATCGGCGCATTGCGCACCTGCACAACTTTACCGTGAAATGTGCGTGTCGGAAAAGCGTCCACCGTAAAATCGACATCCTGGTCCACGCTCACCGCGCCGACGTCCGCCTCGGCGACGTTTGAATCGATCTGCATTTTCGTCAGATCGTTCGCAATCTGGAAAATCACCGGCGCCTGCAAACTCGCCGCCACGGTCTGGCCAACATCGACATTGCGCGAGATCACCACACCATCGATCGGCGACGTGATCCTGCAGTGGTCGAGATCGGCCTTCGCTTTATCGAGTGCGCCCTGCTTGATCTTCACGTTCGCTTCGGCTTGATGAAGGGTCGCCATCGCCGTGTCGAGGTCCTGTTGCGACGAATTCTTTTGCGCGAAAAGCTTTTGGATCCGTTCAGCGTTGACTTTCGCCAGTTCCAGCGCTGCCTGCGCATTCGCCAGATCGCCTTCGGCCTGAGTCACCGCCGCTTGAAAGAGCATCGGGTCGATTTG
>DATNKD010000003.1:0-14473 GCA_035603575.1 Chthoniobacterales bacterium
GGCAATTTTTGCACTCCTCGCTCTCCGGTGACGCAGTAGGCTCTTGTACCCAAGCGGCCGCAATTTATTGTGGATCGGCGCGAGAATAACCCCGTGGCCTGGTGATTATGTCAGAACGAAATTCGGAACGCATCCACTTCGGAACAATCAAGGAAGCCATCGAGCCTCCAAACCTGATTGAAGTCCAACTCAATTCTTACGTCGATTTTCTCCAGAAAGACGTTTCATTTGCCAAGCGTAAAAATCACGGTCTCCAGGCCGTTTTCAAAGAAGTATTCCCGATCGAGAGCTATGACGAAAAAGCCGTTCTCGATTTCAGCCATTACGAAATTGGCGAGCCGAAGCTGACCGCGCTCGAGGCCCAGCGCGAAGGTCAGACCTACAGCGCGCCACTTCACGTTACCTTCCAGCTCCGGGAGGAAAAAGGCACGAAAGAAGAAAAAGTTTACATGGGCGAGATCCCGCTGATGACGCCGCAAGGAACGTTCGTCATTAACGGCGCCGAGCGCGTGGTCGTTTCGCAGCTGCACCGTTCGCCCGGTATTGCGTTTGAATCGACGATCCACCTCAACGGCAAAGTGCTCTACAGTTTCCGGATCATTCCGGATCGCGGTTCCTGGATCGAAGTGCAGTTCGACACCGCCGATCTTCTTTACATTTATCTCGATCGCCGCAAGCGCCGTCGAAAGTTCCTGGCCACCACTTTCCTGCGCGCACTTGGCTACGGCTCCGACGAGGAAGTGATCAAACTTTTTTACAGCATCGAAAATCTGAAGCTGAGTGAGAAGCTCGATGAAGAAAAACTCGCGACCAAAGTTCTGACCGCCGAAGTGCGCGACGGCGAAGTGACCGTGGCTCGCGCGTTTGAGCCGCTGACCCTCGCGACCGTGCGCCAGATCATGGGCCTCGGGATCAAGGAAGTTAAGGTCATCGACATTTCCAACGACGACACCGTCGTCAAAGCGCTACGCAAAGATCCGGCGCACGACCAGGAGGAAGCGCTCAAAGATATCTACCGCCGTCTCCGCCCCGGAGATCCGCCCACGGTTGCCAACGCGCGCGCGCTCTTGAAGCGTTTGTTTTTCGATCCGAAAAAATACGATCTCGGTCGCGTCGGCCGTTACAAAATCAATCAGAAGCTCGGGATCGATGTCGACCTTACCGAGCGGATTTTGACCGACAAAGATTTCATCGCTGCGATCAAATACCTGATTAATCTGCGTCGCGGAGAAGGCACGCTCGACGACATCGATCACCTCGGCAGCCGTCGCGTGCGGACAGTGGGCGAATTGCTGGCCAATCAATGCCGCGTCGGTCTCGCCCGCACGGAGCGACTGGTGAAAGAACGCATGACTTTGTTCGACATCAACGTCGACGGAATGACGCCGCAAAAGCTCGTCAATCCGAAAGCGCTCAGCGCGGTCATTCGCGATTTCTTCGGCCGCTCGCAGCTCTCGCAGTTCATGGATCAAACGAATCCGCTGGCCGAGCTGACGCACAAGCGCCGTTTGTCCGCGCTTGGACCTGGAGGGTTGAGTCGCGATCGCGCCGGATTCGAAGTGCGCGACGTGCATCCTTCTCACTACGGCCGGATTTGTCCGATCGAAACCCCGGAAGGTCCGAACATCGGATTGATCAGTTCAATGTCGACCTTCGCGCGGATCAACGAATTTGGTTTCATTGAAACGCCGTATCGCAAGGTCACGAATGGCCGGGTCACGGATGACATCGACTATCTGACTGGCGATAAGGAAGAAAATTACCTGGTGGCCCAAGCGAACGCGCCAATCGACGGTCGCGGCCATTTCACCGGCGAAAAGGTTTCGGTTCGTTACCGCGGCGACTTTTTGGAAGTCGAACCATCAAAGGTTCACTACATGGACGTGTCGCCGAAACAGCTCGTTTCCGTGGCGGCGGGATTGATTCCATTCTTGGAGCACGACGACGCGAACCGCGCGCTGATGGGTTCAAACATGCAACGCCAAGGCGTCCCGCTGATCGTTTCGGAAGCCCCACTTGTTGGCACCGGTTTGGAAGGCAAAGTCGCTCGCGACTCACATGCGGTGCTGCTCGCGATTGAAAGCGGCAAGGTCGCATCAGTTACAGCCGACCAGATTATCGTCTCTAAAGACGGCCATGTTCCAGAACATCGGAAGAGGATCAAGACCGATCCCGAAGAAGGACTTTACGTTTACGAACTGCGCAAGTTCATGCGCTCAAACGCCGGCACCTGCGTCAACCAGAAGCCGATCGTGAAGAAAGGGCAGCACGTGAAGCGCGGTCAGATCATTGCCGACGGCCCGAACACGCAACAAGGCGAGCTCGCGCTCGGCCGCAACGTGCTCGTCGCGTTCATGCCGTGGAATGGCTACAACTTCGAAGACGCGATCATGATCTCGGAGAAGGTCGTGAAGGAGGACATTTATACTTCCATTCATATCGACGAATTCGAGATCGGGGCACGCGACACGAAGCTCGGGCCGGAAGAAATCACCCGCGACATTCCAAACGTCAGCGAAGAAGCGCTGCGGAATCTCGGACCGGACGGCGTCGTCCGTGTCGGCGCGGAAGTGAAGCCAGGCGACATTCTGGTCGGCAAAATTACACCGAAGAGCGAAACGGAACTTGCGCCGGAAGAACGATTACTCCGCGCGATTTTCGGAGAAAAAGCGGCCGACGTAAAAGACACGTCGCTGACCGTTCCATCCGGAACTTACGGGATCGTCATGGATGTGAAGGTTTCTTCACGCAAGGAAGTGTCGCGCGAGAAACTGACGCCGGCAGAAACGAAGAAGCAAATCAAAGCGATCACCGAAGAACATCGCCGCAAGAAAGAAGAACTGACCGAACAGCTGACCGATTCGCTCTCGAACATTTTACTTGGCGAAAAAATTCCTCTCGACGTGGTAAACGCCGAGACCGGCGAAATTATCATCCCGGCCAATCGCAAGATCACCAAAACACTGCTGCGCAAACTGGCGAACGTTTACGATCACATCGAAATCGATCCGAGTCCGATCCGGAACAAAATCCGCGAGATCATTGGACACTACGAACATAAATTCGCTGAGCTCGAACTTGAGCGCGAACGCTCGATGGACCGGGTGGAAAGTGGCGACGACATCGATCCTGGCATCATCAAGCAGGTCAAAGTTTACATCGCATCGAAACGGAAACTGTCGGTCGGCGATAAAATGGCAGGTCGTCACGGCAACAAGGGCGTGGTCGCGCGGATCGTGCCGGAAGAAGACATGCCGTTTTTGGCGGATGGAACACCGGTCGAAATTGTTTTAAATCCGCTTGGCGTGCCGAGCCGTATGAACGTCGGCCAAGTCTTGGAGACGCACCTTGGGGTCGCAGCCAAGGCGCTCGGGTTTAAAGTCGCGACGCCGGTGTTCGACGGAATCAAGGAGAGCAAAATCCGCGAGTACCTCAAGGACGCGCGCAAGAAGGAAGGTTTCAGTTGGGTTCAGGAAACCGGCAAGGCCCGTTTGTTTGACGGCCGCACCGGCGATGCTTTCGACCAGGAAGTCGTGGTTGGGTACATCTACATGATGAAGCTCGGCCACTTGGTCGCTGACAAAATTCACGCGCGCGCGGTCGGCCCATACTCACTTGTGACGCAACAACCGCTCGGCGGAAAAGCGCAATATGGTGGTCAACGTTTCGGCGAAATGGAAGTCTGGGCGCTGGAAGCTTACGGCGCGGCTTACACCCTGCAGGAATTGCTCACTGTGAAATCCGACGACGTGCAAGGACGGACCCGCATCTACGAATCGATCGTGAAAGGCGACAATTCGCTCGAAGCGGGCACACCTGAATCTTTCAACGTGCTGATCAAGGAAATGCAGAGCTTGGGCCTCGACGTCAAAGTCGGCGGCCAGGCTCCGACAACAGTCTTTGAGCATCTCGGTTAATTTTTAACATCGACATCTATTTGGAGAATCAATGAACGAACATTCCTGGCGTGAGTTAGTGGGCGAAGAGAGAGCGGTCGGTTTCGACCAGGTCGCAATTGGCGTCGCCTCGAGCGACACGATGCGGTCGTGGAGCAAAGGCGAAGTCAAGAATCCGGAGACGATCAATTATCGAACATTCAAACCAGAGAAGGGTGGACTTTTCTGCGAACGAATTTTCGGTCCGACCCGCGATTGGGAATGTTCCTGCGGAAAATATAAGCGAATCAAGCACAAGGGCGTCATCTGCGACCGTTGCGGCGTTGAAGTCACGCTCGCACGCGTGCGCCGCGAACGGATGGGCCACATCGAGTTGGCCGTCCCTGTTTCGCACATCTGGTTTTACAAATGCATGCCGTCGCGCATCGGCCTAATGCTCGACATGAGCGCCCGCCAGCTCGAGCGCGTTATCTATTATGAGGACTACATTGTCATTGATCCGGGCAAGACGCCGCTGCAACAGGCGCAACTACTGAACGAAGTCGAGTATCGCGAAGCGCAGGAACAGTACGGCGAAGATTTCGTCGCCGGAATGGGCGCGGAAGCGGTGAAGAAGCTTCTGAGCGAGATCGAGCTCAACAAGCTCAATAAAGAGCTGGAAAAGGCGATGGGCGCGACCAAGAGCAAACAGATTCGCAAGAAGCTCGCGAAGCGACTCAAACTCGTGCAGGGGTTCATGTCATCCCACGCGCGACCGGAATGGATGATTCTCGATGTGCTGCCGGTGATTCCGCCGGATCTGCGTCCGCTTGTTCCATTGGAAGGTGGACGGTTCGCGACTTCTGACCTAAACGATCTCTATCGCCGCGTCATCAACCGGAACAATCGTCTCAAGAATTTACTTCAGCTCAAAACGCCGGACGTCATCATTCGAAACGAAAAGCGAATGTTGCAGGAAGCGGTGGACGCGTTGTTCGACAACGGTCGCCACGGCCGCGCAGTCACCGGCGCCGGCAACCGTCCGCTCAAATCACTCAGCGACATGCTGAAGGGTAAAGGCGGACGTTTCCGTCAGAATTTGCTGGGCAAGCGCGTCGATTATTCCGGCCGTTCGGTGATTGTTATTGGACCCGAACTCAAACTGCATCAGTGCGGTTTGCCGAAGAAAATGGCGCTCGTTTTGTTCGAGCCGTTCATCATTCGTCGACTGAAAGATCTCGGTTACGTGCACACCGTGCGCAGCGCCAAGAAAATGATCGAGCGCCAGACGCCCGAAGTTTGGGATATTCTCGATGAAGTCACGCGCGGACATCCAGTATTGCTCAACCGCGCGCCCACGCTGCATCGATTGTCGATCCAAGCTTTCGAGCCGCAGTTAATCGAAGGGGAAGCGATCCGGATTCATCCGCTCGTTTGCACTGCTTACAACGCGGACTTCGACGGCGACCAGATGGCGGTGCACGTGCCGCTTTCCGTTGAAGCGCAATTGGAAGCGCGCATGTTGATGCTGGCGCCGAACAACATTTTCTCGCCGTCGAGCGGCAAGCCGATCACGACGCCGTCGCAAGACATCACGCTCGGTTGCTATTACATGACGCAAAATCCGCGCGCGGTGAAAAAGGACGGCCATCTGCCTCTCTTCGCCGAGCCAGTCGAAGTGGAATTCGCCATGGCCGAAGGCTCGGTCAAAACACACGATCGCATCCGTTTTCAAAACCCGGACTTCGGGCGACAAACAATTTTTGGAAAGGCCGACGTTAAGACCATCGAAACAACGGCGGGCCGCGTCGTCTTCAATCAGATTTGGCCAAAGGAACTCGGATTCTTCAATCGAGCCGCGGGCAAAAAGCAACTCAGCGACATTATCTGGCGGTGCTATCAGGTTGCAGGACCTGCCGCGACCGTTGCGACGCTTGATAAGTTGAAAGAGCTCGGGTTCACCGAGGCGACGAAGGCCGGCATCTCGATCGGAATTTCGGACATGATTATTCCGAAGGAAAAAGAAACCGAGCTGGAGAATGCTTACAAACAAATCCGCCAGGTCGAACAACAATATCGCAAAGGCATCATCACTGACGGCGAGCGTTACAACAAGATCATCGACATCTGGACGCACGCCGGCGACGAAATTTCGAACGTCATGTTCCGCACTTTGGAACACAATGACGGCCGCAAAGAACTGAACCCGGTTTACTTGATGGTCGATTCCGGCGCGCGAGGCAATCGTCAGCAGGTGCGTCAACTCGCGGGCATGCGCGGTTTGATGGCAAAGCCAAGTGGCGAGATTATCGAGCGCCCGATCACTTCCAACTTCCGCGAAGGTCTCAGCGTGCTCGAGTATTTCATTTCGACTCACGGCGCGCGCAAAGGCTTGGCCGATACGGCGCTCAAAACCGCGGACTCCGGCTATCTTACCCGCAAGTTGGTTGACGCTGCGCAGGACGTCATTATCAATCTCGAGGACTGCGGCACCGTTAACGGAATCGTCGTCCGCTCGATTTACGAGGGCGACGAGGAAGTTGTCGATCTTGCCCAGCGAATCATCGGCCGCGTCAGTTGCGAAACGATCCCGGACCCGGTGGACAAGAAGAAGAAAATCGTCAAAGCGAACCAGCTCATCGATGAAAAGATCGCGGCAGACCTGCAGCGCATCGGTGTAGAGAGTTTAAAGATTCGCTCGGTGTTGACCTGCGAATGCGGTCGCGGCGTTTGCGGGATGTGTTACGGTCGGAACCTGGCCACCGGCCAGTTCGTGAAAATGGGCGAAGCGGTTGGAATTATTGCCGCCCAATCGATTGGCGAACCAGGAACGCAGCTGACGATGCGGACATTCCACATCGGCGGAACGGCGAGCCAGACATTCAAACAGCCAATCATCAAGGCGAAGAATGATGGAACTGTGCGCTTTAACGATCTGCGCACGGTGCAAGCGCTTGATGGCAGCTGGATCGTGTTGAGCAAAAACGGTTCCATCAGCGTGCACAACACTGAGGGCCGCGAACTCGAACGCTACAACGTCGTCATCGGTTCAATGATTTCGAAGGACGACGGCACCTCTGTGAAAAAGGGCGAGACATTCGTGCAATGGGATCCTTACAACGTCCCGATTCTGACCGACAAGAGCGGTAAGATTGAATTCCGCGATATGATCGCGGGCGTTACGATCAAGCGCGATGTCGATGAAGCGACCGGCTTGATGGGGACCGTGATCATCGAGCACAAAGAAGATTTGCATCCGCAAATCGTCATTGTCGGTGACAAGAAGGAGGTGCTGGCCAGCTATTCAATTCCAGCGGGCGCGCACGTCATCGTCGAAGAAGACCAAAAAATTCGCGCGGGCGCATTGTTGGCAAAGACGCCGCGAAAAGTCGCCAAGACTAAAGACATCACCGGCGGTCTGCCGCGGGTTGCGGAATTGTTCGAAGCGCGCCGTCCAAAAGACGCCGCCGAGATCGCGAAGATCGATGGCGTTGTCGAGATGGGCGGGACGGTTCGGGGCAAGCGTCGACTCATTTTGAAGGATCCGGAGACCGGCGCAGAAGAGGAGCACCTCATCTCGCTCACGAAACACATCATCGTTTTCAAGGGCGATTTCGTGAAGAAAGGCCAGCAATTGACCGAAGGTCCGATTGTGCCGCACGAAATTCTGGAGGTGTGCGGGCCACAGGAGTTACAGGAGCACCTCGTCAACGAAGTGCAGGAAGTTTACCGGCTCCAAGGCGTCGAGATTAACGACAAGCACATCGAGATCATTGTTCGTCAGATGTTGCGTAAGGTAAAAATCACCGATCCAGGCGATACATCGCTGCTCTGGGGCGATCAGGTCGACAAGCTCGACTTCGAAGAAGAGAACAAACAGGTCGTCGATAAAGGCGGTAAACCAGCGGAAGCCGTCCCGGTGCTGCTCGGCATCACCAAGGCATCGCTCGAAACCGACAGCTTTATTTCAGCGGCATCGTTCCAGGACACAACGCGCGTCCTCACCGAAGCAGCCACGTTGGGCAAGGTCGATCGCCTGCGCGGATTCAAAGAGAACGTCATCATGGGTCACCTGATTCCGGCGGGCACGGGATTCCCGGCGCATCGCGAAGTCAGGCTCGTGGAAAAGGGCGAACCAATCGGCGCAGCGGCCATGGACGAAGCCGAGATGCAACCGGCGATCGGCTAAGATCGACATCTCCGAGAGCTAACGGATTGGCGTTTCACAGAAACGCCCTACAATTCGTTTGATGTCGATTGTAACCAAAACCGGCGACCAGGGCGAAACGTCGCTCATGTACGGCCGGCGCGTGCACAAGAACGATCCGCGCGTTGAAGCTTACGGCGCGGTGGATGAATTGACCGCCGCGCTCGGGATGGGCCGCGCTATCTGCGACGATAAATTTGTGGCCGAGCAAATTTTGGCTGTCCAAAAAGATCTGATCAACGTCATGGGCGAGCTCGCCACTTTGCCCGAAGATCGACAACGATACTTGAAGGACGGTTTCCAAGCGACCGACGCGAAGATGGTGGACAGAGTGACCGCAGTGATTGTCGATCTCGAGAAGGACAAATCGCTCTATCCCAAAGACTGGGTCATTCCCGGCGCTAATGCCGTTTCCGCCGCCCTCGATTTTGCGCGAGTGACATGCCGTCGGGCGGAAAGGCACATTGCGACGTTGAACGATCCAAACCCCGAGATCCTTCGTTATCTAAATCGGCTGTCCGATTTATGCTGGATTTTGGCGCGCGCAACAGAGGCCCTTTCGAAAACGTCTGATAAGATTGCACAATGAAGATACTCGCTCGACTGAAGCTTTCTGATGGGTGGACAGCTCTCTTGATTCTCGCGGTTTGTTCCGCCACCGCCCTCGCTGCGACGCGTGGGGAGGTTCGACCGGCCAACGCGCTCGGTCCCGCAAACGCGCCGGTCACGATCGAATTCTTCAGCGACTTGCAATGTCCGCAATGCGCTCGCTATGAACCGATAGTTAAAAACTTACAAACTGAATTCGGCGACAAAGTACGCCTGGTCTTGCGCCATTTTCCATTAGATTCCCACCAGAACGCGGCGGTTGCCGCATGCGCTGCGGAAGCAGCTGCAAACCAGGGCCGTTTTTGGCAAATGGCCGAAGCTCTTTACAAAACCCAATGGATGTGGGGGACAGCGCCCGTACCGCGCGCGATTTTCATGGATCAGGCCAAACAACTCGGCCTGGACCTTGATGAATTTCAAAAAGATCTCGAGAGCCCTGAATGCCGCGTCCGGGTCGGAGGCGACGCGATGTATGCGGGATCGATCGGCGTCAAAACTGCGCCGTCGGTCGTGATTAACGGCTACAACGTTCCAAATACCGAGTTCAGCGAGAACGGGTTTCGCTCCGCGATCAAAGCGGCGTTGGCCAAGGCCGGTCAATGACTCGGTCACAATGGATCGCCATATTCGCGGCTGCTGTCGCGTGCTTCGGTTTGATCGACAGCGCTTATCTGACGATCAAACATCTTCAGGGCAGCTACATTCGCTGCGGGGACGAATGCTCTGCTGTTTTGGGAAGTAAATACGCCGAGGGTGTCGCTGGCATCCCGCTGGCGGGATTTGGCGCAATGGCCTACATCACCGTCCTGGTCGCAGCTCTATTAACCGCGCGCGGATCGGCCGTTGGACGTCTGGTCCTCATGATTATCGTGCCGGCGATGGCGCTGATCAGCGTATGGTTGATCTATCTCCAGGCATTCGTGATCCATTCGTTTTGCAAATACTGCCTGGCGTCAGCGGCAGCTTCGTTCACTCTGGCCGGGTTGGTTTTAATCGATCGATTGGGGCGAGGAGCCTCGGGCGCAGAGCGTTGAGCCGAGCGCGAAATTGCAGTTGCCATGACGGCGTACCTATAGCATCTTCCCCGTCCGCCGTTCCCCCTCCTCTGCGGCGCGATTTTTTTGTATGGCAAACACAGTTGAATTAGTGCCTGAGCTTTTGGAAGCGGGCGTGCATTTCGGTCACCAGACCAAGCGCTGGAACCCGAAGATGAAGCCGTTCATCTTCCAGCAGCGCAATCAGATTTACATCATCAATCTCGACGAAACCGTGAAGCAACTTCATCGTGCAACCGAGTTTCTTCAGGAAGTGGCGCGGCGGGGCGGCAAAATTCTTTTCGTCGGTTGCAAGAAGCAGGCGCAGGAAGCGATCAAGGAAGCTGCCCTCGCGTGCGGTCAGTTTTATGTTAATCAGCGCTGGCTGGGCGGCACGTTGACCAACCTTGCCACGATTCGCAAGAGCATTGGACGTTTGCAATACATCGAGAAAATCGAGCAATCGCCGGAATACAAAAAGATGGGCAAGCAGGAACTGGCGGCGCTGAACCGCGAAGCGGCCAAGCTGCGCCGCAACCTCGAGGGAATTCTCGAAATGGCGCAGTTGCCCGATGCCGTAGTCATAATCGACACGACTCGCGAGCAGAACGCGGTCAATGAAGCAAAACGCCTGAACATTCCAATCGTTGCGATCGTTGATACGAATGCCGATCCGGAAATGATCGATTATCCGATTCCCGGAAATGACGATGCGATTCGCGCGATCCGAATCGTGCTGCAGAAACTGGTCGATGCGATTGTTTCGGCAAGCGGCGAAGCCCGCATCCGTGAACAAATCGAAATGGCAGGCGTTTCCGCCTAACGAGCGGCTACGGCGCCCGTCGAATTCGAATTCAATGAAAGCTATGGCCGATATTGATCCAAAACTTGTCAAACAGCTTCGCGAGAAAACCAATGCAGGAATGATGGACTGCAAACGCGCTTTGGAGGAAGCCAGTGGCGACCTTGCCAAAGCCGAAACGATTTTGCGGACCAAAGGGATTGCGAGCGCGAGCAAGAAGGCGTCGCGCGCGGCGAAGGAAGGGATTGTCGCCTCCTACATTCATCTGCAAGGCAAGGTCGGCGTGTTGGTGGAAGTGAATTGCGAGACCGATTTCGTGGCCAAGAACGAAAATTTCCGCGGGTTCGTCAAAGACATCACGCTCCACATCGCGGCGGCGCACCCGCTTTACGTCAGTCGCGAAGATGTGCCCGGAAAATTGATCGAGGCCGAGCGCGAGATTTACAAAGCACAGGTCAAAGGCAAACCCGAGAACGTGACCGAAAAAATTGTTGATGGAAAGCTCGACAAATTTTACAGCACGGTCTGTTTGCTCGAACAGGGTTTCATTAAGAATCCCGACGTCACGATCAAAGATCTGCTCAACGGAAAAATTGCAGAACTCGGCGAGAACATTGTGATTCGCCGGTTTACCCGCTACCTCGTAGGCGAACCGCTTGCGGCCGAAGTGTAAGCTTCGCAGTCATCCTGAGCGAGGGCGAAGCATCTCTGACAGATGCCTGGCGTCACGCAGGAATCTTGTGTACCACAGACTTCGACTGTGCGATTCCTCGCTCCGCTCGGAATGACGGTCCCCGCTATCTGGAGACGTCGATCTTCTGCGAAATCGGTGTAATCCGCGTAATCCGCGGTTAAGTTGCGGCGATGGGTCTGAAAAAATATAAAGCGAAGCGCGACTTCTCGAAGACGGCCGAGCCAAAAGGCGGGAAGCCGTTACCAAAACAAGTGCGCGGCGCTTCCCGATTTGTCATTCAGAAACACGACGCGCGCCGATTGCATTACGATTTCAGGCTGCAAATGGAGGGCGTTCTCAAATCGTGGGCGTTGCCAAAAGGTCTTCCCTGGCAACAAGGCGAGAAACATCTCGCGGTCGAAGTGGAAGACCATCCGATCGAGTACGAAACGTTCGAAGGCGTCATTCCACAGGGCCAGTATGGCGGCGGCACAGTGATGCTTTGGGATCGAGGCGCCTATTATGTTTACGGCGAGCAGCCGTTGAAATCACTGCGCGAGGGCAAACTTCATCTCGTTCTGGCCGGCGAGAAAGCGAAAGGCGAATGGACATTGGTGCGCATCCGCGGTCGCGATGGAGAAAAAAACCAGTGGTTGATCTTGAAAACCGGTGGAAGCGCCAAGCCGCCCTCGAAGAGAGCTGAGGACCAGTCGGTCAAGACCGGCCGGACGATGAAACAGATAGCGGAAGAGCGCGATGCGGAATGGGAATCAAATCGCGAAGAAAAAAATCCGAGCGAAAAATCGACATTTAAAGCGCGAATCAAGGCCGCGCTTAAAAAAAAAGACCAAGAAGAGGTAGGGACGCATAAGGCCAGTCCGGCTCGGAGCCGACGCGTCCGAAAAAATAAAGAGAAGACGGAATTCGACGGACAGCTTAGAGAATTGTCCCCACCTAACGCAAAGCCCCAGTTCATCGAGCCGATGAAAGCTAGGCTCATCGACGATCCTCCAACGCACGGCGACTGGCTTTACGAGCTCAAATTCGACGGAATCCGAGCCATCGCCGTTAAGAACACGAGCAAGATTTCGTTAATCTCGCGAAACGGAAACAAGTTGGACGCACGCTTTCCTGAAATTGCCGAGGCGGTAAAGAAGTTGCCGGTTCGAGAATGCGTGATCGATGGCGAAGTGGTCGCGCTCGATGAAGAAGGCCGCTCCTCATTTCAACTGTTGCAGGCGCTTGAGATGGAACGGCGAAAAGCGCCGTTGCGCCTTTATGTTTTCGATTTGTTACAACTCGACGGCAAAAGCTTGCTTGGGATCCCGCTCGAACAGCGTAAACAATTGCTGGCCAAAGTTTGCGAAAGTGTCGGCGATCCAATCCGTTATTCCGGAGAAATCAGTGGCGACGTGAAATCGTTGCTCGCCGAAGTAAAACGCCGATCGCTGGAAGGGTTGATCGGCAAGCAGCGCAAATCTGTTTACGAACCGGGACGGCGGACCGGCACTTGGATCAAACTCAAGTGCGTCAGCGAGCAGGAATTTGTGATTGGCGGTTACACGCCGCCAGCCGCCTCACGCGAATATTTTGGCGCGATTCTGGTTGGCTATTACGACGGTGGTAAATTGAAATTCGCCGGCAAAGTCGGGAGCGGCTTCACCTCGAAATCGTTGTCGATGTTGCACAAGAAATTTCGCGAAGAAGAACGGGAGGGTTGTCCGTTTGTTGATCTTCCATCCAAGCAAGGGGGCGAATGGGTGCAAGGAATCACGCCTTCAATGATGAAAAAGATGCACTGGGTAAATCCCAAATTCGTCGCCCAGATCAAATTCGCGGAGTGGACACGCGACGGAAAACTTCGCCAGCCAGTTTTCCTCGGCATGCGCGAAGATAAGGACGCCACCGAAGTAAGACGCGAAGCCGCCTAGCCCGGAATAGTTCGTGCTTCCGGATTCGTCCAATGTGGAAGTTATTGACAATTGTTCACAATTGGCGGAAATCGACAGTCCCTCGCCTAGTCTAACAACAAAAGGAGATTGATTATGCGCCCAACTTGGAAAGGCAGTATCAGCTTCGGCCTCGTTTATATTCCGATCGCCGTTTATCCGGCGACCCGCGAAGAAAAGCTCAGTTTTCGGCAACTGCGCAAAACCGATCTCAGCCCGATCAAATACAAGAAGGTCGCTGAGGCGGACATGAAAGAAGTGCCGGCCGATCAAATCGTAAAAGGTTTCGAGTACGAGAAGGGCCGTTACGTCGTTTTAAACGACGAAGATTTCGAGAAAGTACGAATCGAATCCACGCACTCGATCGACATTACGGATTTTGTCGACGTTGAGCAGGTCGATCCGAAATTTTTCTACAAGCCGTATTTCCTCGAGTCGCAGAAAGGTGGGGAAAAGGCGTACGCGCTTTTGCACAAGGCATTAAGCGGAACGGGTAAGATCGGCATTGCCAAAGTCGTGATCGCCAATCGGGAGTATCTGGCGGCGGTAAAGCCTGACGGGTTGTTTCTCGTCCTCGAGCTGATGCATTTCGCGAGCGAGGTGCTGACTCCGGAGGAATTGACTCGCCCAAAGACGGAGTTGAACGACAAAGAGCTCAAGATGGCGAATGCGCTGATCGAGAGCATGTCTTCGGACTGGCAGCCAGACAAATATCGGGACGAGTATCGCGACGCGGTCATGGAGATGATCGAGTCAAAAGCAAAAAACAAAACATTGCCGGCAGTACCAGCCGCTGCGCCGCGGAGCACGAACGTTGTCGATCTTGTTAAAGTTTTGCAGGAAAGCATCAACCGGTCGCAATCTGGGCGCGTAAAGCGCGGCGGCAATGGCGCAAGCAGTCGTCGAAGGTCGACATCTTCCTTGGTGAAACAAAAGCGCCGTGCGGCGGCGTAATTATTTAGTTTCTGCGTTCGCCTGGACGCGTTGAACCATGGCCACGGCGGCCATGAGCACGACGCCGGCAACGATCTGATGGCGCCGCAGCGTCGCGTGAAAGAACCCCCACGTGATACAGACCGCAGCGAGCGTTTGCATCATCTCGAAATAACCTGCTGTGGAAGCGCGAGTGAGACGCAATCCTTCGAAGTAAATAAGAAGCGGGATACCGCCTGATATTGAGGCGAGCAAAATGAGCAAACCGATCGCTTTGAAGCCGTGACTTTGCGCAGCGGCGGGCCACAGCGTGACACCATGAAATTTTCCGTGCACGAACAGGATCAATGTCATGCAGATCAGCCCAACGACGATGCGCATACTGGATGCA
>DATNKD010000004.1:0-9426 GCA_035603575.1 Chthoniobacterales bacterium
AGCGGTGTTTACAAATACATGCGGCATCCGATTTACACCGGAATCATTTTTTGTGTGATCGGCCTATTTCTCCGCCAGCCATCAATCTGGGTGGCCGTCGCGACAGCGCTGGTGATTCTCTTTTTGCTTTTTAAAGCGCGCTTTGAAGGAAAACTGCTGCTCGCTGCTTATCGCGGTTACGCCGATTATCGCCGCAGAACGTGGGGATTATTTCCAGGGCTGCGCTATTGATGGTAGGTTCGTGAGCGAGTTGCGAAATCGGTCGGTTCAGTCAGGTTTGCTCAGAAACAAGCGATGAAAAAGATGAAGGCGTTAACGTTCACAAGTTTGGTCTGGATAAGTTTAGCGGCGACTGGTTTCAGCCGGATCGGCGAAGACGAGAAACAGATCGAGGCGCAATATGGCAAACCCGGCAAAGACTTAGGCACTCATGGTGAAGTGCATGAGTTTGGTTACATATCGGGCGGGTTCATGATCGTGGTCGATTTCGTGAATGGAATCAGTCAACGCGAAGGTTTTGCCAATCCGGACACGTCACCGCTTTCACCCCAAAGTGTCGAAGAGATATTGCGCCTGAGCGCGCCGGAAGGAACAAGCTGGCGGCAAGGGCCGGCAAGCGCAGAGGATAGGTCATGGCGTCGCTCTGATAGCAAGGCGATCGCGATCTATCCGGCCTTGGGCAAGTTTCTGTTTATTCAGGATGTGAAATTCGTGCAGCCGAAGGAGTAGCTGGTGGGGCGGTTTACCGAACCGCCCGAGGGCGATTGGGGTCAATCGCCCTACCTTAATCCAGGCGTTGAAGGGAAGGGATGCCGTAGTTTTCCTGAAGAGCGGGAGCTTCGGCGGCGATGGTGCCGGCATCGAGCTCGATTTGTTTCGGATCTTCCTCGGTCTCGATCTTAATGAAGCCGCCTTCGATCGGTTGCTTCACCGCCGCAGCGAGATCATTGAGCGATTTTATTTCCTGGCCGTTGACCTTGAGCACGGTCAGATAAGAAAACTCGTCGTAGCCGATGGTGTTGTTGGCCGGAAGCACCTGACTCAAAATCACGATCCGGCGATGTTCGCCGGGGAAAAGCTCCGATTGAAACCGGTCGAGATAAACGAAACGCTGGGGCGCTTCGCGCTGCCAGTTCGGTCCCCATTCCTTCAGATACTGGCGAGACAGCTCCTGAAAAATGAGTCCACCGAGGACGAGATATTTCGGAGCTTCGTCGAGTGCATACGGCGGGCTGACGTAATCTTTCGCGTCGCGATGTTCGAGCGTGACTTTCACCTCTATCGGTTTCCCTTCACGCTGAATTTGAAACGAGAGCACGTCCCCCGCGTACGAGTGCGCGCTGATCAAATTCGTGAAATCGATTTTGCCATAAAGTGGATCGACATAGTTCCCGTTCTGGTCGATCTCGTGATTTCCGATCGACATGATAATGTCGCCAACCCGCATACCTGCTTTTTTTGCCGGCATGTTTGGCTCGACATTCGTGACATAAACGCCGCCCGGTTTGCCTGTCTGCCCGGCGAATTTGCGCAACTGCGGATCACGCGTTGGAAAGAAGGAAAACCCGACCGCCGGAAATCCGCGGTAATTCTCGCCCTCGGCTTCCTTCAAAAAATGGGTGATGATCGGCGCCGGAATAGCGTCGATGAGCTGCGAGCGCGGATCGTAGCGCAAGAGCAAACCGGCAAGCTTGTTATTTTTGACCAGCGGAATCGTGTAGCTGTTTTCGCGATACTGCATCGGGATGCTGATGCGGTAGGTGAGAAACTGGCCGACATCGACCGGGTAATGCGTCATTTGAATGGTCGTGACCAGCCCTTCGGTCGCGACCAACGCACCGGTCGGCTCAAGCTGCCACGCGGCGAGTCGATCGCCAACGACAGTGTCCGCGGCAATGTCGAGCGGCGCGATCCCGTCGAGGAAATTTTTCTCACTCGGCTCGATCAGCGCGAGGTTAGCTTCGTAATCGATCACTTGGACATTGGCCGCGGTTTTTTCGCCCGATTCCGCGCGCTCGAGCTCAACGTAATTTTGGTTCGTGACCAAGTCCGCGGTTACGAGCACGCGTCCCTTCGAGAGAACTGCTCCGAGTGCACGCTTCGAGACCGGCGCTTTCTTTTGCCACGGTCGAAAATAATCATAAGGCTGGCCGGTCACATTCACGCGCACCAGCGAAAGAGGCTTTTGTTTGACGTCCTTGTTCGGCGGCGGTGATGCCGCTTCTTTTTTTACAGCCGCACCGGCGGTGACGACCAAGGCGAAAACAACGCTGATGAATAAGCTTCGCATCTTAAGTCTTGGTTTGGAGATCGGGCGTCTTCGCGGCCGGCTGCTCCTGGAGATTCTGTTCGCGGACCACGTTGTAACGCTGTCTGATTCGTTCCCGCGCGGCCTCAACTTGTTTTGGATCGAGCACCAGCGGCGGACCGTCGCCAATCAGGTCGATTACCAATCGGTCGGCTGGCTCGGCCAACGTCTGACTTAACTCCTCCAGGGTGTGAATTTTTTTGCCGTTGATTGAATCGACAATTCCGCCGCGGTAAGGCGCAAGATAGGTGTTGATCGGGTCCGGCAAAACGTTCGTCAGCACAATCACGTCCGGATGCTCGAGATAAATCTGATCGATCACATAGAAATCGAAGAAATGCCGGAGACGAAGATCGGTCGGCTGATACGCTTCCAGTAAATCAAGTGACAGCGGCTGAAAGAGCAGTCCGCCATAAACGACATATCGCGGCCGGACATCGTACTTGTGGCTTTGCATCAAATACGGCGGCACCGTTTCGAGCTGCACGCTTCCGCTGGTCGATTGCTTATCGCGCCAAATCTCGAACTTCACACTGTCGCGCTTGAACTTTCGCTCCACCACTTCGGGCATCTCCACCCGCTCGCCTTCCAGCTCCACGTTTCCATCGCTTGCGATCGGATGATTATCGATTGCAAGCAAAACATCGCCCGGCCGCAGAATTTTCGCGCATGGTCCAGCCGCAACGACGGTCTCGACCAGCACGCCGCGCCCGTCGTCTTTCAAACCGAGAAATTTCCGCTGCGCCGGGTTTTGTAATTTCCCGTATGTGATTCCAAGATCGACATACCCATCGTAACGGCCCTTGCTCACATCTTTGAGGAAACGATTGATCACCGGCGTCGGCACCATGTAAGCGACGCCTTGTGCGACGTCGCCGCTGTAACCTTGAAACGCGACGCCGACGACTTTGGTGTTTTGCATGACGGGGCCGCCACTATTGCCCGGATTAATTTGGGCGCTGATTTGAATGGCGAGGTGCTGATCAATCGATGAGTGAGTGTAAAGTTGGAAATCGATCCGCGAAACAATGCCGGTCGTGACCGACATGCGCTCGCCGCCGATCGGGTAACCATAGGCTGAAACGGTCGATTCGAGCTCAGGAATACCGCCAAACTTTAGCGCCAACATATTCTTGTAGAAATTCGGCGAATCGACGGTGATGAGCGCCAGGTCGCAATCGTGCGCGACGAAGAGCACTTTGGCCGGATACTTATTTGGATCGCCATCGCGCTCGACCGTGAGATAGCGGCTGTTACTGACCACATGCGCGTTGGTCATGATGCGATTGCCGTCGATGACGAACCCGGCGCCGATTCCGCGTCCGAGCATGCCCGCGTTCCATGGCGCGCGATAATCCGGAGCAACTTCGGTGGCGGTGATGCGGACCAGACTTTTTTGAATCGGGCCATTCGGTCGCGGGGGCGCTACCGGGACAGGAACGGTAACGACATTTTGCGCGGGCGTGTTTGTGCGTGTCCCGGGTGGAACGTCGCGAGGCCTTGGCTCAATCGGAGAGCTTGCAGGTGGTGCTCCGTTCGGTTGCTGCCCGTTCTGCTGCTGCGCGTACGATGTCGATGTAACGAGCAATGCTACTGCGATGAAAATGGGAACGCCCTTCATTCGGAAAGTCTGGAAGATGAAAAGAACTGGTTGAAAAGCAACCGCTCAAATTCCGGCGCGCTCGAGCAGTGATTTTAAAACTTTCTCCGCCTCGAAAATTTCACACGCAATTTGTCGGGCAGCGCCCGAGTGCTTCTTGTAATCGCGATTGATCATTTTTACCGCCTCGGCAATTTCGCCTAACGAACGAAATGCAAGCAGGCCGGCATCGCCGCCGTAATTTTTCGTAAAACCGGTTTCCTGGGTGATGACCGGACGTCCGGCGGCGAGATAACAGGCGCTCCGATCGCTGAACCAGCCGGTGTTGAGCCGGATGTACTGATCTTTTGCGACTGTGAACTCGCCTTTCGATTGCTGGATGTAATCGCGGTAGAGCCAGTGATCGACGCTCATTTGCAGCGGCGAAGTGAATCGCCAACCGTTGCGCTCGAATTTCTCCCGCGTCCGTCGATCTTTAATGTTGGTTGCGAGTTCGAACACCTCGCCGGCTTTTTTCGGCGCGGCCACGAAACGCAAAAATTCGCGCGACTTGCTCCAGAGATACTTTCGACCGCGCCAGGTAATGTCTTTCAATCCGCTGGTAGACCAATTCGCGATGGAAGTGAAAACTGCTGTCCGTTTGGGGGTCCGATTCGTTTTCCAAAGATCGGTCACGATCGGTTGCCGCGTCGCCTGCCATTTAAGCCCGCGCGTCGGCACTGGAAATTTCTTCGTGCCGACGTTTTCGCCGAACGTGAAAAGCGCGTGATGACGGCTGAGGTAGTCGATTGTCGATCTTACACCCTTGGCGACCTTGATTTGTTCAACACCCGGATCGCTTTCGACATAAATAATCCGATCGCTCTTCAACAGATCGTCATTGAACTCCTGCGTGCCGCAAATGTTCAGGATGGCGTCGGCGTCACAATAAAGCTGGCGAATTTTTGTTAACGCCAGTCCGGCCGTCGGATTATTTTTTAGGTAACGCGCGCAAAACGCCCAGCGATTCTTGAAATCGAATTCGCCCGCCAAACGATCCAGGACTTTCGCGGCGTAATCGAATTCATTGTTTACCTCAAAGGTTTCCGGGTTGTACGGAAGCCGCGCCGAATCTTCGATGTAGTAAACGTCGTGCCCAAGCTGTTGCAGTCCGACGACATAATGCACGTGCTGCCAGATCACGCCGGCGATCGGCATCGAGCCCATGAAGCCCATCACCACGATGCGCCTGCGTTTCAAAATGTTTTAACAACGACCGCGGGATTTCCGGCAACGATGGTGTTTGGCGCGACCGACTTCGTTACGACCGATCCGGCTGCGACGACGGAGTTGTCGCCAATGATCACGCCTTTCAGAATCACGGCGTTCATTCCGATCCAAACGTTGTCGCCGATTTTCACTGGCGCGGTTTTCAGTTTTGGCCGCGGCGGTCGATCTTTGAAATACGGTGCGAGCGCCTGCGCGTCGATGAGTCGCTGCGCCGGCTCAAGCGGATGAAAATCCGAATCGGCGATGCCGATATTCCAGGAAATGAGGCAATGCGAGCCAATGTCGATCCTTTCCTCGGCCATGATGAGCGCGCCATTGAGCAAAGTGAAATCGCCGATTGCGCAGCGTCCGTTTTCGCCGATGGCGAACGAGCAGCCGGCGTAACATGAAACATGATTGCCAATGACCACCGCGCCCGGTTTTTTGCTGACCATTTTGCGAAAAATCTGCGCGCTCTCGCAGTAGAAGCCTTCACCGAACTCAACGTTCGGCGGAATCGGATGCGACCACCAATCCTCCTCCACATGTCGATCTTGTTTGACGTTGCTCATATTGGAAATTTTCCGGAAGCGAACAGTTTTGCGTAAATGCCGCCGCGCGCGAGCAATTCCGCTCCGCGTCCTTGCTCAACTATGTGCCCGCGTTCGAGCACGACGATGCGATCGACGTCGTGAATGGTGGCAAGCCGATGCGTCGCGATCAACGTTGTCCGCCCGCGCATCAATTGCTTAATTGTTTCCATGATGGCCGCTTCCGTCGTGGGATCGAGCGCCGAGGTCGGCTCATCGAGAAGCAACACCGGTGCGTTTTTCAAGAACGCGCGCGCGATGCCGATGCGCTGACGCTGGCCCACACTCAATTGTCCGCCACGTTCGCCCACCGTGCTCGCGTAGCCATTCGGCAATTGGCAAATGAATTCATCGGCCTGTGCGCGCTTCGCGGCGTCAATGATTTCATCGTCGGTGGCGTCGGACCGGCCGTAAGCAATATTTTCTCGAATCGTTGTTGAAAACAGAAGCGTGTCCTGTAACACGATGCCGATTTGCGCGCGTAAAGATTTCTTTTTGATCTCGCGAACATCGCGGCCGTCGAGCGTGACCGAGCCGGAAGTCGGATCGTAAAAGCGGGGGACCAAACTCAAAAGTGTGCTTTTTCCAGCTCCAGTGCCGCCGACAATGGCGATCATTTGATTCGGTTCGATTCGAAGATCGAGATCGTGCAGCACTTGTCGATCTTGCGCGTAGCCGAACGACACGTTTTGAAATCCGATTGCGCCTTTGGCAGATTCAATCGCGATCGCCTTCGGCGAATCGACTACGTCGTCTTCTCGATCGAGCACTTCGAAACAACGTTTAGCTCCCGCGGTCGCACCTTCCATCGCCCAAGCCGTGTAAGTGATCGATTCCAGCGGTTGATAGAGCATGAGCAAGTAGGCGCTGAAAACCAGAAGCGTTCCGAGCGTGAGCGTGCCGGCGAGAACGTGCAGCGTTCCGACGTAATACATCGCCGCCGTGCCGAAAACCATCAGCGTGCTGATGACGAGCGCGCTATTCACGTTGGTGAGGGTGAGACGGAGGTTCGCCTGTAAACTTTGTTGGGCTTGCTGGTGGAATTGCATGACTTCGAATTGTTCACGTCCGAACGCGTGTACCATTCGAATGGAACTGAGCCCTTCCTGCGCTTGCGCGAGCACCGCGCTTTCCTGTTCCTGAATAAACGTCGATTCGCGTCGAATGCGGTGCGCGAAAAAGTAAATCGCGGCGATGATCAGGGGGACAATGCTTAACGAAAGCAGCGTGAGTTGCCAATCGAGCTGTACCATAATCGCGAAAGTGCCGATCAAAGTAACGACCGATCCGAAAATTCCGGTGAAACCCTTGTTGTAAATTGTCTGGATCGATTGGGAATCGTAGGCGACGCGGAAACTGGAATCGCTCGACCGGCGGACGTCATGATATTTAAGCGAGAGCGATTGCAGGTAGGAATAAAGGTCAGTGCGCAATTTCAAAAGCGCCTGGAGGCCGACTTTAACCAGAATATAATTGGTCGCCCAATTGATCACTCCCCAGAAGAACTGAATGACGACGAGGGCAAGACAGAGCAGGGGAATCCAGGTGCGCCAGTCGCCGCGCGGCGTTGGATTGGGTCTCAGAAAATCGTCCACGATGATTTTGAACGGCCACGGCTTGAGCAGATTTAGTCCGATGCCGATGAGCGAGAGCAGCAATCCGACAACCGTTTGCGGGAGAAACGGGCGGTAATAACGAAAGACGCGCCGGTAGATCGACATGATAATTTAAGATTGCAGATTGCCGATTTCAGATTGAACTACACACGCTCGATTTCCGCTCAGGCTAAATCCGAAATCCGAAATCCGAAATCCGAAATTCTTGGCATGCATCATCTGGTTCAAATCTGGTTCGAATGGGTCCTGACCGGGGGTTATCTCGGGATCATTGTCTTAATGGCGATGGGGAGCACGCCGTTGCCGGTGCCGGCTGAAGTGGTGGTGCCGCCGGCCGCATTTTTAGCCGCGCAAGGGCGACTGAGTCTCGCCGGCGTGATTCTGGCGAGCACCCTCGGTGCGTATCTTGGCGCGGCATTGATGTACTGGCTTTCGCTATGGCTCGGCCGACCATTAGTCGTGCGTTTCGGGCGGTTCATTCTATTTCCGCCGAAGAAATTGGAAGAAGCGGAGCATTGGCTCGCTCGTTATGAAGCCGGGGGCGTCTTTTTCGCGCGGCTTTTGCCCGGCGTTCGTCATTTAATCTCCATTCCAGCCGGCATCGTTCGGATGAAATTCGGGACTTTCAGCTTCGTCACGCTCGCCGGTTCGGCGATTTCCTGTTCGATCCTCGCCTATCTGGGCGTGCGGGCTCAACATGTTGCGCCCGGTTTACTAAAAGATCCGGACGCGCTGATCCAATTCGTACGCGGACAATCGAAGTGGCTGCTTCTGGTAGTTCTGGCATTCGCAGCGCTTTACATCGTGTCGATGCGACTTTCCAAGCGCAAATCTGACTAACGCTTCCGGATGCAAATTAATCGAACCGGTGTGACCGCGGCCGGCGAAATAAGATTGAACAAAGGCACTGAAGGTGCTGTCAAAAGGGCACAAAGCAATGAAGAAAAACAGCCAGATCCTGAAGCCGCGTCCGAAACTTTCCCTTGGCGATCTCGTCTTCGCCGTTAGTTCTTGCACCAGAAACACAAAAGAGACGGTCGCAACCGTGGCTGATCTGTTGGCCAGCGGAAAAGTGCGCGTCCAGAGCGACGGCAAGTTCCTGCGGGCCAAGGTTTGCTAAGATAATTCGACTTTCGAAAGTCGCTCCGGTGGTTTATCTGCCGGAGCGATTTTCTTTTAGGCGACAAAACACTTTCGCGTTCGGCGCGTCAATCTATCTTGCGGCGTGATCGATCGTTACTCGCGGCCGCCGATGCGCGATATTTGGGCGGACGAGCGCAAATTCCAGATCTGGCTCGAGATCGAACTGCTCGCCTGCGAAGCGATGGCCGAACTCGGCCAGATCCCGAAAAAGGACGCGGTTGAAATCCGAAAGCGGGCGCGCTTTTCAATCCCGGAGATTCTCGAGATCGAGAAGCGGACCAATCACGACGTCATCGCGTTTCTCGAAAACGTCGCGGCATCAGTTGGTCCGGCTGCGCGCTGGATTCATCAAGGACTTACCTCGTCAGACATTCTCGATACGACCCTGTCGGTTCAACTCACTGAGTCGACCAAAATCCTGGCGGACGATTTGAACCAATTGCGCAGCGCCATTGCGGCGCAAGCCCGCCGTTACAAAATGACGCCAATGATCGGACGAAGTCACGGCGTGCATGCCGAACCGATTACGTTTGGATTAAAGCTCGCGCTCATGTTCGATGAATTCGGCCGGGCGGAGGAGCGCCTGGCGCAAATGCGTGAGCGAATTCGCGTCGGCAAAATCAGCGGCGCTGTGGGGACACACGCGCATGTCGATCCAAAAGTTGAGCGCGCTGTCTGCGAAAAGCTTGGACTGATACCGGCGACGCTCTCGACTCAGATCGTGCAGCGTGACCGGCACGCTGAGTTTATGACGACGCTGGCGGTGATCGCTTCCAGCACCGATCGCTGGGCGACGGAGTTTCGTCACTTGCAACGAACAGAAGTTCTCGAAGTTGAAGAATATTTTGGCGAAGGGCAGAAGGGCAGCTCGGCCATGCCGCACAAACGCAATCCGATCACCAGCGAGCGACTGAGTGGACT
>DATNKD010000005.1:0-11110 GCA_035603575.1 Chthoniobacterales bacterium
CCGCATTGACAAGTTCCGTCTGACGAAAATCGGGGATGACCGCATCCTTCCGTTTCTTCAGATAGTCGGCGAGCCACTTTTTGTGATCGCTCAGTTTGAAATAATAATTTTCTTCCTCGCGAAATTCGACTTGTCCCCACTCCGGTCCAAACTCACCATCCGGTCCGCGTTCTTTGTCGGTAAGAAATTGTTCCTGACGAACCGAGTAATACCCGGATTGTTCGTCCTTATAGATTTGCTTGGCGTCGAAAAGTCGCTGCAGCATTCCCTGGACGACTTTCTTGTGGCGCGGATCGATCGTCTCCGCCCACGCGTCGTATTTCACATCGAGCTTTTTCCAAAGATCGATAAACTTCTGACTGACGCCCTTGACGAATTCCGCAGGCGGAACGCCGGCTTTCGCCGCTGATTGCTGAACTTTCTGACCGTGTTGATCGACGCCGGTAAGAAAAAAAACCTCTTCGCCTTTGAGGCGATGATAACGCGCGATGACGTCGGCCAGCACTTTTTCGTAAGCGTGACCGATGTGGGGCGGCGAATTGGTGTAATCAATCGCCGTGGTGATGTAAAACGTCTTCGGCATTCCGGCAATCTGTAGTGGCAGTCAGTGACTGTCGCAAACTCCGAGCCGGAGTAGCGATTAGGCGATCCAGAAGGCCGCGATTACAATTTTGCTCTAATCGTGCCGCTATTGACTCGAAGGCGATTTTCCGTTCACCTTGCCCACCGAGGCTCCGGTCACCTGGCCGCCGGACGAGACGAAATCGATTTCGTAAATTCTGCCGTCAACGCCTTTCATGTCCACTGCGGTAGACGATTTGCCGCCGCCGAGTTTTTTCTCTTCGCGGAACTTTAAGGGAGTCAGTGCGAGATCCTTTCCGTTCAATGTGACGTGAAACTTCTTGTCCTTTGAGCTCGCGATCTGGCTATCAAGGTAACCTTTCACGCCCACCGGCATGATCGTTTTCGTCGTGGTGGTTGTTTGCTGACTTCGATCTGCATTTGCCGCCGGCGGCTGAGTCTGAGTCATTCCGCCGCTATATCCGCCCATTTGGGCGAACGCGACATGGCTACCCAACGACGTCACGACTGCTGCGAGAAGAATTCGTTTGTTCATATTTTTCTTACGGTTCGAATTGCAAGACAGTGGCGGACGAAGCCTCTAAGAGCAAGTGCCTGGCTATCTCAACGACTCCCCGTTGATTTTGTGAATCTTGACGCCGGTCACCTGTAGACCTGTCGTCACAAAATCGATGTCGTAAATCCTGCCGTCATCGCTCTTCATATCGATACACGTTGAGGTGCTGTCAGCGCCGGTACTCTTTTGAGCCCAAACGTGGAACGGCGTTAGCGCGAGATCCTTCCCATTCACCGTCATGTGGAATTTTTTATCTTTGGAGTTCGCGATTTGGCGGTCGAGATAAGCTTTGACGTCTGGAGGCGGCACAGGCGTAGGGGTCGGCTTCGCCACGGTTGGTGCAGGCGTAGGGGTCGCTTTTGGCTGAACGGACGCCGCTAAAGTTCTCGTCGGCGGCATTTGCTTCGGCTGATATTGAGCCGCCGCTTGCATTGCTCTCTGCGGCGGCGTTGGCGATTGTTTCGCCGGAATTTGTGCGGACGCCGGGACTATTTTCTGCTGAGAGGTTGGGGTCGGTGTTGGCGTTGGTCTCTGGGAATTCGCCCGGCTGTATTTCATTTGGCTGAAGGCGATCGAGGCAACGACTAACGATGTTACTGTCGAGACCATGATCCGTGTGATCATAAGACAATCCCGTTTTGAAGTTTAATATCTGAATCGGAAAGACAATTTTGCCGTGTCGTTAGGAGACTGAAAACAACAAAATTCTAAGTGCGGCGCAGTTAATCCATGTGTGCGAACATTTTTGGTCCGCCCGTTCGAAAGAATCGAACGAGCAGAAAGGCAGCAAGCGCGAGAAAGATGATGTTCAGCACGGTCGTGTAATTGAAACTGATAGAGGTCTCGACGATCTGGGCGCTCCGATGCTGTGGAATTAATCCCAAAAGATTGAAAAGAAAGTCGACGATCAACGCTGCTACAACCATCGCGACGTAAAAAACCGCGACGATCAGGCTCGCGACTTTCCAGCCGTAATACTTCCGATAGATGTCGATGATCGGCAGCACGATCAGATCCGCGTAAATAAACGCGATCACGCCGCCGAAACTAATCCCGCCGTTCCAAAGAACAGCCGCGAGCGGAATGTTTCCGACCGAGCAGACGAAGGAGAGAACCGCAACCAATGGTCCGACGATTGGCCCCCATAAAGTCGCGGCGACGGGATGCGAAGTTAAGAAAAAGTCTTTCCAAAAATCCTGCGGCACCCAGGCGCCGAGTGCGCCGGCAATAAGTAGCCCGCCGGCGATGTCTTTCCAGACCGCGGCCCAGTCCATGACGAAATAATGACTCGTGGCCGTGATGCCTTCGGCAGACGTAAACCGTTGCCAGAGCGAACCGCCTTCTTCGACGCTCATGTCCATTTCAGCATGACCTTCCATGCTTCCTTTGATCCCTTTGTCCGCCTGTTTTCGCGCCTCGCTTATCAGCTTCCGCGAAAGAAAAATTCTGAAAAGCACGGCCATGAACGCAACCATCAACGGACCGCCGGTAAATTCGGCGAGCGCAAATTGCCACCCCATCAACACGATCAGGATCACGCTCAATTCGGCAACCAGATTGGTGGAAGCGAGCTCGAACGCCATCGCCGCGGTGAAATCCGCGCCCTTCCGAAAAATCGAACGCGCCAATGCGACCGCAGCATACGAACACGATGACGAGGCCGCGCCGAGTCCCGTGGCAATCGCAAGTGACTTCGGTGAATCGTTCGGAAGCAATCTGCTCATTTCCCCCTTTGAGACGACTGCCTGGACAACTCCCGAGAGCCCAAATCCCAATATCAGCGGCCACAAAATTTCCCAGAACATGGCAAACGCCATCCATAGCGCGTGTCCCAAAGCATTCATCAACTCCGTCATTGTTTAGATGGTGTTTTCGCTGGCTTTAGCTAGACCAGGTGAACAAAATAATATCGATGAAAATCTACACGAAAATCCTGTTTTCGATTTTGGTCGCAATGGTTTGCACAGTTTCATTCGCGGCGGACAAGCCGACTTGCAAGAAGACCGGCAAGAATTGTCCGATGAATAAGGGCAAGGTATGCAACTGCGGTAAAGACTGCGGTTGCGGTAAATAACGGCAGCCGATGCCTCTTCAATCGTAGGATCGACAACCGGCTAGAGTCTGTGTTCGTGGGTACACGGTTGTCCGCGCAAGCCGCTGATCGCTTCGCGCAGGATGATCGGCACCATGCAAAGGGCGGCGAGCGGATCAGCCCACCACCATCCAAAAAGCGCGTTGAGACCCAATCCGCCTAACAAGATTACGGCGAGATAAGCGCAAATATCGCTTTGGTGGGAATCGGCGTGCAGTGCGTGGCTCTGAAGATTAGCCGCGGCACGACGCTTGGCGCGCGCAAGAAGTGGCATGACGATAACGCAGACAGCGGCGTAAGTAATTCCGAGGTAAGTAACATGCGGTAGCGAATGCGTGAGTAAATCTTTCAACGCTTCGAAGCTCACGTACATCGCGAGCGCGAGAAAGCAGACGCCGACCAACCGATGCGCAAATGCCTCCCGATCTTCGGCGGCAGAAGTGTCACTTAGTCGCCACACCAGCACTAAACTGGAAGCGACTTCAATTACCGAATCGATGCCAAAACTGATCAGCGCGACACTACCGGCAATTACGCCGGCAATAATTCCGACGATCGATTCAAGCGCTGTCCAGCCGATGCTTAAAAATTCAATTCTCCGGCCGGCTCGACGATGAACGGCGAGGGTTTCTCCGAGTTCAGCGCTCATTTCAGATCACTTCATGTCGCAACAGCACTGGTCATAAGTTTTCTTGGTCAGTTTGCAATAGAACTTCCCACCTTTCATCTCGCAGCAGCATTCATCCATCTTCTTGCCGGTTACGCGGCAAGTAATCTTTTGTTCTGCGCCAAATGCGGAACTTGTGAGAACCGCAAGAGCAATACCGACCTTTAAGATCGAATTTTTCATGTCATCCACCTCCCTTCGTCATCTGATAAACTAATAATTTCAAACGGCTCAACTAATCCGAGCGATCACAAACGCGAAGAAAAACCCGATTACGTACAGGATCGACGAAAGATAAAAAACGCGCGCTGATAAACGGCGCAACTGCAGACACGATTTTGCCTGCGCGGGATCTGCCGGACAAGGAGCCCTCCGATTTCGATAGGTTGAAATACCGGACAGCCCCAACATCAGGCCGGCAAAGGCGAACAGTGGAATTTTGTGTTCGGAAATCCAAACTAATTGAGGCACTGCCGTTACCAGACTTGCCAGCACGGCTCCGGCGCCGAGCGACACCAGCAATGCTGGTACGGCGCAACACAGCAAGGTGGTAAACGAGCTTAGGATTGTCACAACTTCGAGAATAAGATTTCGCAGATTCATTATTTTTCCCTGGCAATAGCGACGACAGAATATCCGGCGTTGCCGATCAGCTTCTTGAGTTTGGCATCATCAATTGTCTGCCCTTCTTTCGTCTGGATCGTGACCAGTTTGTTTTGAAGATCGACATTCACCGTTTTGACCTCTTGTTGAGCTTTGAACGTTTTTTCAATGCCGGTCGCGCAGAAGCCGCACACCATTCCGTTAACGGTGGCCTTGATCGTATCGGCAGCGGCTGTGCGGCAAAGACTCAAGCCGATAGTGAGAACTAATATGTAACGCATGATTTCCTCTTCAGAATTGTATGGTCCAGTTGACCATGATGTGTTGATCACTGCTGTAACCCACCTCAAACAGATAGGTTTTGTAGAAAAAGCGGATCAGCGGCGTGGCAACGAAATGATCGTGCTTCGCCGGATGATGATCGACCTGGAACATGATCCAGGTGTTTAAGTCGTTGTAATTTGCGAGATACGGCGCGATCCCGATACGCGCCCGTTGCCAAACCGATTTCTCGATGTTCCCGTCCCAGACAAAGCGCGGCTCGTAGGAAAAGAAAAAACGGCGCGATTCGTAATCAGCGAGGAACGCGGTCCAAAGACAGGGCTGGTTGTTGCCGTGATAATTGGCGACACCAGCGCCGCTCATGTTGAAAATGTTTCCCTGGCCATCGGGCAGATTCCATCGCTTCAACAGAGTGTTGAGCTCCGGCGTAAGCATGAAGATGTCTTTGCCGTTTTCTTCTTGTTTGATGTAAAGGCCGAACGCTTCTGTCGGTGTAAAGGTGTAGTCCAAAGTGATGGTGTGTCCGGTCTCATCGTTTTCCTGCATCACCATCGTGCCGCCGACGTAGGAAAGCGGTTTGGCTTCGCCAGCCAAGACGCCGGCGAAAATTGCGAATGATAAAGTTATTAAGGTTTTTATGTTCATTGATCCAAAACTGCGGTTGAAGAGCAGATGTGCCGGTGAATGGGCACACCCCGGGCGTTAACGCCGGTGGATCAGATGAGAAACGTGCAGAGAGCCGCGAGCTGCGGCGGAACAACAGCGCACGACTGTGCGCGTGACAAGGAAAGCTGTCGATCTAACGAAACATACCCAGGTGCGCCCGCAGTGATCGTTGCGATGCAGGTCGCATTCAATTCAGATCCCGAAGCACTCTTAGCGAGCGGCTGGGAAATCGGAGAGGTGTTCTTCCGCGATGTGGCGCAGCAGGTTTTGTTTGCGCAGCAACCAGGCTGACATGCTTTTTCAGCAGCCGCATTTAAGAGAATGCAAGATCGGGCAGAAATGCTCACCGGTGCGACAAGGACTGCCGCTGCCATAGCCACCGAGATCATGATCCTGCTCAACATCGCTTTTCTTTGTAGCACAACTTAGACCGCCGGTCGAGGCGAGCGTTCAACAGTTCACCCCGCGTTCATCCGCCTGATCGATAATCTTCTTTGGAAAAGCTTCGTCGGTGATAAGTTGTAGTCGATGAAGCTGCCGGCACGACTATTATTCGCCGTATTCGCCGTTAGCCTTGCTTCTTTAACGCCTGTTCTTCCAGGCGAGTCTGTTTCAACCGTCCAACAGAAAACTTGTTGCGCTGACATGAATATGGACGTCGGCCTCCGCTGTCCAATCAATCCCGGCGGAACAACCTCGAGTTCTGCGACATGTTGCACGACGCCTGCAGCCTGCCTCCTCTTTTATTTCGGCAACGCCAACGCATTTGCCGTGGGAGCAGAGATAAGCGGCACAGTTTTAGTGAACGATGATCGCGCAACAGCGCGTTCGCAGCGACCGCCCGTTCCGCCGCCGCGTTCGGTGGTCTTCTGAACAATCGGTCGGCACGCGATCAACCGCGTAGCCGAGGATGATAGGAAAACTCAAACAGGAGAATTGTATGAAATATCTTCTTCTAATTGTAAGCCTGGCAGCATTTTTGGGCGCCTCGACTGTGAGCGCGCAGACGAATGATTGCTGCAAAGGCAAAAAGTGTTGCAACGCGAGTTGCTGCAAAAAATAGCAACCTGAGTTGCTAGACAACGACGCCCTCGCTGGAGAGATCTGGCGGGGGCGTTCGTTTAATCCGGGGACCGAAGCACCCGTCACGTCGCTTCCAACACGACACAGGCGACAGCGTGATGGTCGGTATGGCTCAAGGTAATCAGCGCCGATGTTACGCCACGTTTCGTTGCAAGTTCTTGCGCCGGTCCGGAGAAAACCAAAAACGGCTCGCCGCTTTTCTTTTTGCGGATGTCGATGTTGCGCCAGCCCATTGCTTTGCCAATGCCGGTGCCAAACGCTTTCGCCACCGCTTCCTTTCCGGCAAAACGCGCCGCCAGATGGCGGGCCGGAAATTTCATCGACATCGAGTACTCGATTTCGCCGTCGGTAAAAACGCGGCGCAAAAATTTCTCGCCGAAGCGATCGAACGAATGTTGAATGCGCGCGCATTCCACCAGATCGACACCAATTCCGAGAATACTCATGTGCGAGGCGCACAGCCCTTTTCGAAGACAGCCGTCGTTATTGGCACCCGCGGCCGAGTTAAGCAGTCGACTTTGTTCGTCACTGTCATCCCTGGTAATCCGCCATCGCACCCAAGAGTTCCTTGACTGCGTTTTCAATTCCAACGAACACCGCCCGCGAAACGATTGAGTGCCCAATATTCAGCTCAGTAAGATGTGGGATCTTGTGAATGAGCGCGATGTTGGTGTAATTGATGCCGTGCCCGGCATTGACTTGCAGTTTCAATTCTGAAGCGGCTTTGGCCGCCGCTTGCAGATTTTCCAGCTCCTGTTTCTCGATCTTTTCCGAAAATGCGTTGGCCAATTTGCCGGTGTGAAGCTCAACCATTTCTACACCAAGCTCGCCGGCGGCATCGATTTGTTCCAATGTTGAATCGACAAACAGACTCACGCGAATACCCGAGGTCTGAAGCCGCTTGATCGTCGGCTCGAGTTCTTTCCGATTTGTGACAATATCGAGGCCGCCCTCCGTCGTCACTTCTTCGCGTTTTTCGGGAACGAGACAGACTTCATCGGGAACAATGCGCAAAGCAACATCGACAATTTCGGGCGTGTTGCCCATTTCCAAATTCAGCTTGGTCATGATGTTCTGGCGGAGGCGATCGAGGTCGCGGTCCTGGATGTGGCGACGGTCGCTGCGCAAATGCGTGACAATCCCTCGCGCGCCCGCCCGCTCGCAAAGCGACGCTACCGCGACCGGATCGGGTTCGGCATTTTTCGAATCCGGCATGCTGGCATAGCGCCCCTGCCGCAACGTGGCGATATGATCGACATTAACTCCCAATCGCAGTCCGCTCATTGGCTCCCATTGAACGCTTTGAATAGGAGCAAGAGTCTCTTGCAGAGCAAGCGCTAACCAATCGCAGCGCTCAGCGTTCGTCCGCTTAACACGTCGCGCTATTCGAGCGGAAATTCGATTCGTTCTTCCGGCTCGCGCGCGACCAAATTGTTGCGCGCGATAATTCGGGTGCAGGTGTTCCAGCGCAAAAGCGCATCGTCGTGGCCGGGCGGACGAATCGCTTCGGCTTTTTCAAACCAATTCATCGCTTCACGAAAAAGATCGTAAGCCTGGAATCGGCAGTCCGGAGTGTTCTGTCGAAGTTTCGCCTTCCCACGACGCTCCGCCACGATCCCGGTATAATAAGCGCGATCGTATTCCGATTTCATTCGCGAAAGGAGTTCTTTCGTTTGCGTATCGCTGACCGCGTAACCTTTTTCGAATCGATCCGTCAGCGCGAGCAACAACGTTATGATCGCTTGCTGGTTTTCGGGATCAGCTTTCAGAATATCGAGACAAATGCTCTCGGCCTCACCGGGCTCGTTGAGCAAACGATATCGCTCCGCTTTTTCCAGCGCAGCGGGAATCGCCTCTTTCGAAAGTGACTTCAGCTCCGACATTCTAATCCGTGCTTCGTTAAATCGATAAACCGTGAATCGGGCAGAAAGCAAATCGATTCACGAATCTCGAATTACGAATCACCCTTCCTCTTCAACCAGCGCCAAAACCATCCGAACGGATCATAAAATTTATCCACCACCCGTTCTTTCAACGGAATGATTCCGTTGTCGGTGATCTCGATGTTCTCGGGGCAAACTTTCGTGCAACACTTCGTGATATTGCAGTAACCGATTCCCTGGGTATTTCGCAATTCTTCCAATCGATCCTCGGTGTCGAGCGGATGCATCTCGAGCGCGGCGACGTGAATGAGAAAACGCGGGCCGATGAATTTGTCGTGCAGCTGATGATCGCGCAACACATGGCAAACATCTTGGCAGAGAAAACATTCGATGCACTTTCGAAATTCCTGAACGCGGTCGATGTCGGCTTGCTGCATCCGCCACGTGCCATCGCGCGCATCCGGCGCGCGTGGAGTGAACGGTTTGATTCGCCTCTTCACTAAAAAATTCCACGACACGTCCGCGATCAGATCTTTGATGATCGGAAACGCTTTCATCGGCTCGATCGTGATCGGCCGCCCAAGCGGTAAATCGCTCAAGCGCGCCATGCACATCAGCTTCGGCATCCCGTTCACTTCCGCCGAACACGAGCCGCACTTGCCCGCTTTGCAATTCCACCGGCAGGCGAGGTCGTTCGCTTGCGTGCGCTGGATGTCGTGCACTGCGTCGAGCACAACCATTCCTTCGGAACATTCAGCCGTGTAATCCTGAAATGCTCCGCCCTTGGCGTCCCCGCGCCAGATTTTGAACTGAACGTTCATCGTGATTCGTTAAATCGAGATTCGTGAATCGTCGGTATCGTCGTAGTACGGCGAGGCTTCTCGGACTGATCCAACCTCTTCGGATCTTTTTTGCTGCCGCAAATAACGTATGTAGCCATCGATCAGCTGGCGAACTCGCCAACCTTCTTGTTTCAATGAAGCAATCTCCTTTTCCGGGAAATATTGCTCGTCCTCGCAGGCGTTTAAATCGTCGATCAATTCTTCCAAAGATCCGCGAGATTGCAGAGTAAATCTTATTTGGTCGAGGTAATGATAACGACCGTGGCCTTCAGCAATGTTATTGGTAAGCGAGAGAGCAGCACGGCGTATCTGGCTGGCCAATCCAAATTTCTCAATATCAGGCAGATGTCTCGCTAGCCCGTACATCGTTTTCCAAAAGCTGCGCGCGACTTGATAAACCTCGAGGTCTTCAACTGAACTTCGCTCTTTCATGTTCGTTGCCAACGGGTCCGATTCACGATTTACGAATTCTCGATTCTCGGTTACCCATTCTCTTCGACAACTCGCTTTAAATAGTCCGGCATCTCCGGGAGCGGTTCCAACCGAATTCGCATCGCGCCGTCCTCGGCTTTGAAAATCATCGTGTTCACTTTTGCAAACCGTTCTTCTTTGTTCGAATAATCTTCACGAAATTGAGCGCCGCGACTTTCCTTGCGCTCAATCGCGGCGCGCGTGATCGCTTCCGATACCATAAGCAAGTTTTCCAAATCGAGCGCGGTGTGCCAGCCCGGATTGAACTCGCGATGGCCGACAATTCCCGAACGGCTCGCCCGCTCTTTTAATTTCTTTAGCTGCTCGAGCGCGACTTGCATTTCCGATTCGGTGCGCACGATCCCGACATTGTCCTGCATCAATTCCTGCAAGTCTCTTTGAATCTCATACGGATTCTCGCCGCCGCTCCGTTCAAACGGCACCAGCGCTTCCCGCGCGACGCTATCGATCTTGTCGTTGTCGATCTTGCCCAATGAATTGTCTTTAGCGAATCGCGCTGCAAATTCGCCCGCGCGTTTACCGAACACGAGAAGATCGGAAAGCGAATTTCCACCGAGTCGGTTCGCTCCGTTAATTCCAGCCGCGCATTCGCCAGCCGCGAACAAACCCGGCACGCGCGACATTTGCGTGTCGGGATCGACATGCACTCCGCCCATGATGTAATGCGTGGTCGGTCCGACTTCCATCGGTTGCTCGGTGATGTCGATGTCAGCCAGTTGCTTGAACTGATGATACATGCTCGGCAGCTTGCGTTTGATGTAATCCGCCGCCTTCGGAAGCTTTTGTTTGATCCAGGCGATATCGAGATAGACGCCGCCGTGCGGACTTCCCCTGCCCTCTTTGATCTCGCGCACGATGCAGCGCGAAATGTGATCGCGCGTGAGCAGCTCCGGCGGGCGCCGCGCGTTTTTATCACCTTGGCAATAGCGCCAACCTTCTTCTTCGTTGTCAGCGGTTTGTGCTTTGTAGTTCTCGGGGATCTCGTCGAACATGAAGCGGCGGCCTTCTTTGTTGGTGAGAATTCCGCCCTCACCGCGCACGCCTTCGGTCACCAAAATTCCCATGACGCTCGGCGGCCAAACCATTCCGGTGGGATGAAATTGCACGAACTCCATGTCGATCAATTCCGCGCCGGCTTCGTAGGCGAGTGAATGTCCGTCGCCGGTGTATTCCCAACTATTGCTTGTGATTTTGTAGGCGCGGCCAATGCCGCCGGTCGCGAGAACGATCGCTTTCCCGCAAAAAATTTTAAATCGACCACGCTCGCGCTCGTAACCAAACGCGCCAACGACGCGATCGCCATCTTTGAGCAGCGATAAGATCGTGTGCTCCATGTAAACCTCGATGCCTTGATGGATGCCG
>DATNKD010000006.1:0-5882 GCA_035603575.1 Chthoniobacterales bacterium
ACGCGCGCTGGCGCTGTCTCGAAGCTGGCGAACAAGGTTTGCAGGCCGAAGATGTCGATCTTCAACAGCACGAGCTTGCCGACTCGGCGCCGTCGCAGATCGACAAGCTCCAGCCACAGGAATTGGCGATCTGGATTTCCGGCGCGCCCGATCCGCAACGCACCGCGCTCGCACTTTTTTATCTCGACGAATTTAATTATCGCGACTTGCTCTCGGTGACCGAGCTGAAGCCACCAGAGTTGTCGAAATTGCTCTGCGATGGACGGCGACAATTTCAGGCATGGTTGGACGCGACCTTTCCTGCGGCCCAAACATGAGTGCGGTCCAACTTTCGCGAAAAGAGAAAATGCTTATGCATTGCGCGCCGATTCGCGAGGAGCGCGTGGACGAGCGCTCATTGCGGATGGCGCTTCATCGTGCGCGCAAGACCGAAGTGTTTGCGATTCAGCAAAATTTCGACAAAGCGGCAACGGCGTTAGTTCAAGCAATTCCGATCCCGCAGGAAATTACCGATTGGATTCCAACCGACACGTTCATCGCGCCGACGCGGCGGCGTTGGCAAAAATATGCGCAAAATCCGGCGTTTCTCGCGACCGGTATCGCGGTCCTGGTCATCACTATTATTGCAATTTTTCAACTGGTCGACCGAATGAATCGGTTTCCGGGAGAACCGACCGCGCGCCGTTTGCTGACCACGGCAAGTTCTACTCATGCGATGATGCTCGATCCGGTGAAGACGGACGCCGGCGCGCTCGGCGATTTCCTTTTCATGAAACACCGTCTCGTGCATTACGATGTACCGCCGGAATTCGCCGAGTTAAAAACGCTCGGCTGTCGCGTGTTCGACGACGAGGAAGGTCAACGCGTCGCGCAAGTTTGGGTCGTGGAAAAGAAGATGCAGTTTTTTATTTTTCCGGCGGAGCGCGATCCAAAAACGGGGAAGGCGCGCGAATTCTTTGGCTGGCGTTCTATCGAACAGGAGCGCTGGGTCGGCGTGGTCAAAGAGGACAAAGGCGTTTGCTTCATGGCCACGCTACGCGGAAGCCCGAAAGATCTCGCGCCGTACGTCTCCAAAAAGAAAGAGTAGGGGAGTGCCAGGGGGGAGAATCGAACTCCCGACCAAGGGCTTATGAGTCCCCTGCTCTACCGCTGAGCTACCCTGGCGAGTAAGCGGCGACAACGTTCAATCGCACCGCCGTCGCTGTCAACGCACGCATCTGGCGTCGACTTCGGATTTTCCATTGTCCATTTGGCGTTGAGCGCTGAACGTTTCGACGCGTTTCATGAACAACAGTGATTTCCTCGACAAATTTTTCGCACGGGGAAATTCGTATTGGCTGACCCGATTCGTTATCCTTCGGCTGCTCGGATTTGTTTACACGATCGCGTTTTTAATCGCGGCCTGGCAATTGGTCCCGTTGGTTGGCCGAAGTGGTCTGACCCCGGCGCATGATTTTCTTTACAACATTCATTCGCAACTCGGCTCACGGACGGAAGGAATGTTGGAGGTGCCGACGCTGTTCTGGTTCGGTTGCACCGACCAGGGAATGTCGATCTTTGCCTGGGTCGGGTTCGCGCTGTCGCTGATCGTTCTGGGCGGTTACGCCAACGCAATTCTTCTCGCGGCCCTGTGGGCGATGTACATGTCGATCGTTCACGTCGGCCAAATTTGGTACGGCTACGGTTGGGAAATTCAGCTGCTCGAAACCGGATTCTTATCGATCTTTCTCTGTCCATTGCTCGATGGGCGACCGTTTCCGAAATCCCGGCCGCCGATTCTGGTGATGTGGCTTTTTCGCTGGCTCGGTTTTCGTATCATGGTCGGCGCCGGGCTCATCAAATTGCGCGGTGACGAGTGTTGGCGCGATCTGACCTGCATGTTTTATCACTACGAAACACAGCCGATCCCGAATCCGATCAGTCGTTATCTCCATTTTGCGCCGCACTGGTTTCATAAACTGGAAACGCTTTGGAACCACATCGTCGAGCTAATCGTGCCGTGGTTCTCGTTCGGACCGCGAACCGCACGCCACATCGCGGGCGTGTTACTCGTCACGTTTCAAATCGTCCTCATCATCAGCGGGAATCTTTCGTTCCTGAATTATCTCACCATCATTCCGTTTCTCGCCTGTTTTGATGACACCCTACTTCGACACGTTTTGCCAAAGTCGCTGGTGAAGCGGGCAGAGCGCGCTGCGCAAGAATCCCAAGCTTCACGCATCAACAATACGGTCTCGGTCGGGTTGTCGATCCTTGTTGCCTATTTAAGCATCGATCCGGTGCTCAACCTCGTCTCGCGCCGCCAGATGATGAATACGGCGTTTAATAGACTCGACCTGGTCAACACCTACGGCGCATTCGGAACCGTCGGGCGCGAGCGTGACGAAATTGCTTTTGAAGGAACGGATGACGCAGTCATTACCGGCGACACGAAATGGGAAGAATACGAATTTATAGCGAAACCAGGGGACCCAAATCGACGTCCGCCGTTCATCGCGCCGTATCAACCGCGGATCGACTGGCAAATTTGGTTCGCGGCCATGGCTTCGCCTGCCGATTACCCGTGGACATTTCATTTTGTCTGGAAACTTTTGCACAACGATCCGGACACATTGTCACTGCTGGCCAACAATCCGTTTCCGGATAAGCCGCCGCATTACGTCCGCGCCCGGCTTTATCGATATCGGTTCGCGCCCCTCGGCGAGAAAGCCTGGTGGAAACGCGAACTGATCAGCGAATGGCTGCCCGCTCTATCTGTTGACAACAAACAACTACGCGACCTGATGGGCGCGATGCACTGGCTCGACTACGGCGATTCGCACTAGAGTCCGCGTTCTTTCAGGCGCGAGATTGTCTCGCGCATCATGCAATAACCGAAATGGCCTTGCGGTACGCGAAGTAATTCCGAGCCGCGCCATTTGTGCTGGATCTCGTCGATGTCGCCGGGTCGCGCGATCAAATCGAAATCGCCCGAGACAAAGAGCACACGGGTCGGATCGCACACCGGCAAGTTGTGCAAAGGCGAGCTAAGATGAAAATGCCGCGCCACCAGTTCGGGTGCGATCTTCGCCCGGCGTAATTCACGTCGCATGAATGCGGTGCCCGGGTTTTGCCAAATCGCATGTTCCACGTTTACGATCGGGCACATCAGGGCGACGAATCTTAAATCGCGCTCGACCATCGCGAGTAACGCGCCGATCCATCCGCCATAGCTTGTCCCGAGGATTCCGAATTCGCTGCAACCGTGGTCGCGCAATGCGCCGATCAGTTGGCGCACTTCGATTACTCCTTGTCGCAGACCTTCGGCATTTCGAATTAGGTCGGCTGTGATCGCGAGCTCGCCGTTCCAATAACCGCGCGGAACCCGCGAGTAATGATACGGCAAATGAACAAAAACCGCGTTCCACCCGAGCTCGTTGAACCGCGCTGCCCACCGGCGATAACCGATATGCGTCGCCGACATCAACGCGTGAAGCATGATGACAGTCGGTGCAGTTTTTCCCAGTGCGCACGGGAAGAAATCGGCGCGCGCAATATTGTTCCTCGGAAATCTTGTTTCGATTGGGCTGCGCCACGTAATCGTCGCGCCATTGCGCTCTTCGATCTCGCGGACAAGATCGACATCTTGCCGCACGGCATAATACTCGTGCGGCGTTAATGTCTCGCATTCAGCAACGTAACGCTCCATTTCCTCCGCGCTTCCCCCATTTAAACGGTGGCGCGATTGCAACAAATTCATCGACGCGCACATCGCTAGGTCGACTGCGGTCGCAGTCGCGCGACGGAGTGGGCGACGACGATTTTTCGGATGCGAGCGCATCCGCTCGCGCGGCGCGTGCGGCAGATCGTCCGCTGTCAGTTGAAATTTCTCGCGCAACGCCGCGTAGAGCGGCTGGAACGCAGCGGTGAGTTCCTGTTCGATCCGTTCTCGCGCAGCGGCTTTCTCTAAATCGGGGAAATTCGAGATCGGCTGGCCGAAAGCGATCCAGACCGGAGTTCGCCGAAGCGGCAGCCAATTTCTTTTCGCGTAGAGCCGGTCGCTTCCGAGAATTACGCATGGCACGATTGGAACACCGGCCATGTGTGCAAGTGTCGATACGCCGGCGCGAAGCTCCGCGCCTTCGAGCAGCGATTGCGCACCATCGCGAATGCCGCCTTCGGGAAAAACGCCGACGACGCGGCCGTCTTTCAGCCGCTCGATCGCTGTGCGAATCGTTTTTCGATCTGCCCGATCGCGCGCGGCTGGAAAAGCATCCACCGCCCGCAAAAAATGTCCGAGTCCCGGAACCGGGAAAAACTCGGCCATTGCCATCCAATCGATCTTCCGCCGCACCATCGATGAGATGATGAGTGGATCGAAATGGCTGATATGATTTGAGGCGAGCAAAAATCCCCCAGCGCGGTTCGCGTGCTCACGGCCGACGACATAAATGCGCGACGAATAACCGAAGAGCACCTTCATGAACAACGCCGCCGTGCGATTGGAAATCGAGTGAAAAATTTTCCTCATCATGAAATTGGTCGTGTGTCGATCGCGCGCTCCTGGCATTTTTTGAGGTCGAGTTTGCCGGCGGCGAGGACAGGAATCGAATCTAGCCGGCAAACTTTTTTTGGGATCCACAAATTGGGAACGCCGGCTTCACGGAGTTTGTCACGCAGCTGAGCAAGATCGACATCCGCTGCGGTGAGCAAAACAAGCGCTTCGCCTTTGGCTTCATCCTGGACCCCGGCAATCGCAATTACGCGTTCGTCTTTCCCAGAAAATCCGAGCAGCTCGATAATCTTTTGTTCGACAGCTTCGTGCGGAACCATTTCGCCGCCGATCTTTGAGAAGCGCGAAAGCCGGCCCTCGATGTAAAGAAATCCGTCTTCATCGAACCGGCCGATGTCGCCAGTTTTGAACCAGCCGTCGTGCAGAACATCCGCGGTGCGTGTTTCATCATGCAGATAACCTTCGAAAATATTTACGCCGCGGAACCAGACCATTCCGGTTTCATGCAACGAAAGTCTTCGATCGGTCTCCGGGTCGCGAATTTCGGCCGCGATGCCGGGCGCCATTTTGCCGACTGATCCCAGACGACTCGATGGCTGTACTTGTTCGCGTGCTTTGGTCGGCTGCGGCTCGGGCAAGTTCACGCTCACAACCGGCGAGGTCTCGGTCAGTCCGTACCCTTCGAACACCCGCTGTTTGAATCGCTCTTCGAATGCTTGTGCCAGATCGAGCGAAAGTTTTTCTGCGCCAGTGATAACGAGCCACAAACTGCGGAGTTGCTGCGGCTCGGCTTTGCGCAAATAACCGCGAAGAAAAGTTGGCGTCGCCAGGAGAAACGTCAGTTTGTATTTCTCGATCAGCGCGGCGTTTTTCGCTACTTCGAGCGGATTCGGATAAGTGACGATGCGGACGCCTTCGATCAACGGATACCAAAGCGTGACGGTTGAACCGAAGCTGTGAAAAAACGGCAGCGACGCCAGAATCGCGTCCTCCTTTTTCGCATCGAGCAGCTCGCGAAATTGGGAAACATTACCGACGATATTGCGATGAGAGAGAACCACGCCTTTGGGTTCTCCGGAACTGCCGCTGGTAAAAAGCACCATGGCTTCGTCGTGACCGCCGCGTTTTGGGACTTGTAACAATCGGAGAAGCAGGCGCGTCGGGGCGAAGATCGACATCATCCACCAAAAAAGAATTCGCGATTTCACTTGGGGCATCAATTCGTCCAGTTTCAGCACGTACTGCGGCCATGGAAAGTCTTTCACCCGTTCCATGAATGGCGTTGCCGAAATTGCCACGCCCAGGTCTGCGCGTTTGCAGGCGGACTCATTCGCGCTCCGTCCAGCGGTGAAATTCAGATCGACCGCGACTTTTCCGGCGAGGGCGACAG
>DATNKD010000007.1:0-4428 GCA_035603575.1 Chthoniobacterales bacterium
GTTCCGGTGCCATACACCGAAACGCAATCGCGCAAGATCCTGACGCGGATCGAGAATGTTCCATCGATTCTCGAACAGGCGGCCCAGAATTTGGAAAGACCGCCCGCCCCCTTTGCGCGAGTTGCCGCGCAAGCGCTCGAAAACATCCGGCCACGTCTGCATCAAATGGCCAGCGCCCTGACAAGATCGACAACTCTGAAAGAACAGGATCTCAATGCCGCGACGGATCGCGCGGCGGACGCGTTGGAAAAATACCGGACTTATTTACAAGAACTGCTCCCGTCACTTCCGAACGAGACTGCGCTCGGCCGCGATGCTTACGTTTTCTTTCTGCGTAACATCGCGATGCTCCCGTATTCGCCGGAGCAGTTGCTCGCAATGGGACGGCAGGAATGGGACCGCGCCGTCGCTTTCGAAACGTTTGAAATCCAGCGAAACCGCGACGTTCCGCCACTGAAACTCGCGGAGAACATCGACGAATGGGCCAAGGACGCCGCCGCAAAAGAATTGGCGATCCGAAAATTTCTGGGTGAGCACACCATTCTCACTCTTCCCGATTGGCTGCAGCATTACACCTTGCGACCAATGCCGGAATTTTTGCGCGCACTGCAAGGTTTCGGCGAGGCAGATGATTTCACTTCGCCTTCACGATTGAATCAAAATTGTATTCGCTATGTGGCGGAACCATCGGCAAAGCTCGGCTACTTTTGGCGGGCCACGGCGCAGGACCCGCGACCCATCTGCGTTCATGAAGGAATTCCGGGCCATTATTTCCAGCTTTGTCTTTCCTGGAAACATGAGAATCCGATTCGCCGCTATTATTATGCTTCGACCGCGAACGAGGGGATTGGTTTTTATGCCGAGGAAATGATGTTGCAGGCGGGTTTGTTCGATGACAGTCCGCACACGCGCGAGATCATTTACAATTTTATGCGTCTGCGCGCGCTCCGCGTGGAAGTGGATGTAAGACTCGCGCTCGGCGAGTTCACCCTCGATCAAGCCGCCAAATATCTGCATGACAAGGTGCCGATGGATATGGAAACCGCCCGCGAAGAAGCGACCGCTTTTGCGACCGGGCCAGGCGGCGCAATCAGCTACCAAATCGGCAAGCTGCAAATCGTGAAATTTCTGGCCGACGCGCGATTGCAGCACGGTGACCGATTCAATCTGCGCGCGTTCCACGACTTTGTTTGGAAAAACGGCAACGTCCCGATTTCACTCCAGCGCTGGGAATATTTGGGCGATGCGAGCGAAGTGCCAAAGTAAACTCGCGGCTTACCGGAATCGGCGTCGGGAGATCTCCTCTTTCATGTTTTCGAGTGCTTCCTCGCGCTGTTCACGGATCGTTTTGATGTAGAAGATCGTGCCGGCGATGCCGAGAGCCACGGCGCTGAGAAAATTCACATTTGGATTCACGTTCCACAGATACGCACCGAAGATTGCAGCGACGCTGACGATCAAGTCGCGTACTAAATAATAAGTGCCCACCATTTGCCCGCAGCGCGCAGGGTCGCAATAACCAATGATGAGCGCCTTTCGCGATGTGTCGCCAAATTCCTTGAAACCCCGAATCATAAAGGCCACGAAGAGTAAAGCGAGGCTGTACGATGGAATTGCATGCGAAACGAGCAAGCCGATTGGGAAAAGGGTAAACATAATGAACGTCACGATGACGAATGGTTCTCGACCGTATCTGTCTGCGTAATGCGACGCCGGGATGATGCATAGCGTTGCGGCCAGCATTTCCACCGTTGTGAGCACGCCAATTTCCTTCGCGCTCATGCCGATGTAGTCCATCGCGAAGATCACGACCCACGCGTAGGGAATGCGTTCGCAAAATCGAATCAGGATGTCGCTCAAGAGCAGCCGCCGCATCGGCGAATTGAACTCGCGTAAACTTTGCCAAAAATTCAGCCGTTCCTTGGGCGCTTCGTCTTTCGGTTCGTCACGCAATTGCTGTTGCACAAAAATCGCGGCGCCGGAAAGAACGATCGAAATGACGAGCGCGATCCGGACGCCCCCAACGACGCCAAAACGATCAATCAACAACCCGCCAAAAAACGGTGCGATCATGATTGGCAATCGCTTGATCACCGATTGGACGCCGATGCCCATGGAGTGGCGATTTGCTTCCAGCGCAGCTGCGACGAGCGAAAAAGTCGCTGGCAACGAAAAACAGCTCCACGACAAAAAGAGAAACATTCCCGCGATCACCGCGCCCCAATGCGGAACCAGAAGGACGAGCGCGTAACCAACAATTGATACGAGGTTGAAAGTCAGAAACGCGCGGCGATGTCCCCAAAGATCGACAATCACTCCGCCTGGATAGGCGTAAATCGCGCCGAGCAATGTGCGCAGCGCATCGTAGAGGCCGATGACAAAAACACTCGCGCCCAATGTCTGGAGAAATTTCGGGACGAACCGCATCCAGAGTTCTTCGCCGGCGCCGATGACGAAGATTGTGATGAGTAGAACAACCAGATTGCGTTTGAGTCCGAAAAAGTCCGCCAGCGATTTTAAGGCGCGCACGCACAAGTTTTGGCCGAATCGCGCAGTTTATTCAAGCATGCGGCCAAGATCGTTTTTGCGACCGTTTAGTCATGCCGACGCGTTCTCCTTTGGGATTTCAATTCTGTTAGCGCCACGAGCTTATTGAGTTTAGTTCACCCTGCTTCCTTATCTCTGACGCGTACAGCCGAACTCGGCTATCTTTGGCAAAGATGATTATTAGAGGATAACAATGGACGAAAGGAAATCGGACCTCGTTGCAAAGGTACCGCAGGTAACGCTTCTCTTCTGGATCATTAAGGTCCTGGCGACCACGCTCGGCGAGACCGGTGGCGATGCCGTCACCATGTCGTGGCTTGGCGAAACGACGGCCGCAGCCAAAGGCAGCGGCTATCTGGTCGGAACGGCAATCTTCGGTGTGGTTTTCGTAGTCGCGGTGCTCGTGCAAATCAGGGCGAAAAAATTTCACCCGTTCCTCTACTGGTTAACGATCGTCGCAACGACGACGGTCGGGACCACCCTGGCCGATTATTGCACCAGATCGCTCGGCATCGGCTACACCGGCGGTTCGACGATCTTGCTGATCTTCGTGATTGCGTCGCTTCTGATGTGGCGTTGGTCGACCGGCAGCATATCGATCGAAACGGTGAATACACCGAAAGTTGAGGTGTTTTATTGGGTGACGATCATGTTCTCGCAAACACTCGGTACGGCACTCGGCGATTGGGTCGCCGATACCAATGAAATGGGCTATGTCGGGGCGGCCGCAGTGTTCGGTGGTCTACTTCTTTTGACCGCTCTTCTCTACTACTTCACGAGCGCTTCACACGTCATTTTATTTTGGGCGGCATTCATCTTGACTCGCCCGCTCGGCGCCGTCGTCGGCGACTTTCTCGATAAGCCGCACGCACAAGGAGGGCTGGCTCTAAGCCGCTACACTGCATCGTTAGCGCTCTTGGTCGTAATCATCGCGTTGGTTCTGATTTTCCCGCAGAGGCCGGCTTCGAAAGCGCATTGAAGAAATCCGAGTAGACGCCGTTCAGTAGAGCAACTGCACGCCGATCATGGCGGACTTAACCTGAGCCAATTCATTCGTCGTACGCCCTGGCCGCGTTCATGATTGTGCTCATCCTGCTTACTTCGCGAAAGTCGGAAGACGAAACGCGCGCGTCAGTAGACTAACTGGAATCCAAAATAGCCGATCAACGCGAGCGGTTGGTCGTCCGGCGTTCGCACTTCGTGACCTAACGAAGCGATCAGAATCCGTGTTTCGGTGAACTGGTGACGCAGACCGACGTTAACCGTCAACACGTCGCGCGTGAAATTCATGCGCGAAGTACCATGGAGCTCCGCCATTAACATCGTCGGCTTCGCTACATCGAAACCGCCGACGATTCCGTAAAGCCATTCGCTGCGACCGACACTGCTGGCAAGTGGACCGAACTCTGCGTCGGCATGCCATGGACCGAACGTGCGCGCGATTTGGAATGGAATTTGAAATCGTGTGCCGTCCTCAGCGAGACCGCGTCGTACGGATGATTGCACGACATTGAAAATCACCCGCGGAAACATCGACATGTCGAAACCGTTTGTTTCTTGATCGAGAAATCGCCACTTCAGCGCCGCCTGCGTCCCGCCCAGACCGCCGATCGGTCCATGCTCGCTCCGCTTTAAAATTACGGGTGCGGTTTGAAGCGTAAGCTGAATGTGCTCGCCGACGCCGTAGTTCAGATCAATCGCAGGAATATCGTATGCCGTTTCATTTGGCCGATGTTCGAAAGCAACCGCCAGATTGATCTCCCATTTTCGATCGCCGGGTGTCCCGGGATCATCGCTGATCATTGGTGGACCGCCCTGAGCAAGTGCGGACCGCGCCGCCGCGACAAAGATCGCAATCGCTAATCGTCGCACGATCTAATG
>DATNKD010000008.1:0-22140 GCA_035603575.1 Chthoniobacterales bacterium
GCACAAATACAACAATCAGGACCACGCCATGATGACGGCGATGTTGTGCGTCGAAAATATTCTGGCCGACGCCAAGCTTTACGATCTCTGGCAAGTCAACGCCGACGCCGAATACCACGAACAAGGCGACGAAGTTTCCGACGAAAAGAATGGTTCGGCCCTGCGACTTGTTCCGACTCGAGTCGACCGCGCGCCCGAGCTCGCGCCCGAAGCTTAAGATTCGCCGAACTCTTTGATCGGCGGACAGGAGCAGAATAAATTCCGGTCGCCGTAAACGTTGTCGATCCGCGCGACGGACGGCCAGAACTTATGTTCCCGTGTCCACGGCGCCGGAAACGCGGCCTGCTCGCGCGAGTAGGGGCGGTCCCATTTTTCAGAAGCAATCTGCTGCGCGGTGTGCGGCGCGTTTTTGAGCAAATTGTTTTGCCGATCGGCTTTGCCGTTCGCGATCGCATCGATCTCTTTGCGAATTGAAATCATCGCGTCGCAAAAACGGTCGAGCTCCTCTTTCGATTCGCTTTCTGTCGGCTCGATCATCATCGTTCCCGCAACCGGCCACGAAACTGTCGGTGCGTGAAAACCGTAATCCATCAAGCGTTTCGCCACGTCTTCGACTTCAATGCCCGCGTTTTTCCATTGGCGAAGATCGATAATGCACTCGTGTGCCACGAGCCCGCGTTTGCCTTTGAACAAAACCGGAAAATGCGGATCGAGACGCTTCGCGATGTAATTCGCATTCAGAATCGCGATATCGCTCGCGCGTTTCAATCCATCCGGGCCCATCATCCGGATGTACATCCACGAGATCGTTAGAATGCTCGCACTGCCGTAAGGCGCCTGCGCCACCGGACCAACGCGCTTGTTAAGATCGACATCTGGATTCAACGACGCCGTCGCCGGCAAGAATGGCACCAGATGTTTCGCCACGCCGATCGGTCCGACGCCAGGGCCGCCACCGCCGTGCGGGATGCAAAACGTTTTGTGCAAATTCAAGTGGCAAACGTCGGCGCCGTAATCGCCGGGGCGGCAAAGACCGCACTGCGCGTTCATGTTCGCGCCGTCCATGTAAACCTGACCACCGTGGCTGTGCACGATTTCACAAATTTCGCGGATGGTCGGCTCGAAAACGCCGTGCGTGCTGGGATAAGTCACCATCAGCGCCGCAAGATCGCCTGCGTGCGCGTCGGCCTTGGCGCGGAGATCGGCCAGATCAACATCGCCATCTTTCAACGTCGCGACCGCAACGACTTTAAGTCCGGCCATGACCGCGCTAGCTGGATTTGTTCCGTGCGCGGAAGTTGGAATCAGACAAACGTTCCGATGCGCTTCACCGCGCGACGCGTGATATTCGCGGATCGCGAGCAAGCCGGCGTATTCGCCTTGTGAACCGGCATTCGGTTGCAATGAAACCGCGGCGAAACCCGTGATTTCCCCGAGCCATTCTTCCAATTGCTGGCATATCTCGATGTAGCCGCTCGTCTGCTCGCTGGGCGCGAATGGATGGAGGTTGCCGAATTCCGGCCACGAAATCGGAAACATTTCCGCGGTCGCGTTCAATTTCATCGTGCACGAGCCGAGCGGAATCATCGAGTGGCAGAGCGAGAGATCGCGCGACTCGAGTTTTTTCAAGTAGCGCAGCATTTCGGTTTCGGTGTCGTGCGTGTTGAAGATCGGATGGGTTAGGAATTCCGAATTGCGGACCGCGAATTTTGGAATGCGCAGCGGCGGCTGACCAAGATTATCATCGGCAAGATCGCGGACATGCGTGCCGCGAAAGATCGACATCAACAGTTCGATATCGCGATTGGTGGTCGCTTCGTCTAGCGAAATGCCGACCGCGTGCGGTCCGAGCACGCGCAGATTGCAGTCTGCTTTTTCGGCATGCTCGATCAGCGTGCCGCTCGATTCGACTTCAACCCGGATTGTATCGAAGAAATTTTCATGCGTAATTTTCAATCCGAGCGCGCGAAGACCATCAGCCAGTTGACTTGTCCGGCGATGAACGCGCTCGGCGATTGCGCGCAAACCGCGCGGCCCGTGGTAAACCGCGTACATCGAGGCGATCACGGCGAGAAGAACTTGTGCTGTGCAAATGTTGCTGGTCGCTTTGTCGCGGCGGATGTGTTGCTCTCGCGTTTGCAACGCGAGTCGATAGGCCGGCCGGCCTTCAGCGTCATGGGAAACGCCAACGAGACGACCCGGCATGTGACGTTTGTATTGATCGCGCGTAGCGAAGTAGGCGGCGTGCGGACCACCGAAACCGAGCGGAACACCAAAGCGTTGCGTGTTGCCGACTGCAACGTCCGCGCCGAATTCGGCCGGCGGCTTTAGCAATGTGAGCGCGAGAATGTCCGCGGCGACAACAACGAGCGCTCCGGCATCGTGCGCTTTTTTAACGAGCTCCGCATAATCGTAAATCGCGCCGTCGGTTGCCGGATATTGTACCAGCGCGCCGAAAACGGAGTTGTCGAATTTGAAGCGCGAGTGATTGTTGACTTTAACTTCAATTCCAAGCGGCTTCGCGCGGGTGCGAACGACTTCGATTGTTTCCGGGTGGCAATTCTCGGCAACCAGGAAAGCTTTTCTCTCAGGAACAGCAGCATGACAAAGCGTCATCGCTTCGGCGGCGGCCGTGGCTTCGTCGAGCATCGATGCATTGGCAATGTCGAGCTTGGTAAGATCGACAATCATCGTTTGAAAATTGAGGAGCGCTTCGAGGCGACCTTGTGCCAGCTCGGCTTGATACGGTGTGTAAGCGGTGTACCAGCCAGGATTTTCGAGGATGTTCCGCTGAATCACGGGCGGTGTGATGCAATCAGAGTAGCCCGCACCGAGAAAAGATTTCGCGATCTTGTTTTTCTTTGAGATCGCGCGTAATTCGGCCAGCGCTTCGTTTTCCGACTTCGCTTCCGGTAAATTTAATTCTCGGTCCAACCGGATGTTTTTTGGAACGGTCGCATCGATCAGCGCGTCGAGATTTTCAAAGCCAAGCGAACGCAACATCTCCGTGGTCTCGTTTTCATTCGGACCGATATGCCGCCGCGCGAAGTCCGAGCCGGACTGGCGGTTGTCGGTGTCGATCTTTTGCTCGCGCAAATGCATCCGACAGACTACGGAACGAAACTAACTTTTCAATGTGGGCTCGGCGGTCAGAGACCGCCATTACAGGAGATTATTTCGCGTCGTAAGTTTCGACGCCATGCGCTTTCAAGTGTGCGCGAAGTTGGGCGAAATGCTCGTGGTTCCGCGTTTCAACGGTGCAAAGGACATTGACGGTTGAAACATCCGAGCTGGCGAACGCGCGGTCGTGCACCACTTCTTTGATACTTGCGCCGTTCGCCGCGATTTGTTTGGCGAGATCGGCCAGTCCGCCGGGACGATCGCTGATGACGGCGGTAAATCGGCACAAGCGGCCATCAGCGACGAGACCGCGCTCGACCCGAATATTCTCAGCCGCGTGATCGGCCAACCAGCCTTCGCATAAAGCTACGGCGGGTCGAGCGGCTATGGCGGACAAGCGACAATCGACAAGATCGACAGCTGTCGCGAACTGAGGATCAATGCCGCCGCGACGGCGGACACTACAGATTAACTGTCTAGCGTTTCGCGAACTTTGGCGGCCAGTTGCTCCGTGTCGAAAGGCTTTGGCAGGAAAAACATTTCCGGTTCGCATCGGTCGCTTGGTTGAAGCGATTCTTCAAGATATCCGGAGATAAAAAGAACTTTGATATTGGGATGAGCCGCGCGCAGTGCATCGGCGAAACGGCGCCCGCTCATTTGCGGCATCACCAGATCGGTAAGAAGGAGGTCGACTTTCCGGCCGCCGTTTTCACTGAGCAAACGCTGAGCGTCGTCGCCATTGGCAGCTTCGATTACCTGGTAACCGAGACCGCGGAGCATGCGCACGGAAATGTGGCGGACACTAATATCGTCTTCGAGAACGAGAATGGTTTCGGTGCCGCCGCGCGGTTTCCTGCCATTTGGTTTTTTGTATGTGGGCGGAGGCGGCGCTGGCACGCGTGGGAGATAAATTTGGACGACGGTGCCTTTACCCAGTTCGCTTTCGACGCGCAGATGTCCGCCGTTTTGATGGACAGTGCCATAACAAGTTGCGAGGCCGAGGCCGCTTCTCTCCTGATCGACTTTGGTGGTGAAAAATGGCTCGAAGAGATGAGCTTTGACCTCTTCGCTCATTCCGCTGCCCGTGTCGGCAATCTTGATCAGAACGTAGTGGCCGGGAACAAAGTCGCCGCAGTAGAAAGGCGATTCGGTTTCGTTGGTCAGATCGACAATCGCAGTCTCGAGCGTAAGCTGGCCGCCTTTGGGCATCGCGTCGCGCGCGTTTACCGCCAGATTGAGAATGATTTGCGTAATCTGGCTTGGATCTGCCTTTATGTGCGCGCCTTCCTTCTCGTGGTGGTAAGAGCAAACGACGGAGATATTTTCGCCGATGAGCCGAAGCAATGAGCGTTCGAGGTTTGTGATGATGGAATTGACTTCCACAATTACGGCTTCGCGCGGTTGTCTGCGACTGAAAGCGAAAAGTTGCTGCGTTAAAGCGGAGGCGCGCGCGGCGGCGGCGCGGATTTCAGCAACATGATCGGCAAGGGTTCCTTTGATCTGGCGTTCGTGGAGCAGCAAATCGCCGTAACCGAGAATCGTGGTGAGAAAATTATTGAAATCGTGCGCGACGCCTGCAGCCAGTTGACCGAACGCTTCCATTTTTTGCGACCGGCAAAGCTGATCCTGAAGCTGTTTGCGCGCGGTAACGTCCATGAGGGAACCGATCAAGCGTTCGGGCGTGCCGCTGGCCGCACGCAAAATCAGTGCTCGTTCGAGGACATTGATATAAGAGCCATCGGCGCGGCGGAAACGGTATTCGCCGCTCCAATGATCGGACGAGCCGGCAAACGCGTCGCGAATCGACGAAGCGACGCGGGCGCGATCACCGGCGTGAAGATTCTTTTGCCAGAAACCGATGTCGTTGCACTCAGCGGATGATGCGTTGTATCCGAGAAGAGATTCCAGGCCCTGCGGCCACAAGAGCCGGTCGCTTCTTACATCCCAATCCCGAACTGCATCGTTCGTAGCCCTGGCAACAATCGCAAAATAATCATCGCGCGGCGTTGAATCACTCTCAGACAGGATGTGAGTTGTCTTGCGTTCATTAGAGGGTTGATGGAGTTGGGTTGCGACGATCCGATCGAGCAAAGGTGATTGGAGCGGCGTTTTTGTAATCTGTTTCCGTTCGTCCAATCGCATGCGTCACAACAATCGAAGCCGCGCTATTAAGAGCTAGTTCCATGCCTCTGAAATTCGTGTCATTGAGCGCGCCCGCGACGATTTACCAAGCGCGATTACGACGAAGAATTACTTATTTTTGCCCGGCCTGTAGCGCCGCGACTAAGACCGCGGCGACGTTGAGATCGCGGCCGGATTCATCCAATCTGCTAAAATTTGAATTGATCGCCGCCGTGAGAACGGAAGTTTGGAACGGATGAGAGATCTGGGCGGAATCCTGCCGCTGTCCTTCGACCTTGAACGAGAGCCGCACGAATTTTGTATCTACGCCCAACATCGACAATTTAAAAAGGCGCTTGTGAGCGAAGGGGACGATCCCGTCCACTTCGGTCCATTTCGGGCTATCCGCGGGAAGGGGTGAATCGGAAACTGCGATACGAAGTTCGCCGCAAGCAGCGGCGTTTTTATTTAGAAAGGTGAAACGGTCTCGCGGCGAATTGTTTGGCAATTCGATGATGAACGTCGTTTCGCCTTCTCTTAGCGCACAGCTGATGGTGTCGTTGTCGACGAACGCCGCGGTCGGTTTGTGAGGTGCCGGGTGCGCCGCGGTTAAGGAGGAAAATTGCCCGTCCGGGGCGATATATTCGATTTGCGTGCTGTTCTTTGTCGGACCGCCCGCATAGCAACAATGATTTACAGCAAGAAATCCGACAAAAGCGAGCCCGGAAAGACGCCGGAAAATCCTGGCCGAGCGGGGGTTAATTTGCCATGAACCGGAACGCATGTGAGCAATAGAAGCTTAGAGCAGGCCAAGCGCGAAAATTTCGCGGCTAACAGACTCCATGGCAGCAGGTCAGGTTTTGCCGGGCTCTTTTCAATGAAACCCTGTAAATTCCTCCGATTTCACTTGCCTAATCAAGGTGTTTTCTCGTACAAAAGAACCCCTGGAAAAACTGATAACTGGATAAGAAAATTACGATCTTGAACCGAAGACGGCATTCGTATGTGCCTCATTGGCTTGGGATTTTGGAATTACCGATAGAGGGACTACAACTGCTAAACCTTAACCTGACCAACCTGCCTATGAGTCGCCGTCGTGCTGTCTCCTTACATCGCGATCAGTTCCGGAAATCGGTCACGCTTTTGTTCGTGATATTGACGCTGGTCATGAGGTTGGGTGTTTATGCGCAGGACGCGGTGCGCCCGTCATTGGCCGGCCAGGAGGCTTCGGATGCCCGGGAGCAGGATGTCTCTCGCATCCCGTATAATTTGCTGTTGGGCCCAGTTCGACTTCGAGTGGGGGCAACCGTTGGGGTCGAGTACAATGACAACATCAACTATTCGGATGATGGCAGTGCTGTTGTGATTGGCCCGTTTGGTCCCACTGTCATACGCGCCCATTCCCAAGATGACGTCATTGTTACTCCTAACCTGACGATCGACGCCATCTGGCCCGTAACACAACTGAACACGTTGCGTCTTGATCTCGGTATCGGCTACGCCTTTTATCTGGATCATTCAAAGAACGATACCGATGCGATACTGATCGCGCCAAAGTCACAGATCGCTTTCGACATTTTTGTGAGCGACTTCCGCATCAACATTCATGATCGGATGCAACTGCAACAGGATCCGATCCAGGAAGGGGCGCTGAGCAACGTGGTGGACTACGGTCGTTTTGAAAACACCGCCGGCTTCTCGGTCCTGTGGGATCTAAACAAGCTGCTCCTTCAGGTCGGTTACGATCATTACAATTTCATCTCGACTACTTCCGCCTTTGATTATTTGGATCGTAATTCGGAAATCGTGCTAGGTTCGGCGGCCTTTATCGTCAATCCGACGCTTACGGTCGGTGCAGAGGGCAACGCGGTCTTCACCAGGTTTGATCAGAATATCCTGAACGATAATGAAGACTACAGCGTGGGTGGATTCGTTGAAGTTGTGTTGACGAATAACCTCAAAGTGCGCGCGGCCGGCGGCTACCAGTGGATCAATTTCGACCACAACTTCGTCACGTTTGCCTTCGGTCCATTTGCCTTCATGGTGCCGGATCACAAAGATCTACAGGATTATTATGTGAACGGCCTGATTGGGCATCGGATCAACGCTCAGCTGAGCCAGACATTGAGTGCCGGTCACGAAAACCAGCTCGGTGTAAACTCAAACTACATCACCCTCAATTACGTTCGCCATACCCTGACTTGGAATCTGATCCGCAACACGCTGCTTTCGACCGAGTTCTTTTTTGAAGACGCCGAAGAATCGGGCGGCTTCGCCGGTGTTTTCAGTCCGGTTCCACTGGGCACGGGCGAGCATTTTCATCGGATCGGCGGCGCAATTACCCTCGGCTATCAGTTGACGCCGCACGTCACTCTCGGCGTCCGCTATCAGGGCACGAGCAAAGACTCCAACTTGTTGTTGCGCGATTACAACCAGAACCGCATTTCTGTCGACGGCACTTACAGTTTCTAAAAAGCGCAAAAGGGGTAAATTTGGGGCTACCATGAGAGTCTGCTTCTATGCGTTGGTCGCTGCTGTCTGCATATTTCCGGCCAACTTGATGCTCGCCCAGGACGCGACCAGCCCAGCGCCTGCTCCGGCAAAGCCGCCTTCGTCCGACGGGCCCTCAACTGCGACTAGCACTGTGATGCGGACAAACTCGATGGCCGTGCTGGATGACAAAAAGAAACTCGGATCGAACGACTACATCAGCTTCAGAGTGGTCGAAGATCGGGACAACGATTCCCAGCGATTGCGCGTCAACGATAACGGCGAATTGGAGGTCCCTTATGTTGGACTCGTGCCGGCTCGAGGTAAATCGTGCAAAGAACTTGCTTACACGATTAAATCGTTGCTCGAAAAAGAATATTATTATCATGCGACAGTAATCCTGGCGGTAGACCGGGTGAGCGAAAAATCCCGCGGCCGGATTTATGTCTACGGGTCAGTTAAAGCGCAAGGACCGCAGGAAATTCCGCCAGACGAGAGTTACACTGTGAGCAAAGCGATTATTAAAGCCGGCGGATTTGGCGACTTCGCCAACAAGCGCAAGGTGAAGCTGACTCGCAAGAACGGTCAGGAGTCCACTGTCGATCTTAAGCGTGTCATCGAGGAAGGACACACTGATGAAGACTTGGAGCTTGGGCCCGACGATCAGATCTACGTGCCGCAGCGCTTGATTAACATGTAATATGCAGCTCGCGACGGTCGGTAAAAATCTTTCTACTTCGTGGTCTGCCGTCTTTATCACGCGACTGCACCGCTACAAGTCCCTTTTCCTGCGGCGTTGGTGGATTCCGGTTTTAACTATCTGCCTCGGGCTGTTTGTTGAAGCTTTCTTAATTTATCAAACGCCGCCGTCATATCAGTCCACCAGCAAGATGATGCTTGCGGGCAAGTTGAACATTGCCCAGGGTGCGGTTTACAGCGAGGACAGCGTCAATTTCTACGGGACCCAAATTCAGCTGATGGAGAGCGCGGAAGTAAGACATAGCGCTGAGTCCCTCGTTCGTTCCGCGCATCCCGAGTTACAGCCAGTGCCGGTGGAAATTTTCGTCCTCCAGAAGCCGCGGACGTCCATTTTCGATCTTTCCGCCATTGGCAGCGCACCCGAGTACACTCAGGCCTATTTGAATGCGGTCATGCAAAAGTATCTCGATTTCAAACGTGGAATGCGCGAGGACCGCGGCCACGAAATTACGACCGGTATTACTGAGCAACTGATTCAGGTCGAAAAAGATTTGCGTAATGGCGAAGATGAAATGCTCGAGTTCCAGAAGCAAAACAACATCGGCTTCATCCAAGAACAGGGGAACAGCGCCGCCCAGTATCTGGTCAAACTGAATCAGCAGTACGCTCAGCTTAAAACTGAGTACGACTTGCTCAATCTGCTTGATCTCGACCAAAACCTCGACCGCGCGCAAAGCAGAACCGAGACGGCATCTGGTCAAGGTTCTGACAATCAGGGTCTGCCGTTTTCGGACGTTGGTCCGGAGGCCGATTACTTAAAGGCGAAGCAACAGATCCAGCTTCTTAAAGCAGAGCGCGAAACACTCGCCAAAGATCTGCGACCAAATCATCCGAAGATTATCAAGCTCAATGATGAAATCACTAAACAGGACAAGTTGATTGGCCTCTTTCGCGCCGACACTCTGGAGAAATTAAAAACGCGCCGCGAATCGATCGGCAAGCAGATGGAAAACCTCCAGGCCAACATCAAGGAATGGGAGGCGAAGGCACTCGATCTAAGCCAGCGGCTTGCCCAGTTTAATCGGATCAAGGGAAAAGTGGATCGCCTGAAAACCTTGTACGATCGTCTTACCAACAACCTCAAGGAAATCGACGTGTCCCAGGTCGTCGGCGGCGAAGATCAGGTTTCGATCATGGAAATGGCCACCGCTCCGGTTTCGGTTCGGCCCGGATTAATCAAGAGTCTGCTCATTGGTTTCGGCATTGGCGCACTCGCGGGCTTGGCCATTCTTATTCTGCTCGATCGCATTGATGATCGGATGGCTTCCTTCAGTGAATTCCAACATCACTTTTCCGAGAACATTCTGGGCCAGATTCCAAAAGAAAAAACGACCGGCAAAGTGGACCTACTCCAACCGGACGACGCGCGTCATGTGTTCGCCGAGTCGTATCGGAATATTCGTTCGTCAATTTTCTTCATGCCCTACGAGGGACCGCGGCCAAAAAGCTTTTTGATTACGAGCGCAGTCCCGAGCGAAGGCAAGTCGACGGTGTCGGCCAATCTTGCCATTACCATGGCGCTCTCCGGCGCGCGTACCTTGTTGATCGATTGCGATCTACGCCGGGGCGCATTGCGCGAAGCGTTCGGAATTTCGTCCAAGCTTGGTTTCTCCGAAGTCGTGAAACAGGAAGTAAATTGGCGCGAAGTCGTGGTGCCGACTGCATATGAAACACTTTTCGTTTTGCCGCGCGGAAAAACTTTGTCCCAACCGAGCGAACATCTCTTGCGCGATTCGACCGACGCGCTGTTGAAGGAAATTTACCAGCATTACGATTACGTTATCATCGACAGTTCACCTGTTCTTGCGGCGGACGACACCACCAGTCTCGCGCCGAAAATTGATGCTACCGTCTTTATCGTTCGGCTTTCCTACACCTCGGCTCGTCTCACTAAGAAAGCACTCGAACTTCTCTACAATCGGCAAGTCAATGTTCCAGGAGTCATTCTGAATTTCGTCGATACTTCGCTGCCGGAGTATTACTACTATCAATACTCCGAATATTACTCGACGCCGACAGGTGTTAGCGATGGCGAAGCGGTCGCCTCGGTTCGTCGGCAGCGACCGAAACCAATCGAGACCGCATAGGCTGCGGTCGTTCGGTTGGATTTCGCCCGCGCCAAATTCTAGATCGACATCGGCCCGTTACGCTGCCGAACAGCGCGACGTGCAGATTCCTCTTGGCACTTGGGTAGCTCATTGCTCTCTTGAACACGTAATTTGGCCATGAGCTTCTTCGTCCCGGTCTCCCCGCCTCTTTTGGACGAAAGCTCGACTCCAGTTCTAAGGCGAGCTTTCGATCATGCTCGGCGCATCGGCCATTACGTGCTCGTGCAGGCAGCCGTCCAAATCATCGCTTTCTCGAGTGGGATTCTTCTCGTGCGATGGTTGCCGCAACGCGAGTACGCTTTCTTCACTATCGCCAACGCGATGCAGGCCACACTGATGTTGCTGGCCGACATCGGCATCAGCGTTGGTCTGGTTTCGATCGGCGGTCGCGTCTGGCAAGATAGACATCGTTTCGGTGAACTGATTAACACCGGCTTGGCCGTGCGCAGAAAACTTGCCGCCGCCGCCGCCATCATCGTCGCGCCGATTTTGTACGCAATGCTTACCAAAAACGGCGCCTCTTCGATCTACACGCTGCTTCTGATCGCCGTGGTTCTGGCCGGATTCTCCATTCAACTTGCGGTCGACATCTTTAGCGTGGTGCCGCGTCTCCACTCGGATATTGGCCGGATTCAAAAAATAGATTTCATCTGCGCGATCGTTCGCCTCCTGCTAATTCTCGGATTGATTTATCTGTTCGCCACTGCCGGACTCGCCGTCGCCATCGCCAGTGCCACTTTTGTTTTGCAATATTTCCTGCTCCGCGCCTACGCCGCGAAAGTTGTCGATCTAAGGGCCAACGAAAACGCGGAAGATCGGCGCGAGATCGTGCGGTTGATCAAAAACCTGGCCGCCAACGCGCTTTTTTATTCTTTTCAAGGTCAGATCACCGTGTTCCTGATTAGTTTTTTCGGACGTCACGCGGCTTCGGTCGCGGAGGTGGGAGCGCTCGGACGGCTCGCAATGATTTTCACCGTGCTGATGAATCTGCTGACAAATATTTTTGTGCCCGCTTTCGCCAGGTGTCACGCCAAACGAAAATTGCATTGGCTTTACGCTGCGATTGTCGGCGGAGTGCTTCTCTTCAGCTTGGCTGTGCTCGCTGGGGCTGCATTCTTTCCAGGAGAGTTTCTTTTTGTTCTCGGCAATCGCTACGCGCATTTGCATCGCGAACTTCTCTTAATGGTCAGCGTCGCAGTGATTTCAGCTTTGAGCGGCACACTCTGGCTGCTCAATGCTTCCAAAGCGTGGATCAACGGAGCGTGGCTTTACGTTCCCCTCACTCTCGGAACGCAGATCGCGCTCATTCCATTCACCGATTTTTCCAGTGTCTCGGGGGTTCTTATCTTTAATCTGATTTCGGCGGTGCCGAGTTTGCTTCTCAATCTTGCCTTAAGCTTTCTCGGGTTTCGCACTTTCGCTCCAGCGGCGGGATGAACTTGGCTTACCATTCCGCGCGGCTCGAGGGAAAAATCGCGCGTGCGTTCTATCGCGCAGCACTGCCGATGATTGTCCGTCACCGTCGGCACATCGCGCGCGAGCTACCCTTGGATGTGTTTGCCTATTCTGGAGAGAACACTCTTCCCGAACAGGTTGCTTCTATTCGCTCGTTTCTCGCTCATGCCGGCCGGCCGAAACAATTCACGGTCGTTTCCGACGGATCTTATACCGCCGCGAGCATCGAATTACTGGAAAAGATCGACATCTGCGTGCGCGTTCAAAAAACGCGGCCAGTTTTGCCGCCGGAATTGCCGGATGCGACTCGGTGTTATCTCACGGAGCATCCCACCGGTAAACAGCTTGCTCTGCTCATGTCGCTGCCGACTAATGGTCCGACCCTTTACACCGATTCTGATGTTCTCTTTTTTCCGGGAGCCCATGAGCTCGCAGATTTGGCTCGGAAAAGTTCGGTCTCCGCATTTTATCAGGCCGATTATCACTTCTCCGGAGACGAACGCCTCGTTTTGGATCCGGCAGAAAAACAAAGTCCCACCAATACGGGCTTCATTCTATTGTTCCGAAAGCTGGATTGGTCGCGTGCTTTGGAGCGATTGCGAATGTTGAGCGGTCCGCCGAACTTCTTCACCAATCAGACTGTCACGCATTTATGTATGCACGCGAACGGCGCGGTCGCGCTCGACCCGGGCAAGTTCGTTTTGCAATTGGATGATCAATTTATTTATCGCGACCGGTATGCCAGTGCGTCAATCGCCATCCGGCATTACGTCAATCCGGTGCGGCATAAATTTTGGACCGCCCTCGCGCACCAAATTTTCCAATAGAAACGCATCGTGCAGAACCCCCTTCGCATCCTCGGAATTGTAAACCTCCCGTGGGACCCGCGCCTTGGGGCGGCGAGGGTTTGGTTTGAATTGTCGGAGCAATGGAAAAAAGCCGGACACAAGATCGACAACTTTTGTCTCAGCGACGCATTTCCAAAGCCGACCCGTTCCCGAGCCCTGTCGGCCTGGCGGCAGGCAATCTTTCCATTTCGAGCGGCTCGTTACGTCCGGCGCAACGCCGGGAAATACGATGTCATCGATTGTTTGATCGGCACGCTGCCGTTCTCCAAAAAATCGCTCCGGTTGGACGGCATTCTGGTCGGACGCTCGATCGGATTGTATCTGGCCTACGACCAATTCATCCGATTCAGTCGGCGCCGATGGCCAGACCAGCCGCGCGGAAAATTTCTGGGCCGTCTCTTTTATACCTTCACTTCATGGTTGCTCAGGCGCAGTGCCGATCGCGCGCTGTCTTATTGCGATTTGTTCAACGTTCCAAACGAAGACGAAAAGCAATCGCTTGAAGAATGCACTGCTGCGCCGGCGATTGTTCTGCCTTATGGCTTGAATGAAACCGAGCGTGCCGCTCTTGCCGCTGCCGCCCGATCAGCGTCGGAGCGTTTGGCCCAAAAAGAAATTTGTTTCCTCGGAATGTGGAGCGTGCGGAAGGGTTCCCGCGATTGGCCGGAAATTGTGCGCGGCATCTTGAATTCGGTGTCGTCCGCGCGATTCGCATTCCTCGGCACCATGACCGATGAACAAACAGTCCTCCACGATCTCCGGCTCTCATCGAATGAGTCGATCCGCTGTCTCACCAGCTACCATCCTAAAGAACTTCCGCAGTTGATCGGCGGCTGCGTGGTAGGACTTTTTCCAAGTTACATTGAAGGATTCGGCCTCTCCGTGCTCGAGCAACTCGCCTGCGGCATTCCCACGATCGCCTACGACGTGCCTGGCCCGCGTTATATTTTCGACGCCACTGACGCGCAGTTTCTTGTCCCTGTCGGAAACGTGAAGGCGATGGTTGAGCGCGCCTTGGAAATTTTGCGGATGAGCGAAAGTGATTACAACGCGCTGTCGGCCAAATGCCGCCAAATAGCCCAACGGTTCCGCTGGGAACAGATCGCTTCTGACACTATCCGGGAGTACACGACAGCCCTTGCCCAGCACAAATCGCGCAGCCACGCGCGGGAAGCGCGAACTGTTTCAGTTTGAGCACGATTCTTCAAATTGTTCCCAAAGTGCCTGGAGGAATCGATGGCGTCGGCGATTACGCCCTTACCATTGCCAAAAAACTCCGGGAGAAATTCGAATGCGACACCCTGTTCGCCACTTTCAAAACTTCCTCAGCGGAAAATGCCGGCGGCTTTGATGTTGTATCGCTTGATCGCTTACTCGACCAATCGTCTCGAAAATACGATCACGTACTTCTGCATTATGTGAACTATGGCTTCCAAAAACGCGGCGTTCCGTTTCGGCTGTTGTCGATCTTGCGTGCGTTGCGCGAACAGCATCGTGGAAGACTGGTCACGATTTTTCATGAGTTGTATGCCTCGGGGCCGCCGTGGACGAGCGCTTTTTGGTTACGGCCGGTGCAAATATATTTGGCAAGGGCGGTCGCTGGCTTGTCGGACCCGTGCATCGTCAGCAGCGACAACTTTTTCTCTGAACTGAAGCGCATGGTGCCCGGCGCTCGCATTCAACTGCATCCGGTGCCGTCCGGATTGGAAGAGCCATCGCTTTCTCCGACTGAAATTGTCGGTCGCGATCCGCATCGGTGGGCGCTCCTCGGCGGGACAGCTCTGGTTGAGCGTTCTCTCCGATCGTTTCGGCGGCTCATGCATCGCATTCCGGATTCGGTTGGTCCTCGTATATTGTTCGTCCTGGGGGGAAACGAAAATCCGGTGACGCGTTCGCTCCTTGTCGATCTTGCAGTTGAATCGAACTATCGCCCGCGCATTGCCGCGACCGATGCATCCGAAATTCTCAAAACCTGCTCGTTCGCCTGGTTTGATTATTTTCTTCGCCATGATGTCGAGACTTCGATCATCTTGAAATCGAGCGCTTTTGCGGCCGCTTGCGCGCACGGCGTCATCCCGGTTTTTCCGCATTGCGGTTCCGCAGTTTCGGTGGATGGCGATCGTTTGCCCGGTCCGTTTTTTGTTGAAACGGATCGCTGCGAAATTCCTGACGCACAGTCGCGCGCCAAAATCGCACCCGACATCTATGCCTGGTATCAACGGCACGCTTCTTCGGAATCCCTGGTCCAAGGCATTGCGAAGGCGCTTGGTTTGAGTTCTGGCCGATGAATCAGGGTTCGCCTCAACGGCCGGTCGAATTGGTCGCGATCATCAATTCGTTTAATCGCCGCTCACTCTTGGAGCGTGCGATTGTATCGCTGAGCAAGGCCTTACGAAGCGCGCGATTTGGCTCGGCCATAATTGTCTTCGAAGCTGGTTCCAATGATGGCAGCGCGGAGTTTCTTAACAATTGGCGCGAAAATCATCCCACAGACAATCTTTCCGTGATCGAGGCTACTTCCGACTGCCGCTCCTTTAGCGATGGCGTAAATGTCGGGTGCGCAGCCGCGATTGCCCGTTTTTCAAAATGTCGCTGGCTTTTTCTTTACGAAACCGACAATTGCCTGGCGAATCCCGAACCATTGGATAATGCAATCTCACTTCTGAAAAGCGAGGCGCAGCTTGCCGCCGCCGGCTTCACCGTCAAACAACACGATGGGACGTTTTATGGTTATGGAATGCGATTTCCGACTGCTTTATCGTTCGCCCTCGGACAAAATCTCGCTGCGCGATTAAATCTGCACGCTCCGAACAATTCCGCCTGGCAGCTCAGCGATGGAATTCGCTGGCGGACGTGTGACGTGGTTTTCACCAGCCCACTCCTGATTCGGCGCGAGGCCTGGGAGCTGAGCGGTGGATTTGACGCTATGACTTTTCCATTTTCCGATACCGACCTCGATTGGGCGTGGCGTTGCGCCAGGCTCGGCTGGAAAATGGCGGTCATCGCTTCCGACAACGTCGTGCACGATAATCTCGAACAGCTCTCTGCCTGGTCGGCTAATCGCGCCCTCGATTTTCATCGCAATCGTTTCCGACTTTTAAAGCGTTATCGCGGCAAACGTGTCACCCTGCTCAAGCCCTTCTTGTTTTTGCGGCATTGGTTGGAAACGATGATCCTTGCGCGAAAGTCCGCCGCAGATCCAATTGCGAGAGACAAGCTCGCGAAACGCAAACAGATGTTGCGAACCGTCTGGAACGACTATCTCTAGGCCGCTCCGGGGGCTTCTAGCATGGCGCAAGTTTTGTTGCTTTCTGCAGCTCCGGTCCAAGCTGGAGACGATTACAATCGTGGCGCGTTCCGCAAGCTGCGCGAAAGTACGCACGTCGACACTTTCAGGAAACATTCTCTGACGGATGATCCGTCCGACGCCGATTTGATCTTGTTTGCCGAGCTTTATGGCACCGGAGCGTATTTTCAATTGGTGCGCCAACATCCCTTTGTGAAGAAGTTCCGCGAAAAATGTTTCCTCTTTTGCTCAAACGATTTCGTCGTTCCGTTTCTGCCCGGCATTTACGCGTCAATCGAACGACGCTGGTCGTCGGAGCGGACGCGCTCCGGATTTTATCTCGGGGTATCTGAAAACGAATTTGTGGACTTCACCCCTCCAAACGAGAAACTACCGTATCTCTACAGCTTCCTCGGTACCGTCGACACAGCTCCTGTCCGTTGCAATCTCGCCAAGTTGTCGCACCCGAGATCGTTTTTTCAGGATACTTCGGCGGATTATCGCGATGTGCTGGGCGGGAAATTGGATGCTGCAGCCATGCGCGAGTACTGGCGGCGTTATGGAGAGATATGCCAGGCAAGCAAATTTATTCTCTGTCCGAGAGGGATGGGAACATCGACCGTGCGCTTGTTCGACACTATGCGCATGGGGCGTGTGCCTGTAATTCTGTCTGACCAATGGGTTGAACCACAGGGGCCGTGTTGGGAAAAATTTAGTTTGCGTGTTCCCGAGGCCGATTTTGCGCGTATACCGGCTCTTCTTCAAGAACGCGAGGCGGCAGCCGTTGAAATGGGCCTGCTTGCTCGCGCACAGTGGGAGGAATGGTTTTCAGAGAGAGTTTGCTTCCATCGTGTCGTCGAATGGTGCTTGGACATCAAGAGACGGCGACGCCTCCCTGAAAGTTGGGCCCGCTTCGCCCCGTATATTCAATACTTGAGGCCCTTCCATTTTCGTCATTTACTCCGCACGAAATACCACGCGCGGCAGCAGAGAAAGAAGGGACCGGGGCGGAATTAATTGAGATTCGACGGCTGTATTATGCTGAAAAGAGCACTCACTAAATTCTTTCGCCGGCCGTTCCCGACCAATCTCCATGCGCTTCGTAGTTGTCGCATTTCCTACGCGCAATTCGGAGAGGATCTCTTCCTGACCTCTTTACTCGGCTACGAAAAGACAGACGGGGTATATGTCGATGTTGGCTGTTATCATCCCATCGACTACTCGAACACTTATATCTTTTACCAGCGCGGCTGGCACGGCATCGCCATTGATCCAAATCCCAGCTGGAAGGTTGAGTGGCAGAAGTTCCGACCACGAGATACATTCGTCAATGCTGCTGTTGCGTCATCGGTGGGATCAATGACCTACCTGACGAACCGGCGTTACCCAGCGTGCAACCGGCTGCTCACCGAGTTGCCCGCTACGACTTCTCCCGACGAAAGCTTAATCACTGTTCCGACCAGCCCGTTGAGTAACATTTTAGATGAGCGTATGCCTCACACGCGAATAGATTTTCTTAGCATTGATTGCGAAGGGCACGACCTGCAAGTTCTCCAGACGTTCGACTTCCTCCACAGGAAGCCGCTGGTTATTGCGGCTGAAGATTCAACAGTCAGTACTGACTCTCCACTCTGCTCGTTTCTCCAGACACAGGGCTATGACTGCATGTCGCACATCGGACTTACGAAAGTCTTCCGGTCTAAGGCCTAACCAGGCGATGCAATATCACGCGTGGCAGCGAACACGACGAGCCGGATCGGTTTGATTCAGATTCGGTGTCTGGCATCCTCGTCTCAGGCCGGTTCCATTGAATGAAGATTCTTTTATCCTCTTATCTTTTCCATCCCAGCGTCGGCGGGATCGAGTCTGTCTCAAAAATTCTCGCCGAAAAATTCGCGGGTGTCGGCAATGAAGTTCATGTCATCACCCAAACCGCCGGTGATCTGATGGGCGGTGCGAACTATCGACTGACTAGGCGGCCATCGATTATGAAACTCTTTGGTCTGCTTCGCTGGAGCGATCTGTTTTTTCAGAACAACATCAGCCTTCGAAGTTTGCTCCCGGCGCTGGTCTTGCGAAAACCAACTCTCGTTGTTCATCAGACCTGGCTAAAAGACACGCGTGGCGGCGTCGGCTGGAACAATCGCATCAAGCACGCGGCTCTTCGCTCTGTCACCAATGTCGCGATCAGCAAATCGGTGGCCGACGGCATCAGGGGTCATTCGTTTGTGATCGGCAATCCCTATGACGACCGAATCTTTCGATTGATGCCGGGCGTCGCGCGCGACAAAGATCTTGTCTTCGTTGGCCGGCTCGTCTCCGACAAAGGAGCCGATTTGCTTTTGCGCGCGCTGAAGCTTTTGCAGAACGACAATTTACTGCCCGATCTCACGATTATTGGCACCGGACCGGAAGAAAAAAAATTGCGACAGCTCACAACCGAGCTCGGCTTGGATCGACAAGTGACTTTCGTGGGCCAAAAATCCGGAGCGGCTCTCGCTGAGATTTTGAATGAACATCGCGTTCTGGTCGTTCCATCGCGCTGGGCTGAGCCATTTGGGATCGTGGCGCCGGAGGGAATCGCATGTGGCTGCGTCGTAGTCGGCTCGGAAAAAGGCGGACTAAAGGAAGCGATCGGGCCGTGCGGTGTAACTTTCGAAAACGAAAACGTCCCCGCACTGGCCGGCCAATTGAAGCGTCTGCTCAATAATCCGAACTCGCAGACGACCCTGCTGCAAAAGGCCGCCGAGCATCTGGCGAAATTTCAAGCGGACGCCGTGGCGGCAGCTTACCTTCGATTGATGCGAAAGATGGTCGCATGATTTTACTTTCTCATCCGACGGGCAACGAATTCGTCCGCGCCGCACTCGAGGGGTTCGATCGCGCCGGAATGCTCGGCGAATTCTGGACGGCGTTGAGTTGGAATTCCAAATCGCCCATGAATCGAGTAATGCCGCGGCACCTCCGCGAAATTTTGCAGCGTCGTTCTTTTCCAGAAACAATTCGGACGCGTACGCGTACCGTTCCGCAGCGTGAAATGATTCGCCTGTTCGCTGGAACGGTTGGACTCACTTCTAAACACGAAACCGGCCCATTTAGCATTGATGCAGTGCTTCGCGAGCTTGATCGCAAGGTCGCCGAACGGCTGCGCAAAATCGGAACGCCTGAGATGCTCGATTCCGTTTACGCTTACGAAGACGGCGCGCTGGAAACTTTTCGCGCGGCGCGAGACCGCGGATTCAAACGAATTTACGACCTCCCGATTGCTTATTGGCAGACCAGCCGGCGTTTGTTGCGTGAAGAAGCCGAGCGCTATCCCGACTGGGAGCCGACGTTGGGCGCGACCCGCGACTCGGATGAAAAGCTTTCGCGCAAAATGCAGGAGTTGGAACTCGCTGAGCTTGTGGTTTGCCCCAGTAACTTTGTTTTGGAATCGCTGCCAGCAGAAGCGCGCGCACAGAAAAAATGTCTCATCGCGCCGTTTGGCTCGCCGGATGTCGATCTAATGAATGACGCCACCAAGAATTCGGGCCGACTGCGAGTGCTCTTCGCGGGTGCCCTCACCCAACGAAAAGGGTTGGCCGATCTTTTCGCGGCAATGAAGCTCGTAAACTCAAACCAAATCGAGCTCGTGGTCATGGGTTCGCTTTTGCGTCCACTGAGCTGGTATCGGGACCGTTGCGCGCATTTTGTTTATGAGCCGCCCCGGCCTCATGGCGAAGTACTCCGTCTCATGCAAAGCTGCGACGTGTTTGTCTTGCCTGCCATTGTCGAGGGGCGCGCACTGGTCCAGCAGGAAGCGATGGCTTCCGGACTTCCCGTGATCGCAACCAAAAACGCGGGCGCTGACGATGTGATCGTTGACAACGAGACCGGATTTTTGGTGCCAATTCGCTCACCGGAATCGATCGCCGAAAAAATAAGTTGGTGCGCGGCGAATCGATCGCTCGTTCATGGCATGGGTATTGCAGCTAGGAAACGCGCCGCTCAATTTACCTGGCGCGCCTATGGCGCGAGCATCGTCGCCGCGGTCCGCGCTCTGACCTGCCAATGAGCATCGAAAATCCCGAGGAAAAAGCAAAGCACCGTGTTCGTCAGCTGATCTGGCTTTATCTCTGGCTGCTCTTGGTTGAAGGCGCGCTCCGGAAATGGGCCTTGCCGCGTTTTTCCAATCCGCTCCTTCTCATACGTGATCCGGTGATGCTGGGGATTTATTTTTACGCGATCAAGGCTCAGGTGTTTCCTCGAAATTTTTGGGCCGTTTCGCTTTGGATCATCGGCATTTTGTCGGCCGTTGCTATCCTTGGTTCACCTCTTTTTCCCTATCTGCCACTAAAGGCGATGGTTGAGGTCACGGCTTACGGTTTTCGTTCCAACTTTCTGCATCTGCCGCTCATTTTCGTAATGGCAAGTGTCTTTGATGAGGAGGATGTCAAAAAATTTGGCTGGTGGATTCTTTTCGTAATGATTCCGATCGGCCTGCTGATGGCTGCGCAATTCAAAGCGTCGCCTGATTCATTCATAAATCGCACCGCCGGTTTGGGCGAAGCGGAACAGCTTACCGCCGGCGGCGGGAAGATTCGTCCGCCCGGCCCCTTTTCCTTTATTTCGGGTCCCGTTTTTTACATGAGCGTCGCGGCAGCATTTCTGATTTACGGCGCACTCACTCGGACCGTTTACAAAAGCTGGCTACTTATCGGCGCAGGCGCGGCATTGGTTGTTGGCATCATTGTTTCCGGGAGCAAGTCGTCCGTGGCTTCCGTTCTCCTCGTTGTTCTCGCCGTGCTCGTCATTTTAACCGTTCGGCCAGGCGCGGTGAATCGATTTGGTCGGACTCTCGTGATTGTTGTTGTCGGCGGGCTAATTCTTAGCCGCCTTCCAATCTTCAAAGAAGGATTCCAAATTTTGTCAGACCGGTTCACGTCGGCCGCTGAGGCCGCCGAGACGACCATCTTCAGAGGAACGATTGACCGGGTCATCAGCGGATTCACCGAAGGTCTGGGCCACATTGGTAAAGTTCCGTTCTTTGGCTACGGCCTTGGCATTGGCACAAACGTCGGCGGTCGCATCCTGATCGGTCGCCCGGCATTCTTACTCGCTGAAAACGAGTGGTCCCGAGTTTTGGCGGAAAGCGGAGCTATTTTCGGATTGGCATTCTTGATTTGGCGAACCCTTTTAACATTCCAACTCGGACGGCAGAGTTTCATTGCGCTCAAGCGTGGCAATCTCCTTCCGATCCTGCTTTTTAGTTCGGGCTTTGTCCTGCTCTTAAACGGGCAACTTGGTCAGCCCACTACTCTTGGCTTCACCGTGATTCTCAATGGCCTTTGCCTCGCCGCCACCCGGCCGCGTGTCACTGACTCGTCCGCAACTGCCCCCTCGGTCATGGATCAGCCTGCTGTAAAACCGCTCCCGCGCCGATCGGTTTTCGCAAGTCGTATTCACGGGCGCGAGATCGGCGCCGAACACAACAATGGTTCTGCTGATCGGTAATTACCCGCTCGATCGGCAGCAAAGCATGCAGCGTTTCGGAACGATGATGCTGCACGGCCTCAACGCCTCTGGAATTTCCGCGGAGTTAATCGCGCCCCGGCCGTTTTTCGGAAAATTTCGAGGCGCCGGAAGTTTCGTCGCCAAATGGCTCGGCTACATCGACAAGTTCGTTTTGTTTCCGCGCCAACTCCAGTCCACTCTTACGAAAGAAAAGCCGTCCATCGTTCATATCTGTGATCACTCGAACGCGATGTACGGCAGCTCGGCCGCGCAAACGCCCATGGTTGTGACTTGCCATGATCTTCTCGCTGTTCGCGGCGCGCTCGGTGAGGAAACAAATTGTCCGGCGTCGCTCACCGGAAAAGTTTTGCAACGCTGGATCTTGCGCGGATTACGCCGCGCCAGTGTCGTGGCCTGCGTTTCGCAAGCCACCGAAGCGGACGCACGTCGCCTCGTTTCA
>DATNKD010000009.1:0-2261 GCA_035603575.1 Chthoniobacterales bacterium
CGGATGGCCATGGCAAGCTGTTCGCAGGCGAAGTCTTTGTCACCAATCCACGCAGCGATCATCGCCAAATACTTGACCATGTCCACGCCGTCGGGCGCAGCTTTTTCCGCGGGAAGAAGCTCGACCGCGCGCCGGCCTTCGCGAAGCGCTTCCTCTTTCCGGCCAAGGCCAGCGTCGATCAGACCAAGGACGCACAGCGCCGGACCGTAATTTGGTTGGGCTTGGACGATTTTCTCCTGCTCCGCGCGGGCAGCATCGAAAGCAGATCGCGCTTTGGCATCGTCTTTGGTCATACGAGCAATAACGCCTTCTACGAATGGACGATTAAAAAACATATTCTCGCTAGCTAAGGAGATTGGATTCTCGCCGGATGCGATCAAGGCATTGTTCGCAGCAGCGGCGTCCCGCTCGGCCAGTGCGCAAATAATCCAACTTTCGGCGATTCTCTGTACCGCAGCAGGATTGGCGGCCCGAATTGAATCAATCGTTTGATGCAACGGTCGGGTGTCGCCCTTCCATTCCAAGTCCACCATCGCGCGCTCTGCCTTGGCATTGACGTCGTCCGGTGTAATGGCCAACAAGCGATCCCACGCCGATTTTGCGTCGGCATAACGCCGCAAACGGCGATAATTAAACGCGGCAATCTGCTGCAGCGCTACAACGTTGCGCGGATCGAGATCAATGGCCCGCTCGAGGGTTCGCGTAGCCTCTTCGTAGCGTCCCGGCTGGCGCCTCTGAATGTAACCCATCAGCTCGAATACGCGCGAATCATTCGGCAGAGTCTGGCGCGCAAGTTCCAATTCAGCCAATGCGCCATTATAATCAAGATATCCCTGATAAATATTTCGCGCACGCGCCAGGTGCGTTTCCCCAGCATCCGGGCGCAGACGAGACGCAGCTTCAATGGCCGCCTCTGCTAAGGCCAGGCGCGCGGATGTATGGAGGTAGCCAGCGTTATAAACCTGATCATGCGCTTCCGCTAAGCCGCAATAGGCTTGGAAAAAGGATGGGTCCCGCGCAACAGCCTGGTTCAAGAGATCGATGGCCTGCAAGAAATCCCCTTTCCCGCTACTGCTTGCACTCGCCGTGACAATGAGATCTTTGGCGCGTGTATAAAGATCGAAGGCAGTGATGTCGTTTGTCGGGGGACGTTCAATCGCCGTTTTTTCACGCTGCGAAAGCTTTGCCTGCAACTGGTCGGCAATCGTCTTTGCGATCTCACTCTGAATGGCGAACACGTTCGCGAGATCGCGGTCGTAAGTCTGCGCCCATAGGTGCCGGTCGGTCCGCGCATCGACCAACTGCGCGTTGACGCGCACGCGATTGCCCGCGCGCTGAACGCTTCCTTCCAGCACATGCGCCACCCCGAGTTGCTCCCCGATCTCGTGCAGATTGCGCGCGATCCCGCTTCTATAATGCATCACCGAAGTGCGGCTGATTACTTTCAAGTCCGCGATTCTTGCGAGATCGGTCAGAATCTCGTCCTGGATACCATCGGCAAAGTAGGCATTGGCTTTATCTTCGCTTCGGTTTTCAAACGGCAGGACAGCGATACTTTTCTGCGGAATTGTTTCGCCGGTTTCGGTCCGAAACGGAAATCGCTGGTAAATCAACATCGCAATGACGACCAACAGGACACCGATGATCGCGAAATCGAGTTTCCGGCCTGTGCTTTTGCGGATTGATTTTTCTGGATCGACATCTTCCGTGCGCACAATCCCTTCCGGCGTCAGCTCGAACGCCCACGCGAGCACGAGCGCGATTGGAAATCCGATCACGACTAAGGCAATGACAAGGCGCACAATCCAGTTCGGGATCTCCAGGAACGGAAAGACCTGTGTTGCGATCTGAACGAGCAGCCAAGCCACAACCGCATAGGCGACCGCAACCTTATAAACGTTGCGCCGCTTCAGCTCGGCGAAGAACGAAGGCGTTTCGCTCATCGTGTTGCCGGGAAATTCATCTTTGCGACCAACGCTTTATAACGCGGATCGTCGCGCAGACCGCGCAACAACGGATCACCCAAAAGACCGAGCGTGCCGGTGTCGTGAGTATCGAACGAAATCTGTAACCACTCGAAAGCCTTCTCTTTCTCGCCGCGCACCGCGTAAACCTCGCCAATTTGATAGGCCAGTTGATCCCGGCCGTTGGCGATGAGATCGGATAACGCCGCGTCTGCCGCCGCTCGATCTCCGCGCACATGCTGCGCGAGCGCGAGTTCGAAACGGCGATAGCCTGGGTCGGGCTCCAGTTGCGCTTCG
>DATNKD010000010.1:0-17261 GCA_035603575.1 Chthoniobacterales bacterium
CCGGAGCCGCTGCCCCCGACTTCGCGCGGTCCGCGCTGACTTTCGAGACGCTGTTTGATGTCGATGTTAACGACTGCCGGTCCGACGCGATCGGCCGCGCTCACGACCGTGCGCGAATATTCGTCAAGCAGCGCCGCGTCATCCAACCGGGGCGAGACTTGCGATGATGCAAACGCCGGGCCTGCCTCCGATTCATTTAATAAAGCAGCGACCGCAGGCCCCCGATCGCTGGCAACATTGGGAATTCTCATCAACTAAAATCTCGGACTCGAGTTACGTCCGGTCAACTACATGTCGAACTCATCCATACATACCTACTGGGATGTTACTCTCTCCTTGCGCCTTGGAACGACTCGCCCTAGACAGGGAGATGCCTAAACCGTCCCCCGCCTCAGTGATGGACGCGCAATGCCCGTCCCGCCTCGTCCTCGATCGGATCGCGGACAAATGGACGGCGCTGATCATCCAGTTGCTGTCGAAAAAGACAATGCGTTATGCAGAGCTCCAGCGCGAGATCGGCGGGATTTCCCAAAAAATGTTGACGCAAACACTGCGCAGCCTCGAGCGAGACGGCCTCGTCGAACGCAAGGTTTATCCAGTCGTTCCGCCAAAGGTTGAATACTCACTCTCCAGGCTTGGCAGGACGTTGATCGAACCGTTGCGCGCGCTTTGCCGTTGGTCGGAAAAACACCTGGCCGAGTTGCAAGCCAATCGCGCGCGAGCGAAAGCGAAAAGCGACTCGGCCGACGACTGATCGATCAGCGCGGCGCGCTCCGTTATTCCGAGTTCAACTCGAAGTTGATTTTCACGTCGTAATGATCGCCTTTCCCGAGCCCGTCGGGCAATGGCTCAACTCGGTTGACGCGATTCGCGAGCGCTTTGACTGATTCGTCGAGGTCCGCATTTCCAGATGGCCGAACGATCTCAAAACTCGAAACGCTGCCATCTTTTTCGATTCGAAGTTTTACGAGCACGGAATTTTTTGATCCCGCCGTCACAACCGTCGTCGGCTGGACCCATTCGCTGTAAAAGCGGTCATGCAACATGCTGCCGTACCAGCCGAATTGCGATTCAGTACCAGCCCCGCCCGCGCGACCGCCACCCGCGCCGGGCGCCGTTCCCTTGCCACTTCCGGTCTGAGTAGCTGGAGATTTCTTCGATTCCTTCTCGCCGGAATCGTTTTTCGCCGGAAGAGCTTTCACGATTTCTTTTTTCTCGGTGGCAACGTCAGCTTGTTCGTTCTCCGTTTTTTCCGGCGTTGGTTTCACAACAGGCGACGGCTTTGGAGAAGCCTTGGCCAAAGTTATTTTCTTTGGCGAAGGTTTGGGCGTGGGTTTCGGTGTCGGCTTCGGGGTTGTCTTCGGTTTCGCCGTTGGACTTGGCTTGGGACTACGAGTCGGCGTCGCAGTGGGTGTTGGTTTAGGTGAAGGCTTCGCTGGCGGCAGCTGAATCTCGCTCGGCGCCGAGGCCAAGTACGGCCGATCTTCATCGGGCTCCTGTTCCTTCAGTGCATCTGTTTTTGATTCCTTGCGCGGCAATGGCGATTTAACTGGTGCCGGTGCGTTCTTTTTTTCGACGATGCCATCACCGGCGCCGCCATTCATCCAGACCACACTTTGCGCACCGCCGTCTTTGCTTTCACGGCTCCAGCGAATCAATCCGACAATGAGCGCAACGTGCGCCAGCGCGATCAGTGTAACGTTACTCCAGAAGCGCAGATTTTTCCGCATCGGCTATTTCGCCTCGCCCTTTGTCGCGATGCCGACCTTCATGATCTGCGCGCGCTGCAACGCGTCCATCAACGTGACCAATTTTTGCACCGGCAACTCGCGGTCCGGTCGAATAACAACTGCGACATCAGGATTAGTGCGCTTGATCTCTGCCAATTGCGCACTCAGGGCGCTAAGATCGACAAGTTGATTGTTCAAACGAATAGTTTCGTTCCGATCGATCGAGATCGTCTGCACTTGCGACGAAGTGACCGGCGGATTTTTCTCGCCGCTTGACGGGATCACCAGGCTCATGCTGCTCTCGAGCAGCGGCGTTGTGATCATGAAAATGATGAGCAAGACAAAGGCGAGATCGAGCAACGGGGTGATGTTGATCTCCGAGAGCGAGGAAAGGCTTTGCCGTTGCGAGTAACGCCTCATCTGCGAAATGCCGACTCGCGCGCGCCATGATCGACAAATTTGTGTTCGAACTCGGACGCGAGTTCGGCGGCAAAATTGTCCATCTCCACGATCATTCCGCGAATGCGCGTGACCAGAAAATTGTAACCGAACATCGCGGGGATGGCGACGCAGAGCGCTGTGACCGTCGTAATGAGCGCACCGGAAACGCCGGGTGCCATCGAGGCAAGATTGGGCGCTCCGGCTTCGGCAACACCGGTGAACGCGTCCATCACGCCCCAGACCGTGCCGAGCAATCCGAGAAACGGCGAACCGCTCACCGCCGTTGCGAGCAAAATCATTTGCGACTCAAGCTCGAGTGCGGTTTCGCCAACGGCGCGTTCCATTGCCGCCGTGACCGCGCCCATTTGCGCCGCTGAAATTTTGTCGGAGCTGCCGAGCCGCGCGCGAAATGTTTCGTCTACTTCGGCCGAGCCCAGCAGATGAAAGGTCATTTCCTGACAACCGGCGCGATAAACATTAAAAATCGGCGAACCTGGGAAGCGCGCGTTTTTTTCGAACAGTCGCAGTGGTTGTCGATCCTGCCGGAACGCGAAGAGAAAACGCGCGTTTTGTTTTCGGGCGAACTGGATCACGCGCAATTTTGTGATCATTACCGACCAACTGAAGATCGAAACGACCGCGAGAAGAAGGAGAACGAGCCTGCCGGCAATGGTGGCGTGCTCGAATGCAAAAACGAGACCGCCGGCCGCCAGAATTACCGTGACGAACATTCGCGCTTCACCTGCGGAACTAATAGCGGAGTTTCGACGAAGCGAAAGGGCTAGCCGCGCGAAGCGATCTTTTTCGGAAACGTCGGCTGCGATTTTGCGCCAATGACAAAGGCGAGGCCAATCGCGATCAGAAAAAAGGAAAAGAACTGACCACGGGTGAATCCGGCGATCAACGTGGCGTCCGGTTCCCGAAAATTTTCAACCAGAATCCGAAAGATCGCGTAGCAAATAAAAAATAAACCGGTGAGAACGCCATTCGGTTGCCGCATCCGCGTGCGCACCAACCAGAGAATCGCGAACAGAACAATTCCTTCGAAAAAGGCTTCGTAAAGCTGGGATGGATGCCGCGGCGTCAGAATCCCGCGCAGAACTTCTTTCACCTGCGGCTCAGATCGGACCGCGGCCACAATTGCATCTGATGAAGTCAGCGATGGATCGATCTGTCGGCAGGCAATGATCGCGCGCTCGGCCTCACCAACGCTTTCCGTGAGCTCTTTCGGAAACTGCATCGCCCACGAGACGTTCGTCGCGCGACCATAAAGCTCGCCATTAATGAAATTGGCGCAGCGCCCGAAAAACAAACCGATCGGCGCGGTCACGACCAGATTGTCGCCCAGATTCATCCAGGAAATTTTGTGCCGCCAGGCATAATAAAACGTGAACGCCAACAGGCCGAGCATTCCACCGTGGCTGGACATCCCGCCTTTCCATACCTTAAGGATCGAAATCGGGTCGTGCAGCATTTCTGGCGCATAGAAAAAAACGTAGCCGAGCCGTCCACCTACGATCACTCCAAAAAGGGCGGCGCCGGTAATGAAGTCGCCCACTCTTGCCAGCGGCAAATCGGCGTAACCGCTCTTCGCCAGAAATCGAAACAGCGCGTAACTGCAAACAAAGGCGAGCACATAAGCCAACCCGTACCAGCGTGGACCGATCGGGCCGATGATGTGGAAAAAGTAAAGGTTAAGATCATGAACGTTGATCTCAAAAATGAATGGATCGAGATCGTGAACGTAGTAAGCGAGCATTCGTTAGGCGCGGTGCGCGATCACTTTCGCCGATCTTCGACCGATTGCGCGAGTGTTTTCCGCAAAAAAGGCGCGGTCCGGCTCGTGCGACTCTTCGAAATTTGTTCGGGCGTTCCGACGGCCACGACTTTTCCGCCGTCCGCACCCGCTTCCGGCCCAAGATCGACGATGTAATCTGCTTCCGCGATCACACTCAGGTTGTGCTCGATCACAATTACGGTGTTCCCTTCATCAACCAATCGATGCAGCACTTTGAGCAAAAGATCGACATCGGCCATGTGCAACCCGATCGTCGGCTCCTCCAATAGATACAACGTCGATCCCGGTTTGCGCATTTTTCGAATCCGCTCATTCTCCGCGCGACCGACGCCGCGCTTCAATTGCGTCACCAGTTTAAGCCGCTGCGCTTCGCCGCCGCTCAACGTCGGACTCGGCTGGCCGAGTTTAAGATAACCGAGCCCGGTTTCGTTAAGCAACGAAAGAGGTCGCGCAATTTTCGGATGCGCGCCAAAGAACTCGGCCGCTTCCTCGATCGTCATTTCCATGACGTCGCCGATCGACTTTTCGCTGTAGAGCACTTCGAGTGTTTGGGGATTGTAACGGCGACCGCCGCAGTCCTCGCACGGCACCAACGCTTCCGGCAAGAAGTTCATCTCCAGCTTGATCACGCCCTGGCCTTTGCAGCTTTCGCAACGGCCGCCTTCGGCGTTGAACGAGAAACGGCTGGCGGAATAACCGCGCACGCGCGAGACCGGCAATAGCGCATAAAGATTCCGGATCTCGTCAAAAACTTTAATGTAAGTGCCCGGGGTCGAGCGCGACGTCTTCCCGATCGGCGATTGATCGACTTCGTAAACCGCTTCGATCTCTTCGGTGCCGCTGACGAGCTTAAACAAATCGCCGTTGCCGCTGCGTTTCCGATTTTCCAATTGCTCGATCACCGCCGGCAGGAGGACGTCGTGGAGCAACGTCGATTTTCCAGAGCCGGAAATTCCGGTGATGACCGAAAGTCGACCGACCGGGAACCGAACATCGACATCCTTCAAGTTGTTCGCGCGCGCGCCGTGGATTTGGATCCAGCTCTCAACGGCCCGCAGTGATCGCCGCGATTTGCGTGTCGGATGACAAAGCGGCGTTTTGAGACAACGACCCGTCTCGGAATTTTTCGAGCGTTCGATATCTCGCAACGTTCCGGTCGCGACGACTTGCCCGCCGTGAACGCCCGCGCGCGGGCCAAGATCGACAATGTGATCCGCGCGCCGCATCGTCTCGTCATCATGCTCGACGATGACGAGGGAATTTCCTTTTTCGCGAAGCGCAGCGAGCGTATCGAGCAATCGCAAATTGTCGCGCGGATGCAAACCGATTGTCGGTTCGTCCAAAACGTAGAGGACGCCGCGCAAATTCGAGCCGAGCTGGGCCGCCAATCGGATCCGCTGCGACTCGCCGCCGCTCAATGTCTTCGCAGAGCGCCCGAGAGCCAGGTAACCGAGCCCGACATTTTCCATGAAGCGCAGCCGCTGCCGGATTTCCGGAATCAGATCGGCGGAGATGGTTTGGTGGGTGCCGTGAAATTTCAGCTTGTCGATCTTGCGGGCGGCTTCACTCGCCGACAGGTTCGTGACCTGATCGATGGTCTGGCCTTGCACGCGGACATGTCGCGCGATCGCATTTAAACGCGAGCCGTGACAGCTCGGACATTCATGCGCTTCGGTTGCATCGATCCATTCTGATTCGCGCTCTGCCGCCAACTCGTTTTCCAAAACGGAGTCGCTGTTGTCATCTGCGCCGGTCTGAAATTCCTGGTCCCAGATTTCGCCGAACCCGCCGCATTCTTCGCATGCGCCGTGTGGCGAATTGAATGAGAACAATCGTGGATCCAGTTCTTCAAACGCGCGACCGCAGTTCGGGCAGCTCATCTCCGTGCTCATAACGGTGAGCCGATTTTTCGAATCGAGGAGATGCGCCGTGCCGCGTCCGATGTCGAGCGCGCGCTGCGCCAGGTTCCGCGCTTTCGCGATCCGTTTCGCATCGATCATGCCAACCACGACCGCGATCGAGTGTTCTTTGAAACGCTCGAGTCTTCGAAATTGCCCGATCGGGATGAGCGCGCCATCGACATACAACGTGTCAAAGCCCTGGCGTTCGGCCCAGCGCGCGACGTCAGTGTGAAATCCTTTTCGCGCTTTGACGATCGGCGCGAGTACTTTGAGCGCACCGCGTTTCGCCGCCGTCTCGATCTGTTTCACGATCGCGGCCAGACTTTGCTTTTCGACCGGCAAATCACAACCCGGGCAAAATTGGGTTCCGGTTTTGGCAAAGAGCAGTCGTAGAAAATGATAAACCTCGGTCACGGTCGCGACGGTGGATTTGCCGCCGCCGCGGGTGACGCGTTGCTCGATCGCGACACTTGGCGGCAACCCGGTGACAAGATCGACATCCGGCTTTTCCAGCTGGTCGACAAATTGCCGAGCGTAAGGCGACATACTGTCGAGAAATCGTCGCTGTCCTTCGGCGAATAGAATGTCGAATGCGAGCGTCGATTTTCCCGAACCGCTCAATCCCGTGATCACAACCATCTGATCGCGCGGAATTTTGACGTCGATGTTTTTCAGGTTGTGCTCGCGTGCGCCATGAATGTCGATCGCGCCATCGCTGCCGTTAATTCCGAAACGCGGAGGTGTTTCTGCTGCTCGCGCGAGTTCCTCCTCGTCACCGTTGCCATAAACCAGTCGCTGTGACGAAGTGCGCGATGGCGCTCGCGTTCTCGAGAGTACGTTTCGCAAGAATCGGCCAGTGTGCGAATTTTCGATCTTCGCAATCTGCTCCGGAGTGCCAGCGCCGACGACTTCACCGCCGTCATCTCCTGCTTCGGGTCCAAGATCGACAATCCAGTCGGCGGACTTAATCACTTCGAGATTGTGCTCGATCACGATGATCGAGTGGCCACGATTGACCAGTCGTTGAAAGACGTGCAAAAGCATCGCGACGTCGTCGAAATGCAAACCGGTCGTCGGTTCGTCGAAAATGAAAAGATTATTGCGTTCGTCATCTTCGCCGTTCTTTCCGGTTTCGGCCAGGTGCCTGACCAGTTTCAAACGCTGCGACTCACCGCCGGAAAGCGTGTTCAACGGCTGGCCGAGCCGCAAATAACCGAGACCGACCTCATCCAGAACATCGAGCGGTTCCGAGAGAGTCTTGCGTTCAGCGATCTGGGCGAAAAATTGAATCGCTTGGCTCACGGTCATTTCGAGCAGATCGTGGATCGATTTGTCGTGCAGTTTAATCTTCAGCACATGCGGCTGGAATCGTTTGCCTTCACATTCCGCGCAGCGGACGTATAGATCGCTCAGAAATTGCATTTCGATCTTTTCGAACCCCGTGCCCGAGCAGCGTTCGCAGCGACCGCTGCCGGAATTGAACGAAAACGCGCTCGCGGTCAGCCCCTGCGACATCGCTTCCGGCTGCCCAGCGAACAATTCGCGAACGCGATCGTAAAGCCCGAGATAAAGAATCGGCGTTGATCGCGGAGTGCGCGCGAGCGGTGATTGATCAACCATCACGACTTCGCCGATCCGATGGGCGCCGGTGACCGATTTGCACGCGCCCGCTTCCTGATCGGTCGATTGGCCTTTAGCGATCAGCAGGTTCCGATAAAGCACGTCGTGAATCAGCGTCGATTTGCCGGAGCCGGAGACGCCGCTCACGCATGTGAAGACCCCGAGTGGAACATCAACATCGATATTCTTAAGGTTGTGCTCGCGCGCGCCGGTAATCTTGATCGACGATGTCGATCTTCGCCGTGATTTCGGGACCGGGATCGATTTGCGGCCGCCCAGGTAATCGGCGGTGAGTGAGTTTTTGTGAAACAAAAGCTGATCGAGCGCGCCGTTGAAAACCAATTCGCCGCCGCGCTCGCCGCGACCCGGGCCGATGTCGATCAAATTATCGGCCGCGCGAATAATTTGCTCTTCGTGCTCGACCACGAGGAGCGTGTTGCCGCGATCGCGCAAATTGTGCATCACGCGGACAAGCCGGCCGATATCGCGCGGATGCAAACCGATGCTCGGCTCATCCATGACAAAGAGCGTGTTCACGAGCGACGCACCGAGACAGGTCGTCAGGTTTACGCGTTGCACCTCGCCGCCACTTAAGGTGCGCGTCGAACGATCGAGCGTCAGATAACCAACGCCGACTTCACACAAATAATTCAGTCGCGCGCAAATTTCGTCGCGCAGCATGTGCGCGGTCGAATCGCCGGGTGCGATGTCGATCTTCGCCAGCAAATCGCGCGCATTGGAAATGGAAAGCGCCGCGAAATCCGGCAGGCTCAACGATTTTTTCCCGACAACGATTTTATAATTCAGCGTTTCGGGCTGAAATCGTCCGCCGCCGCAACTCGGACAAGTCGTGTAAGCGCGGTAGCGGCTGAGCAGCACCCGCATGTGCATTTTGTAAACTTGCGATTCGAGCCAGCGAAAAAATCCCCGGACGCCGTACCAGCGATCGTTTTCATAATCGTCATCGGTATATTCGCCGCTGCGTTTCTCGCCGTTGATGACGAAATCCTGATCGGCCTTCGGCAGTTCTTCGAACGGCAGATTGATGTCGATCTCTTCGCGGGCACAGGCCCGGAGCAAATCTTTTTGCGATTCACCGAACTCTTGACCGCGAAACACGCGCACGACGCCTTGTTTGATCGACAATGAGCGGTCCGGAATCGCTTTGTTCAGATCGATAGTAATCGTGCGCCCAAACCCGCGACATGCCGGGCAGGCCCCGAGCGGATTGTTGAAAGTAAAAAGACCGGGAGTCGGCGGACGAATATCGAGGTCGCAGTGCGCGCAATGCCAGCCTGTGGAGAAAGGATGCTCGGCCTTTGCTTCAGGATCGACAATGTTGACTTTGCCCTTGCCGAAGCGAAGCGCAGTCTCAAGCGCTTCGATCAAGCGCGCGCGATTCTCTTGAGTCATCGCGATGCGGTCTTGAATGACTTGGACGCGCGCGCCGAGCCGTTTGATCTTTTTTGGATCGACATCTACGCGCACGACTTCGTCGTCGATCCAAACGCGAAGATAACCTTGCTGCTGAAGGAATTCGAAAAACATTCGCGGTTCGGTTTTCGCAGGAACCGATACCCAAAACGTGATCAGAACATTTTTGCCGGCGCAGTCACGCAAGACTTCATCCGCGATCGACTTCGCGGTTTCTGGCCGAATCTCACGACCGCAGCTTGGACAGAAGGCTTTGGCGATACGCGGCCAGAGTAATTTCAAATAATCATTGATCTCAGTCATCGTCCCGACGGTTGAGCGCGACGATTTGACCGGATTGGCTTGTTCGATTGCAATCGCCGGCGGAATCCCGCGGATGTCGTCCACGCGCGGTTTGTCCATCCGGTCGAGGAATTGCCGCATGTAAGGACTGAACGTCTCGACGTAACGGCGCTGGCCTTCGGCGTAGATCGTTTCGAAGGCGAGGCTTGATTTGCCACTGCCGCTCGGCCCGGTTACGACGGTCAATTTCCCCAGCGGAAGATCGACATCTACGCCTTTGAGATTGTTCTGGCGGGCCCCGCGGATCTCAATGCAGGTCGCCGCGACGACCGCGGTCAGGGATTTTTTTTGAACAACCTTCGAACCCACTGGAGATTATCCGAGCACAGCGCGCGATTGGCAAATCTCACACACGAAAAGCGCGTGTCATCCCGAACGAATATGAGGGATCTCCCACGAGCTGACGGCGTCACTCAATTCCGCGATTGCGTGATCAATCACCCATTGTGAGATCCCTCGCTCTGCTCGGGATGATTGACTCTACTCTTTGAAACGGGCGGCGACTTTTTCGCGCTGCTTCATCAGCTCGTCCGGCACGACGCCGCCGAGTGAATCGAAAAACTTTTTGTGCTCGGCGAGTTCTTTTTTCCACTCCTCGTGATCGATCTCGAGCAATTCGTCGACGCACTTGTGATCGATCTCGAGCTCGGCCAGATCGAGATCGTGTAGTCCGGGTAGCCAGCCGATCGGCGATTTGAGAGCGCCGTCACTGCCTTCACAGCGATCGATGATCCATTTCAGCACGCGCATATTGTCGCCGAAACCAGGCCAGAGGAATTTCCCGTCTTCGCCTTTCCGGAACCAATTCACGTTGAAAATCAGCGGCGGCTTCGTCAGGCGCTTTCCAATTGCGAGCCAGTGCCGGAAATAATCGCCAATGTTGTAGCCACAAAACGGTAGCATCGCCATCGGATCGCGCCGGACCTGCCCGACGGCGCCGGTCGCGGCCGCAGTTGTTTCCGAAGCCATGGTCGCGCCGAGGTAAACGCCGTGCTTCCAATCAAACGATTGAAAGAGGAGCGGCATGGTGTTGCTGCGGCGTCCGCCGAAAATGATTGCGCTGATCGGAACGCCGTCGCCTTTTTTAAAATCGGGATCGAGAACAGGATTATTCCGCACCGGCGCGGTGAACCGACTGTTCGGATGTGCGGCTTTTTCTTTTGAATCGGGCGTCCAATCGTTGCCGCGCCAATCGATGGCGTGCTTTGGCGGCGGACCATCTTTGCCTTCCCACCAAACGTCGCCGTCGTCAGTCAGCGCGACGTTTGTGTAAAGCGAATCGTGCGCGATCGACTTCATCGCGTTCGGATTCGATCTGTAATTCGTTCCAGGAACGACGCCGAAGTAGCCGTTCTCGGGATTGACCGCGAATAGGCGGCCGTCGCAGATTTGCATCCAGGCGATGTCATCGCCAACAGTGGTGACTTTCCAGCCGGCGAAGTGTTTCGGCGGAATCAGCATGGCGAAATTTGTTTTGCCGCACGCGCTCGGGAACGCCGCCGCCACATAATGTTTTTTATCTTCCGGCGATTCGACGCCGAGGATTAACATGTGCTCAGCCATCCAGCCCTGTTTCCGCGCAAGATAGGAACCGATCCGGAGGGCGAGGCATTTTTTGCTCAACAACACATTTCCGCCGTAACCGGAACCGACCGAGATAATCGTGTTGTCCTGCGGAAAGTGGCAGATGAAGCGGCGCGCAGGATCGACATCTAATAATGAATGCACCCCGCGGTTCCATTCGGCCGCCGGATCGTCGCCGAGACGTTTGACCGCGATCAGGCCCATGCGCGTCATGATTCGCATGCTCAGCACGACATAAATTGAATCGGTGATTTCGAACCCGACCTTCGTCAGAGGCGAATCGGGCGGGCCCATAATGTAAGGCACGACGAACATGGTTCGGCCCTGCATTGCGGCTTTGAGCAAGCCGTGAAGTTTGGAATAAGTCTCGGCCGGTTCGCTCCAGTTATTGGTCGGGCCGGCTTCTTCTTTCGTCGGTGTGCAGATGAAGGTGAATTGTTCGACTCGCGCGACGTCGTTTGGATTGGACCGATGCAAATACGAGCGCGGAACTTTTTTCTCGTTGAGCTTGATCAGGACGCCTTGCTTCATCGCTTGATCGAGCAGGAAGTGATGTTCGCGCTCCGAACCATCGCACCAGAAGACATTTTCCGGTTTGGCGAGGAGCTCGACCTCGTGCACCCAGTCGAGCACGGCTTGGTTCACCGGTTTGTTGTCACCGATTCCAGCCGGCGGCGAAATGGCGGGCGCAATGTTTTTCATTAATAGATGTCGATCCTGATCTAATTGAGCGGAAGACAAATTTCTTCCGGTTCCCGCGGTTCTCCAAGAATTTTCTCAGTCGGCGCGAACGCTCGCTTGCGTGGATAAAACGGCGGCTGTCTATTGAAGCATGTTCGGAGTCACTACCTCCGATGATTACCGACCGGTGACGTGGATGGGACGCTACCCGGTCGATGTCACCACAATTCTCGTCGGAACGCACGTTTTCACATTGGTGGCCGGATGTTTTCTGATGGCGCTGGGCGGCGGCGCGGTTTTTAACTGGCTCGGGTTTGATAGTGCCGCCGTGCGCTACGGCTTCGCCTGGCACCAACTGTTTACCTACGCCTTCGTCCATCCGCCTTCGAGCGTTCTCTGGTTCGCAATCGAGATGTACATGCTCTTTATTTTTGGGCGTGAGGTAGAACGCTTCGTCGGACGCAAGGCTTTCATCACTCTTTATCTCGCGCTTCTCCTCGGACCGAGCGCGCTTCTCACCGGTTGGGGATTTTATCAACCGACCAGCTTGGTGGGGTCGACTTATCTCCATTTGGGAGTTTTTGTGGCCTTCGCCGCAATCTACCCGCGGGTTGAGCTGATGTTTCGGATTCTGGCGAAATGGGCCGCAATCGTCTTCGTTGGCATATTCACGTTGGAATCGCTTGCCTATCATCGTTGGCCAGAGCTGGCGGTAGTTTGGCTTTCAGCGGCGATCGCGTTTCTCTTTGTCGAGTTGCGCGGCGCCGGGCCGGAGCTGGCTTGGCTGAATAATTTGAAAGCGCGGTTGCGGCCGAAACCGAAGTTGCACATCGTCCAAAAACCGGCCCCGCGCCGGGTGGTCGAGCCGGACGATGTTTATGCGTCGGTCGATCCGATCCTGGACAAAATCTCCAAATCCGGAATCGGCAGTTTAACCGAAAGCGAGAGGAAAATTCTCGACCGCGCGCGGAACCGACTTTTGAAAAAATCAGATTGAGGGCGCGCTTAAAAGCGTTCCGATAAATTCATCCACGCTCTCGGCGTGAAGCAGTAAAGTCCGGAGCGGTCGATCCTTGGTGATGCGGGCAATCGCCCCAACCACTACGAGGTAATCGCTGATTAACCTTTCCGGCACGGCGATTAGAAAGATCAGGTGCGCCAGTTCGTCTTTGCCGGTCCATGGAATTCCGGCTTCGCTCCGGCCGACGCCTACGACAATTTCGTCGACTAACTTCGTGCGGGTGTGCGGAAACGCGACGCCGTCGGCCGCAAAGGTGGAACTTGTGCGTTCGCGCGCCTGCAGTTGTTCCAGGAATTTCTCCGCATTGTCGATCTTACCATGACGGACGAGCAGATCGACGATCTCGCGCATCGCTTCGGTTTGGGTTTTGACGTGAAGATTAAACGCGATTTGTTTTGGATCGATCAGATCGGCCAGGGCGATGGACATGAGGAATTGTTGGATTCTGCTTCAGTTATCCAGTTAATTGATCAGCCGTGGCAACCGAAAATAGCGGACCAGCTGTAAGTGAGGAGACGACCGTTTCGCTCCAACGGAGCATTTACGACCCCGGTTACGTCAATGCGATGTCGCATTTTTATCGCGGCGAAATGGGGCGGATCATGGTCTGGCGGCAACGGCTCGACATCACGACCAACTGGGCCATCACCAGCAGTACCGCTATTATCACCATCGCGTTCTCCAACGCGGCCGTGCCGCACATCATTTTCTTTTTTAATCTCGCCATCGTCTGGGTCATGCTCTGGATCGAAGCGCGACGCTATCGGTTCTACGATGCATTCCGCGCCCGTATCCGGATGCTGGAAGCGCATTTTCTGGTGCCGATGGTCATGGAAAATCGCGATCTCTTGCAGGGCGAATGGAAAAAACTGGTCTGCGAAGATCTCATTCTGCCCTGTTTCAAAATCAGCAAGCTGGAAGCGATCGGCCGCCGGTTGAAACGCAATTACGTATTCATTTTCATTCTGATTTTGGTGGCGTGGATCACTAAAATCTTTCTGCACGCGCCGCGCGCAATGGAAGGCGTGCCTGATTTCTATCGCGCGTTGCGAGTCGGCCATATTCCATCCTGGCTGGTCGCGTTTGTGCTGGTCGGCACTTTTGCCAGCGTCATCACCATCACCATTTACGTCAGCAAAAAATCTTCCGGCGAAATTTCGGAGTTCGGGACGCACCGCTCGCTCTGGCGGATCTAAAACAAGTTGAGAGATGGGAGCTGATGGTTGAGAGAACCGCGATGGCGGAATCCTCCGAATCCCTCAACACTCAACCCTCATCCTTCAACCGTTTGTGCGACATCGTCGCCAAGTTGCGTGCGCCTGGCGGCTGTCCGTGGGATCGGGAGCAAACGCACGAATCGCTCCTGCCGGCCACGATCGAGGAAGCTTACGAAGTTGCAGAAGCTGCCCGCTCCAAGAACAAAGCGCATTTCCGCGAAGAACTCGGCGATCTTTTGCTTCTCGTGGTCATGCACGCCGAGATCGCGCGCGAAGCCGACCGATTTAACATCGACAACGTCATTGCGGAGATCACCGAAAAACTGATCCGGCGACATCCACACGTTTTCGGCGAGAGCGATGCGCGCGACGCCGGCGCAGTTTTGAAACAGTGGGAAGCGATCAAGCGTGAAGAAACGAAAACCGACCAACATTATTTGGCCAGCCTCCCGGTAGCACTGCCCGCTCTGATGCGCGCGCAAAAAGCGCAAGGAAAAGTCGCTCGCGTCAATTTCGATTGGACTGACCTGCGCGACGTCATTGCGAAAGTTGAGGAAGAACTTGGCGAGCTAAAAGGCGCGATTACGAACAAGGATCAAAAATCAATTGAGGATGAGATTGGCGATTTGCTTTTTGCGGTCGTTAATCTGGCGCGCAAATGCAAGCTCGACGCCGAGACGGCGCTGCAATCCTCCGCGAACAAATTCGTCCGCAGATTTAATTTACTGGAGGACGAAGTGCGCCGACGTGGCAAGCGACTGGGCGATGTAGGTCTTGCGGAGCTGGATGCGATCTGGAATGCGATCAAGAAAACGCCCAACGCTTAGCGGCCAATGAGAGAAATTCAGAGTCTGGATTCGATGTTCGGTGTTTGACGTTGAGCGTTCGGCGTTTGCTTCCAGGTCGGCTTCAGCCATATTCCCCGTCCCCGATGCAAATCCTGATTAATTTCCTGCTCGCGATTTACGTCCTGGTCGCGCTCCTGATGTTGCTGGTCATTTTGATGCAGCGGCCAAAGAGCGAAGGACTGGGCGCGGCATTTGGCGGCGGCGTGACCGAAAACATTTTCGGCGCGCAAACGACCAACGTCCTGGTCAAGTTCACCGCCTGGCTGGCGGGGATCTTCTTCACGCTCACATTCACTTTGTCAGTCTTGTACTCGCACAAGACGAGTCGCGACACCGGACTGCGCCGCGAATTGCTAAAACAGCAAACCGCAGCGCAACCTTCGGCGTCGGTGTCGCCGGTTAATTCAAATGCGCCAGCAGTTCCGGCTCCCGGCGCTCCCGTTTTGCCGGCCGCCAGCGCGGCCCCGAGCGCTTCAGCAACAACGGCGCCGCCGATCGCGCCGTCCGCGTCTCCTCGGCCCCGCTGAAAACGAAACCGTAACTTTTCCTTCGCGCGTCGCTATCAGCGATCCCGGCTACAATGATGCTGGCGCGGCTTCCGCACGCGCGAGTTCACGCCATCGTTGCCTTTGCCATCGTTTGTTCACACAATCGGGCCAGCTCAATAAGGAGAAGCCTATGTGCGTAAGGAAATTCACACCCATTGTCGCCGTTTCCCTCGTGTTGCTAATGATTCAGCCGCTTGCAGCACAGACATCCAGCGAATCGGAACGACTTGAGAAACTCGAACGGGCGGTAGAGCAATTACAGAAACGCAACGCCGAGCTGGAACAGGAAGTTCGCAGTTTAAAAAGACAGACGGCGTTTGCGCCCGAGTATGATGCCAACGGGAACAGAAAGCCGAAAGTCACTTCCGACGGGAAAACGTACGTGGAAAAAACGGTCGCCGCCGAAGAAAAAAAAAAGCCGGTCTACGTTATGCCGGGCGGGCCGGAGTATAAGCTGACGCTGGGCGGATACATCCAGATGAATTTCGAGGATGGCGCTGTTTCGGCCTTCGAGGGCCGCCTCCCCGATGGGCCTAATCAGGTTAAGGACCGATTTCGTTTGCGCCGCGCGCGTATCAATTTAACCGGCGACTTTGCCGAGAACTTCGACTTCAAAGTCGAAGGCGACTTTCAACAGGGCGACGGTCTTTCAACTGGACGCACCGGATTTTCTGCGACCGACATTTTCGTAAACTGGCACCAATTTCCCGAAGCGAACATCAAAGTGGGCCAGTGGAAAGCGCCGTTTGGTTTGGAGCAAATCACGCCTGACCCGAAACTCTTCACCATCGAGCGCAGTCTTCCCACTGGCGCACTCACGCCGGAACGGCAAATCGGCCTGCAAGTCTGGGGCAAACCACTCACGAACTTATGGCCGCAGGAAAAGGATCTGCTGACTTATTATGCCGGCATCTTCAACGGCAATGGCCGTAACACCATCACTAACGATAACAACAACTTCATGTATGTCGGGCGGCTGGAGCTTCTGCCGTGGCAGGGTAAACTGCTCAACCAGGATGCCAGCTTGAAACTCGGTGGCGATATTCTCAACAGTCGCGACGACGCCGGCACGAACATTTCGCAAGCGCTCAACCTCAAGGTAAACGCCGACGGTTCATTGACGCCGTTTGTCCTCCCATCGGCCGACGAGCGCACCGTCTGGAGTCTGGACGCCTGGTTGAACATCGGTCCCTTTGATCTGATTGCCGAATATTTCTCAGAGGATGTCGATGGTCGCACCGTCGCCGGTGTCGCGCCCACCTTCGTCAACTTCGATCCGAGCGGATGGTATATACAGGGCGCCTTTTTCATCATCCCGAAAAAACTGCAAGCGGTAGTTAAATGGGAAGAGCTGAGCCCCGACCAAGTTGCTAACGACGGTATCCGCTCCATCACCGGCGGCCTGAACTACTACATCCACGGCGATGCGATCAAGCTGATGGCAAACTACGTGCACACCTGGTCGGATTTCCGCGCGGCGCACCCTCAGTTTGGCAACGACGAGTTCGATGAAGTCATTCTGCGCTTGCAGGTGATGTTCTAAGACAAAATTTGCCGCGGTAGAATAATCTGCTCTGTCCCGGCTCGCTGAAGCAAGCGGCCCACACGATCACGCTTCGTGCTCGCGAGTTTACGCAATTGTTACTTCGCCGTCATCTGGAAGTAACAATCGCTTTCTAGTTTGTCGCCGTCGCGAGGAGAGCGGGGGCGAATGGCGCTCAACTCGCGATCCAACCCCGCGGCAAATGCCGCCACAAAAGGAGAAAAAATGTTGACCAAAAAGTTCGTTTTAATCGCGGTAATCTTAAGTTTCCTCGTCCCTCCGATGTCGATGTTTGCGCAAGATGCCGGCGCATTGCTCGACCTGATGGTGCGCAAAAAACTAATCACAGATCAGGAAGCGGAAGAGGTCCGGGCTGAGCTGACAAAAGAAACCGCGACAACGTCCGGCGGTAAATGGAAACTTTCCTCGCCGATCACCGAAATCGAGCTCTACGGCGATGTTCGTCTACGTTACCAATATAATGGCGGCCAAACAGGCGACAATTCACCTCTCGCCCGTCCGGCCAACGGCGTCGCCGGCCGGGACGATTGGC
>DATNKD010000011.1:0-6522 GCA_035603575.1 Chthoniobacterales bacterium
CGTTCGCTTGGGGAGGATTAATGCCGCCACGATGCCGAGCAAAAGGAAGCTGACGAACATCATTATCATTTGGGCAAGCGTGAATGTTTTCGGGAAACCGTACCAGTTGGCGTAAGGAACATTAGTGGCAATGGCGGCGAGAATCCCGGCCGTCAAAATGAAAACCAACTTTGCCGCCAAAGCTCGTAATCCGCGTTTGCGCGAGAAGGAAAACGGCGAGGAGTGATTCGATCATCTCGGTTGCGAATTCAATTCCGAGCCGCTTGGGAAAGTTGAATATGCGTTTCGGACGATAAATGAGCACGCCGCCCGCGCCCGCGGCCATTTGTTCTTCGGCCCTTTTCATCGCGGCTTCTTTTTGCTCTCTGCTCGCCCCGGGAGTGAGTCCTCCGCTGGGGAAAACGTAGAACCCGCTGGTGTCACCGAGATTCGTTTGGAGGACGCTGGTGACCGCGTCTTCATTCGGGATCAGGCGCACGCCCATCTCGCCCAGCGGCAGCAGATCGTGCGCGACGAAGTTCCAGATAAACATGACGATACCGCCAAGAATGCCTGCCAAAAAGATGCGAGTGCTCATGGGCGAATTACAAAGGAGAAATTACAAATTTGAAAGGACAAAACCGGCGATTTTAGTGCTTGCCCTATCCCGTGCGGATCGACATTCTCGATGTTTGTTAAGCTTAACCAATCCTATGAAAACACCTGTTTTGTCTTTGATCACCGCGCTGACAATCGCCGCCTTCTTTGGCTGTCAGACACAGAAGAAAGAAGAGACAATGTCCACGGGCGCAACGACGACCCACCACGCAGCGTCGACCACCGGTAAGAAGACGACGACCGCGAAGAAGACGTCGACATCCGCGTCGACCGAAGCGTCGCCGTCTGCATCGGCTTCGCCGAAGAAGTCCGCGAAGAAGAAGGCCGGGGCTGAAGAATCAGCTTCTCCTACTGCTTCGCCTACTGCGACCCCGTAAGCGAACGCTAAAGGAAAATTAAAAAGGCGGACGAGAAGTCACACCGCGAAGCTTTCGCCGCACGAACAGTGCGCGACCGCGTTCGGATTGGTGACTTTGAATCCGCCTTTTTGCAGGTCCTCGCTGTAATCGAGGACTGAGCCGCTAACAAAGAGCGCGCTTTTCGGATCGACCACGATCCGAACGCTCGAGGTCGGGACGAGAATGTCGCGCTCTTTTGGTCCATCGACCAAATCCATCGCGTATTGCAAGCCGGAGCAGCCGCCGCCGACCACAGCCAGGCGCAAGGCGCCGTTTGGATTTCCTTTTTGTTCGAGCAACGACGCGAGTTTGTTCGCTGCCTTGTCGGTAACCTTGATCAGGCGCTCGTTGCCGATCTTGTAATTAGGAGTCGCTGTTTCAGTACTCATCAATCAATTCTGAAGTGAAAAAATAAGAAAGCTTGGTAAAACTTGACCGTTTTAAACGGTCAAGTTGGGATCGGCTCCAATTTCGGGCATTCTGCTAATTCTGTAAATCCTGTCGAAACATTCTGTTCTGCGATCGCCTCAACTTCAGGAAGGGTCGAGACCTGCGAGAATTTTTCCCGTAACCGTTTCGCCTCCGGCATCGATTTCGAATAAGCCATCAGCCGGGCCCGCATCGATCGGATGGCGGGTTCCTCCGCGCCCCATTCGCGCACGATCAGTTCGCAATGCCGCAAAATTAATTTCCAGCGCTCGCTTAAAGTTGGTGGATCGATAATTTCACCGTCGGCGAGGTACGCTTTCGTTTCGCGAAAAATCCACGGCGCGCTCATCGCCGCGCGACCGATCATCGCACCGGCGATTCCAGTTTCGGCCCGGCGCTTGGCGACATCGTTCGCGCTCCCCAGATCGCCGTTGCCGATTACCGGAATTGAAACTGCGGCCGCAACTTCGCCGATCACGTTCCAATCGGCCGCGCCGGAATAACCTTGGGCGCGCGTTCGACCGTGCACGGTCAGCGCCGCAATTCCAGCGTCTGCCAGAATTTTCGCGACCCGAAGTGCGTTCACCGAGTCTGCGTCCCAACCGATCCGGATTTTCGCGGTGGTTGGTAACGGAGCAATCGCCTGCACGACTGCAGCCGCGACATTGGCGAGCGTCGGACAATCTTTTAAGAGCGCCGAGCCGCCATTTTTGCAGACCACTTTGTTAACGGGGCAGCCAAAGTTTAGATCGACGAAGTCCGGTTGCACCCAATCGACAACTTGCCTGGCCGCTTCTGCCATGTGCTCCGCATTAGCGCCGAAAAGTTGAACGCCGATTGGGCGTTCGATCTCGTCGAAGTCGAGATATTCGCGAGTGCGCCCGTTCCGGCGAAAAATTCCTTCCGCCGAAACAAACTCGGTGGTGAGAACGTCCGCGCCGTATTCTTTGCAGAGCTGGCGAAAAATCTTGTCCGACACGCCCGCCATCGGCGCGAGATAAAGCGGAAAACGGTCTTGAAACCAAGGCAGACTCATTTTGGTAGCCTCTATTTTCTCACAAAATTGGCGATGTCGCATCCGCTTGAGATTTTCCTCTCCCTTGCTCGGGAGAGGAGGAAGGTGAGGGTGATTTTAGGCGGCGCTGCGGAGCAGTTGCGCGACTTCGTTTTGCACGTTCTCGAGCTCGTCGAGACGCAAACCGGGGTCCGGCACGATGAACGCGTCTCCGGTCGCGCCGTGCTCATATATTAAGATGCGACCCTTCTCGGCATTTTCGGTTTTGATTTGTTTGAGGACCCGTTTCCGCTCGAGCATGGCCGCCAGCACGTAGCAGGCATTGGCCGGCGGATTTTCCGACGCAATCAGGCGTCGAAAAAGCTGCTCAGCATTTTCTTTTGCCAGTGTTTCGGGTGCAGACTCCGGCAGGGGCTCGTAGCGCGTTTTCCAAAATGAAAACGGCTGCATGTTTTCATTCCGGTTTTTCCAAGCTTCCTCACTCAAATCTTCCCGGCGAAAACCATCCGCATCGCGAAAGAGCAAGGTGTAAAAATATTCCCCCGGTTCGAATGGCCGTTGGGTCGCGGCACACGCGTCGGCGCGGTGCTTGATTGCCCAGTCGTTTGGCAACGGATTCATCGGGCGAATATACGCCGCGCACCGGCCAGTTGAAAGCGCAGCCCTTCGCGATTGGTCGCGCGCAGGTAAAGCAGGTAAAGACCGATCACCGCGAAAATAAGATTCGGCGTCCAGGCGGCAACCAACGGCGAAATCCGGTCGCCTTCGCCCAGCGCGAGAAAAAGATGAGTGAGGAAATTCATTGAGAAAACGAGAATGACCGCGCTCGCCACGCTCGCGAGAACTCCGCGGCGTGAATACCCGATGCCAAGCGGCGCCGCAATGCAGACCACGACCAAACACGTCCAGGGAAGGGCAAGGCGATATTGTAGATGGGTGCGGAATGGCGCGAGCAATGTCACCGGAAAATCGGAATTGAAATGAAGATACTGGCGCAGCTCGGGGAAGCTGAGATATTCGGCGCGGACATTGGCGCTGCCGAGGCGAAACGGCGTTTCGCTCCAATGCTCGATCGTGAGTGACGGATACATTTTCTCGTCGGTGATGTTTCCGGCATCGTCGTAGTGGACCACTTTTACCTGGTCGAGCTCCCACGTTTTTGTATCGGGATGATAAGTCGCGCGTGGAGTGAGATAATTTGCAACGATGTTATCGTGCTCGTCTTGTTGCAACACTTGCACGTTATTGAAAACATCGTGCCCGGGACGAAAAGTTTGGATAAACCAGGTGCGATCGTCCGTGCGATTGCGAAAGATCTGGCCCTGGACATTGAATTGGTGCGAACGCGCGGTCGCTATGAAATTTTTCTTGGCCATCTCGGCATGTGGCGCAAGCGAGTAGTTGAGCGCAAAACTGGCGGCGACCGTGAGCAGACCGATGCCGATCAACGGCGAGAGCACGCGCGGAATGCTTACCCCGGCCGTCAGCATTGAGACAATTTCGTTTGAGCGCGACATTCGGCCGAGTGAAAAGAGCAGGGCAAGCAACAGCGAGACCGGCAACAGAATGATAAAAACCTGCGGCACTTGGGTCGCGTAGTAGCGAACCATCAGCGCAAACCCGAAATGTTCGTCGATAAAAGTCGAGATGTTGTCGCTGACGTCGAAGATCAGCCAGATGGAGAGAAAGCCGGCGATGCAGTAAATATAGGCCTGCAAAAAATTGCGAATGACGTAGCGGTCGAGCAGTCTCACGGAGTAGATTAAATCAAATTTCGATGATCGCGCTGAAAGATTCCCTCGGAACCGAATTTGTCGAACGAGTTCGGACGATCTTTTCGGAAGACGGGCTGCTCTCAAAGGCAAAAAATTTCGAATTCCGCCCGCAACAACAGGAAATGGCAGTAGCAGTGGCGCGGGCGCTGGAGGAAGATCGACATCTGGTGGTCGAGGCCGGCACCGGCGTCGGCAAGTCGCTGGCTTATCTCGTTCCGTCGATCTTGTTCGCGCTCGAACGGCACAAAAAAGCGATCATTTCGACCCACACCATCAATCTTCAGGAACAACTTCTCCACAAAGACATTCCGATCCTGAAAAAAACGTTGCCGGTCGAGTTTGAGGCGGCGCTGATGAAAGGCCGGCAAAATTATCTTTGCCCGCGCCGGCTCGAGCGGGCATTGCAAAGTTCAAAGGAACTGTTTACCGGACCCGAAGAAAACGAACTCAACCGGATCGCGGAATGGGCGAGCACGACCCGGGACGGTTCGCTGAGCGATTTGTCGATTGAGCCCGATCCGAAGGTTTGGGCGCAGGTCTGCAGCGAAGCGCATATCTGCACCCAAAAAACCTGCGGCCAGAATCCGCGCTGTTTTTATCAGCAGGCCCGGAAACGTTTGCTCGCGGCCGACCTGATTGTGCTCAATCACACCTTGCTCTTCATGTTGCTCGGCAGCCCGGCCGAACAGGAGGAACGCGAGAGCGGTTTTCTTTTTCCAAACGACTTCATCATTTTCGACGAAGCGCACACTGTCGAACAAGTCGCCTCCAAGCAGATCGGGGTCGGTGTTTCGCAACACGGATTAAGATCGACCATCCAACGGCTCTACAACGCGCGAACGCGAAAAGGACTCTTTACTGTCATGCGCGACGCAGCCGGTGTCCGGCTCGCGGCCGAGTTGATCGACGATCTGGAGAAATTCTTCAACGCGGTCGAATCAAAATCCGATTTTCGCAAGGGCCGCGAGTTTCGCGTGCGCGATGTCGATCTTGTCCCGGACACGATCACCGGCCGCCTGGTCGCGCTCCAGGCGCGCATCGCCGAAGTGGTGAAACGCGCCGATGACGAGATTTTGAAAGCGGAGCTCCAGGAATTCGCCCGCCGGATTCGCGATGCGCGCGACGGCATCAGCATTTTCCTCGAGCAAAGCGCGCCGCAACATGTTTACTGGGTCGAGCGCACCGGTAAAACGGCACAGTTTCTCTCGCTCAACGCGTCGCCGATCGATCTCGCGCCGGTGCTGCGGCGAATGATTTTCCGGGACAATTGCTGCTGCGTCATGACCAGTGCGACGCTCGCGGTTGGGCGCGCGGATCTCGCTTATTTCCGCGATCGCATCGGCGCGACTGAAGCCGAACCGCTGCAACTCGGCAGTCCGTTCGATTTCCAGAAGCAGATGAAAATCTTCGTCGTCCAAAAAATGCCCGACCCGCGCGACGCCACTTATCAGAAAGAGCTCGAGCGCTGGATCGCGCACTTCGTCGAAAAAACCGACGGAAGCGCCTTTGTCCTTTTCACCAGCTACCGCGACATGCAGCAAGTGGCCGGTGAAATGCAGAAGTTTTTTGCGAAGAACAAAATGAATCTTCTCGTGCAAGGTGGGGGCGCGCCGCGCGGGAAACTTCTGGAACAATTCAAGACCACGCCGCGCAGCGTGCTGTTCGGGACCGACAGTTTTTGGGGCGGCGTCGATGTTCCGGGCGAAGCGCTCTCCAACGTGATCATCACCCGATTACCGTTCGCGGTTCCCGATACGCCGCTGATCGAAGCCAAGCTTGAGCTCGTTCAGGAACGCGGCGGCGATGCGTTCACCGAATATTCATTGCCTGAAGCGATTTTGAAACTTCGACAAGGCGTGGGTCGTTTGATCCGCACCAAAACCGACCACGGCATCGTCGTGATTTTAGATAATCGAATCGTGACCAAACCTTACGGACGCTCCTTCATGCAGGCGCTTCCGAAATGTCCGGTGGAGATTGTTTAGCCGTGCGTGCCGATTGATCGTTGGCTGCTTGCGTATTACTCTTGGAATGTGACGGCTGCTCAGATCATTGAAGAGATAAGACGGCTCGACCCGAAAGAACAACTCGGCGTCATCCGTTTCGCCTATCAGCTCGACGCGGAACGAAAGCTTAGCGGAAGCGAATTGTCACGTTTGGCAGCGCGCAACCTATCCCACGAGCGCGCACGCGTACGCGTCGCAGGAGCGGCAATCCGGGGTAAATTCATTTTGGCGCGAGCGAGGCGACGATTTTCTCGAAGCGTGGATCGCCGCGGAGGGGATCCCAAAACGGTAGCAGTTTCAGC
>DATNKD010000012.1:0-16692 GCA_035603575.1 Chthoniobacterales bacterium
TTCGGATCGGACGACGTCCGCCATTTACCGACAATCTCGCGGGAAGGACCACCGCAAGCGGCGAGGACGGACAACAAAACTGCGCTAATTAACAATCGAAGCTGATGTCGACTGAAGCTGCGTGACATAACCGCCCGCAACCGTCCAACGAAATTACTTCTTCTTCGACTCTTTTTTCGACTCGCGCTTGGATTCCTTGGGCTCTTTGGCCTCTTTCGGTTCCTTGGATGCCTTCGGCTCCTTCTTTGCTTCGCCGGGGCGATATTCTTCCTGCTCGGCGGCGGCGAACGCTTTCTCCAATCCAACCATATCTTCGCCCGGACGAAGCGTGTCGAATGTTTCCGCTTCCTTGCGCAATTGTTCTTCGGAATAATTGGCCGCTTTGATCGACAACCCAATGCGGCGCTCGACCTTGTCGACCTTGATCACGCGTGCTTCGACTTCCTGGCCGACCTTGAGCACGTCTTTCACTTTCGCGACGTGGTCTTCACTTAACTGTGAGATGTGGACCAGCCCATCAATGTCGTCCTGCAATTGCACGAATGCGCCGAAGCTGGCCAGCTTGGTCACGTTGCCTTTCACCAGATCGCCGATCTTGTATTTCTGATCGATGTTCTTCCACGGATCTTCGCTCAGCTGTTTGATGCCGAGACTGATCCGCTGGTTCGTCTTGTCGATATCGATGACTTCGGCTTCGACTTCGTCGCCTTTCTTAAAGACTTCGCTCGGGTGATTGATTTTCCGGGTCCAACTCAAATCCGAAACGTGGATCATACCGTCGATTCCTTCATCCAGCTCCACGAACGCGCCGTAAGCGGTCATGTTCCGGATCGTTCCCTTCACCCGGCTGCCAATAGTGAACTTCTTCTCGATTTCGTCCCACGGATTCGGTTCGAGCTGGCGCAGGCCCAATGAAATTTTCTGTTCCTCTTTGTTAACGCCGAGGACGACGGCTTCGACTTCCTGGCCAACCGTTAAGATATCCGATGGCCGCATGATTCGTTTCGTCCACGAAAGTTCGGAGACGTGAATCAAACCTTCGACGCCTTCCTCCAATTCCACGAACGCGCCATAAGGTACGAGATTGGTAATTTTGCCTTTGACCTTTTGACCGGCAGGGAAGCGCTCCTCAATTTGGTCCCACGGATTTTTCTGGGTCTGCTTCAGGCCTAACGAGACGCGCTCTTTCTCTTTATTGATGTCCAGGACCTGGACTTCAAGTTGTTGTCCAACTTTCACTAGCTCGCTCGGGTGCCCAAGCCGCCCCCAAGTCATGTCAGTAATGTGGAGCAAGCCGTCCATGCCATCGAGATCGATGAACGCGCCGAAGTCAGTGAGATTTTTCACTGTACCCGTCACACGGTCGCCGACATTCACACTGTCCATGAATTTCTGTCGCTTCTCGCTCCGCTCCTGCTCGATCAACTCGCGCCGACTGAGGACAACATTGCGCCGATCGTCGTTGATCTTGACGATCTTGAAATCGTAGGTGTTGCCGACGAACTGCTGCAAATCTTTCGGCGGCACGATGTCGATCTGCGATGCCGGCAGAAATGCTTCCACCCCGATGTTCACCATCAATCCGCCTTTGACGACCGATTTGACTTTGCCTTTGATCAGGCCGTCTTCCTGAAACACGTTCGCGATCTTGTTCCAATTTTGCCGATAGGCCGCTTTCTCTTTGGAAAGCACAACCATGCCTTCGTCGTTCTCCAATCGCTCGAGCAGCACGTCGACTTCATCCCCGACTTCCAAATTTTCCACGTCCTCAAATTCCGCCAGCGGAATGACGCCTTCCGATTTGTAACCGATGTCGACCAGCACTTCGCGCGGGCGAACTTCCAAAATACGTCCTTTGACGATGCTGCCTTCCCGGAAATCCGGCATCGGCTTCGACATCACATCCTGCATTTGCACCATAATTAAAAAGGCCTCCTTGCGGCACAGCGACGTTCTCATCGAACGTCGATCTTTTCCGTGCAGCTAAAGCATCGGAAAACGGAGCGCCACAGTATGTGTTTTCGCGCGATTGGTCAAACGCTCATCCGTGAGGTGAGACGCTGTTAAGAGGACTAGCGTGGATTCCCTAATTGCTGCTCGGAACTCTGCTCGTGGTTTTCCACTTGTCCCTCGTGCGCCGCATTTCCACTGGCGTGCCACGGGTGCAGACATCGCACCAGTGCCGTTTGGTTGTATCAAGGCGTTTCCGAGTCCCACAGGCTTCGCACTCGAAGACCTCTGTCGATGTTCTTCTGCTTGTGGATGGCATCATATTTACCTGATTTCTGGGCCGACCGCTCCACTTACGCCGGTTTCAGTGGAAACACAACTCCAAGTCAGCGTTGAGCGTGCGGCGTTTCTCTCCATATTTAGAACAACATGTCGATCTTGCGGATGTCCATTTTGGCGGTGCTTTTTACGCTCAATTCTCTGCATGCCGAATCGCCCGCTGAACAAAAGGTCGTTGAGGCAATTAAGTCGCCGGAGTTAAGCGTGGTCCACCTTTGGGCGCCGTGGTGTTCCAATTGTCAGGCCGAACTCAAAAGCGGCGACTGGTTGAAAATGGTAAAAGACAATCCGCAGGTGAAATTCTATTTCGTTTCGGTTTGGAACGACGGCGGCGATGGAAAATCGATGCTCTCCAAATTTCAGATCGCTGATCAACCGAACGTGACGATTCTCGCAGATCCCGGCCCGCGCCGCGGCGACGGGAAGATCAAGGGGTTCGCGGGCATGCCGCTTTCCTGGATTCCGACGACTTTGATCTATAAGGGAGGCGACCTTCGCTACGCTTTGAACTACGGCGAAGTGCGTTTTCCCGTCCTGCAACAATTTCTCGAAGACAGCAGATCGGAATGGTCGCATAAGGGCGAACCCAAACTCGAAGAATGATCGAGGTTTCCACCGCTCCAACCGTTAGTTTGAAGAAGCCACCGGCGATTCTTTCGCTCATCGGTGAGACGCCGCTGGTTGAGATCACGCAGTTCGACACCGGCCCGTGTCACCTCTTTTTGAAATTGGAAAATCAAAATCCAACCGGCTCGATCAAAGACCGGATCGCATTGTCGATGATTGAGGCCGCGGAGGAGGAAGGGAAACTTGAACCCGGCGGGACGGTGATCGAAGCGACCGCCGGAAACACGGGACTGGGCCTCGCGCTCGTGGCCGGGGCAAAAGGTTATCGCGTAGTGCTTGTCATTCCCGACAAGATGTCGCAGGAAAAAATTTCGCATGTCCGCGCGCTCGGAGCGGAGGTGCGACTAACACGCTCGGACGTGACGCGCGGCCACCCTGAATATTACCAGGACGTCGCCGCGCGATTGGCTGAAGAAATTCCGGGCGGCTTTTACGTGAACCAGTTCGGGAATCCGGCGAATCCGCTCGCGCACGAGCGGACAACTGGTCCCGAAATTTGGGAACAAATGCGCCACGACGTCGATGCAATCGTCTGCGGCGTTGGCTCAGGCGGAACGTTGACCGGTCTCGGCCGCTTTTTTAATCGAGTCAAACCGCGCCGCGGAATCGAGATGGTCCTGGCCGATCCAACCGGCTCCGTGCTTTATGAGTACGTTAAGACCGGCAAGTTGGTGGAGTCCGGCAGTTGGGCGGTCGAAGGGATCGGCGAAGATTTCATTCCTGAGATCGCGGACTTGTCGCTGGTGACTGAAGCCTTTGAAATTGACGATGCAGAAAGTTTCGCGATCGGGCGTGAGCTTTTGAGAAAGGAAGGAATTTTCGGCGGCTCGTCGACCGGGACGTTGGTCGCAGGGGCGCTGCGTTACTGCCGGCAGCAGACGCAACCCAAACGCGTGGTTAGTTTCGTGGCCGACACCGGAAACAAATATCTCTCGAAGATGTATAACGATTTCTGGATGGCCGAGCAGGGTTTCATTCACCGCCCGCCGCACGGCGACCTGAACGATTTGATTTCACATCGATATGAAGCGGGCGAAGTCATTTCGGTTGGTCCGACCGACACGCTTCTCACCGCGTTTAAACGGATGCGCGACGCCGACGTTTCGCAATTACCGGTCGTCGATCAAAGCGGACGCGCGATCGGAATTCTCGATGAGTCTGATGTGCTGGTAAAAGTGCACCGCGACTCGACTCACTTTAACGATCCGGTCAAAAACGCGATGACCGACCGGCTCGAAACGCTTCCGCCCGACGCAAAGATCAAAGATTTGCTCGAAGTTTTCGATCGCGGCCGTGTTGCCATCGTGATGGACGGGGACAAATTTCTCGGCCTGATTACGCGCACCGATTTGCTTTCCTATTTGCGGCTGCACATGCCGAAATCCTCGGTGCCGCCGCAGCGCGAATACAATTAGCGCGCGCATTCAAATTAAATCGACATGAAGAAACAACACGACTTCGCCACGCGCGCCATTCACGCTGGCCAGGAGCCCGATCCGACCACCGGCGCGATCATGACGCCGATTTACGCAACATCGACATACGTCCAGGAGAGTCCGGGCAAACACAAAGGCTACGACTATTCCCGCTCGATTAATCCGACCCGGCTCGCTTACGAAAAATGCATCGCCGACCTGGAAAGCGGCACGCGCGGTTTTGCATTCGCTTCCGGGCTCGCCGCCATGTCGACCGCGCTCGACTTGCTCGAAAGCGGTTCGCACGTCGTCGTCAGCGACGATCTCTACGGCGGAACGTTTCGCCTTTTCGAAAAAGTCCGGCGTGGTTCCGCGAATCTGGATTTTACATATGTCGATCTCACGGACGCGTCGCGCTTTGAGAAGGCGATCAAAAACAACACGCGAATGGTTTGGATCGAAACCCCGAGCAATCCACTTCTAAAGATCATCGACTTGGAAGCGATCGCGAAGGTCGCGCGCGAGCGCAAAATTCTTTCGGTGTCTGACAACACCTTTGCCACTCCCTGGATCCAGCGACCGCTCGAATTTGGTTTTGATTTGGTGATCCATTCGGCAACCAAGTATTTGAACGGCCACTCCGATCTGATCGGCGGAGTAACCGTGGCCGGAGATAACAAAGAACTCGGCGACCGAATGTGGTTTCTGCAAAACTCGGTCGGCGCGATCGCCGGCGCCTTTGATAGTTTTCTCGTGCTGCGCAGTTTGAAAACCTTGGCGCTGCGGATGGAGCGCCATTGCGCGAACGCGCTCGAGATTGCGCGCTGGTTGGAAGAACAACCGCAGGTGAAGTCAGTCAGCTATCCCGGTTTGAAGTCGCATCCGCAGCACGATCTCGCTCGTACCCAAATGCGCGGCTTTGGCGGAATGGTCACGATCGTTCTGAAAACCGATCTCGAGGGAACGCGTCGGTTCCTCGAAAACACGCACCTTTTCGCACTCGCGGAAAGTCTCGGCGGGGTCGAAAGCTTGATCAATCATCCCGCGCTCATGACGCACGCTTCGGTGCCTAAAGACCAACGCGAGAAACTCGGCGTCACCGATTCGCTGGTTCGGCTATCGGTCGGCGTCGAAGATCTGCGAGATCTGACTGACGATCTAAAGACCGCCCTCGAAGCAATTTGAAAAGCAGGTAGCGGCGGGACGAGTGCTGTTTAACTTTGCGCCTCAATGGGGAACACTTTCGGCCAACTTTTTAGGGTGACGACGTTCGGCGAGTCGCACGGCGGCGGCATCGGCGTCGTCATCGATGGTTGTCCGCCGAAGATCGACATCTCCCAGGCGGATATTCAGCGCGAGCTGGATCGGCGCCGCCCGGGGCAAAGCAAAATCACGACCGAACGGCAAGAAGAAGATCGCTGCGAGATTCTTTCGGGAATTTTCGAGGGCAAGACACTCGGCACGCCGATTGGAATTCTCGTTCGCAACAAAGACGCGCGGCCGCAGGATTATGCCGAGGTCGCAAAAAAATTTCGCCCGTCGCACGCAGACTTCACCTACGAAGCGAAGTATGGGATTCGGAATTGGCAGGGCGGTGGACGCGCTTCCGCGCGGGAGACCATCGGGCGCGTGGCCGCCGCTGTGGTCGCGCGAAAAGTTTTACGCTCGTTTTATCCGAAGATCGACATCGTCGCTTACGTCGGGCAGATCCACGAGCTCGCGGCGAAGATCGAAAGGTCGAATGTGAAAACTGGCGATGTTGATGCAAACATTGTCCGCTGCCCCGACAAGACGGCGGCGAAGAAAATGATTGCATTGATCGAGAAAACTCGCGCCGCAGGCGACTCGTTAGGCGGTATCATCGAATGCGTCGTGCGAAATGCGCCGGTCGGTTTAGGCGAGCTGGTTTTCGATAAACTGGAAGCCGACCTCGCGAAGGCAATGCTGAGTTTACCGGCCACGAAAGGTTTCGAGATCGGTTCGGGTTTTGCGTCCACCCGGATGCGCGGATCTGAGCACAACGATCCGTTTGAAATGCGCGGCGGTAAAATTCGAACATCGACAAATTTTTCCGGCGGCATCCAGGGCGGCATCTCGAATGGCGAAGAAATTTATTTTCGAGTGGCGTTCAAGCCAACCGCGACGATCGCGCGCGAGCAAAAAACGGTCAGCGCATCGCGCGAACAAACCAAACTCGCGGCCCGCGGTCGTCATGACCCGTGCGTCTTGCCGCGGGCGGTGCCGATGGTGGAGGCGATGGCTGCGCTTGTCCTGTGCGATCATGCGTTGCGTCAGCGCGCAATTAATTCTTCAAGCGAATGAACTCGCAACTTCAAGCCGCTTCCGGGTCGCCGCTTTGGCAGCTCGTGTTTGTTTCTTTCGCGCTCGCTTTGATTCTGTTCGAAGTTTTGCGGGGCTGGCGTCGTGGTTTGCCGCGACAAGTGGCGCGATTGGGCGCGCTCATCGCCGCCTATTTTGCTGCATTTTTCGGCGGCAAGTTCCTCGCCCCGCTTCTCGGCATGTTTTTTAAAATGCCCGACGCGTTACTGTCGATCTTCGCCGGCGCGATCTTCGCCTTCATCATTTACGTGGTCATCAGCGGGATCGGTTCGGCTCTTTTTCGGCGAACGAGCGAACATGATTCAACGATCGTGCGATTGCTCTACGGATCGACCGGTGCGTTGCTCGGCGTCTTCTTCGGTTTGTTCCTGGTCTGGATGATTGTGGTCGCGGTCCGATCGATTGGTTCGGTGGCGGATGCGCAAGTGCGCGAACAGGCGAGCGATTCAAGCGTTCTTCATGCAGTCGATGTGCGGCGGCGCTTTCTGGGTGAGGCGAACGAAGACCGGGCGCCTCTGACTACGTCTTTGGCGCGACTCAAAAACTCGCTCGAAATGGGAATGATCGGTAACGCGGTCAAGAAAGTCGATGTCGTTCCGCAAACGGTCTACGATCTGATCGAAAAAATTGGAGCAGTAGTGGCAAATCCTCAAAACGCGGAGCGGTTTCTGTCATTTCCCGGTGCGCGCGAATTGAGCGAGCACCCAAAAATTATTGCGCTTCGCAACGACCAGGAAATTTCGCAGATGCTGGCGCAAGGACGTTTGCTCGAACTGATCCAGGATCCGCGAATCATTGATGCAGCGAATGACGCTGACCTTCATGCCCGATTGAAAAAATTCGATTTGAGCGCAGCTCTCACTTACGCGACCCAGAAATAATGTCGCACGAAGTCCACGAAGGTCACGACGGATGACTGAGAATGAAATTGCCAAGCAAGTTCTCGATTCTGCGTTTCTCGTTCATACGAAGCTCGGACCTGGATTACTCGAATCGGTATATGAGGTTGTTCTGGCGCATGAATTGAGAAAGAAAGGACTAACGGTTGATCGACAAAAGCCGATGCCAATTGTTTACGACGGCATTCGGTTCGATGAGGCATACCGCTCGGATTTATTGGTGAATTCCAAAGTTATCGCCGAACTGAAGTCAGCAGAATCAGTATCTGCGCTGCACGCAAAGCAGGTTTTGACGCAACTGCGCATGAGTGGTCTCAAGCTTGGCCTTTTGATTAGCTTCGGTGAAGCGCATCTGAAAAACGGGATTAAGCGGCTTATCAACGGCCAGCTGGACGACGACCGATCCTCCGAGTTTTCTTTGTGACCTTTGTGCCCGTTGTGCGACAAATTTCGAAAGAATGAAATACATTGCCACGATCGGTCTGGAGGTTCACGTCCAGCTGAAGACGCGCTCGAAGATGTTTTGCGCGTGCCCGGTGGAATTTGGCGCAGCGCCGAACACGCACACCTGTCCAATTTGCCTTGGTTTGCCGGGCGCGTTGCCGGTGATGAATCACGAAGCGTTGCGGATGACGGTATTGACGGGCCTCATGCTCGACTGCGACATCGCGCCCACCTGCAAGTTCGACCGCAAAAATTATTTCTATCCGGACATGCCAAAGAATTATCAGATCTCGCAATACGACATGCCGCTTTGCGCAAACGGCCGTGTGCCGTTGCACGATCTCGCGTATCCGAAAGACGCGCAGAAAAATATCGCCACGCCGGACAAGCAAGTGCACCTCGTTCGCATTCACCTCGAAGAAGACGTGGCCAAGAGTTTTCATTTCGAGACGAGCACCGGCATCGATTTCAATCGCGCGGGCACGCCGCTGATGGAAATCGTGACCCAACCGGAGATCAATTCGCCGGAAGAGGCGTTCGCGTTTCTCACTTCACTCAAGCAGATTCTGATTTACGGCGCGGTCAGCGACGCCGACATGGAGAAAGGACAACTGCGTTGCGACTGCAACGTTTCTGTGCGGCCGGAAAAGCAGGCCGAGCTTGGAGCGAAGATCGAGATCAAGAACATGAATTCGATCAGCGGTGTGCGTCGCGCGCTTGCGTTTGAAATTCAAAGGCAGACCGAAGCGCTGGAGCGCGGAGGGAAACTCCAGCAGGAAACGCGCGGATGGGACGATGCCGCCGGCGAATCGTTTCTCATGCGCACGAAGGAATCGGCGCACGACTATCGTTATTTTCCCGATCCGGACCTCGTTCCGGTAAAAAGCGACGTGTTGCTTCCCGATGCGCGTGCGCGCGTTCCGGAACTACCCAGAGCAAAACGCGCACGTTTCATCGAGCAATATCAAATTACCCCGTATGACGCGGGTGTGTTGGCCGACGATGTCGATCTTGCGCGTTATTTCGAAACTGCCGCCAAGGGCGCAAAGAAACCGAAGAACGTCGCGAACTGGATCCTGAACGATTTGCAAAACGCGCTCAGCACCGCAGGCAAAACGATCAACGATTGTCCGATTCCGCCACAGGCACTCGACGAACTGGTCAATTTAATCGAGAGCGGAAAGATCAGCGGCAAACAAGGCAAGGAAGTTTTCTCGGAAATGTTTTCCAGCGGGAAAGCCGCGGCCGTGATCGTAAAGGAAAAAGGGATCGAACAGCTGAGCGACACGAGCGCGATCGAAAAATTTTGCGATGAAGTGATCGCGGCCAATCCAAAACCGGCGGCGGATTTCAAAGGGGGCAATGCGGCGTCGCTCAATTTTCTCAAGGGCCAGGTGATGAAATTGTCGAAGGGCAAAGCGAATCCAAAACTGGTGGGGGAAATCCTGGAGCGAAAGTTGAAATCATAAAGCCGTGCGCATTCTAATCGCGCCGGATAAATTCAAAGGCGCGCTGAGCGCGCGCGAAGTAGCAGATAGCATTGCGTCTGGTCTTCGCGATGTTTTGCCGGATGCCAAGATCGACATCGCGCCGATGGCCGACGGCGGCGAAGGCACTGCGGAAGTCATCTCGCAAGCGCTCCGCGCTTCGTGGGTGAAATGTAAAGCGCAGGATCCGCTCGGACGCGAGATCGAAGCGCGTTACGGCTGGATCGAGAACCAAAAGCTCGCCGTGATGGAAATGAGTGAAGCGGCCGGCATGCGTCGCTTGCAGCCGAACGAGTACGATGTCGATCTTGCGACGACGTCCGGCGTCGGGGAAATGATTTTGGATGCCGCGAAGCGCGGAGCACAACAAATCATCATCGGACTTGGCGGCAGCGCGACCAACGACGGCGGATTCGGGATGGCGCGCGCACTTGGTTTTCGATTCGAGCATGAGCAAAAGCGTGGGGGAAAACGCGTGAGTGATTTGATTACCCTGAGGCGAATCGAAAAACCGAAAGATTTGAAGTTACCGGGAATTGTTGCGGCCGTGGACGTGCGAAATCCGTTGCTGGGCGAGAATGGCGCGACGCGAGTGTTCGGCCCGCAGAAAGGTGCGACCCCAGACCAGATCAAAACCCTGGAACGCGCTCTCGCGAAACTCGCTGACATTGTTGCTGAACAATTCGGTTTCGATTATCGAGACAAACCCGGCGCCGGCGCGGCGGGCGGACTCGGCTTTGGATTGATGAGCTTTTGCGGGGCAACAATTCGGCCAGGTTTCGACGTCGTTGCCGAATCAATCGCTCTCGAAGCGAAGATGAGAGATGTCGATCTTGTCATTACCGGCGAGGGAAGTTTGGATCGACAAACACTCGAGGGAAAAACGCCAGCCGGCGTGGCGAGACTTGCGCGGGGGCTCGGGAAGCGCGTTTTCGCAATGGTCGGTCGCGCGACCGAAGATCGACAAGCGCGCGAACTTTTTGATGGCGTTTATCAAAACGCGCGAGCCGGAATGCGCCAGGAAGAGAATATGAAGAAGGCGGCGGAGCTGTTGCGCGAGAATGCGCGTGAGCTGGCGAAATCCTTGTAGATCGCCTGCTCTAGTTGCGAGTGAAAACCATTTATCTCACTTCTTCGTGTTTCGCGGATCGTCGGCTGGATTCAGGTAGTTGATCTGCCAGGGACCGATGCCGTGCAGTTGGAAAACGGTCTCGCCTTGGAACCAGGCGGCGTGTTTCATGCCGGCTGGCCAGAAGCCGTAGGTGCCGGCAGGCAGGGTTTTTGCCGCACTACGATCGAGATTGTCACCCATTGCCAAAAACATCGTTCCGGAAATGACCGTGACGCGTTCCGTTTTGGGATGAGTATGCGCAGGGACGTGATAGCCGTCCGGCGCCTGGAGTCGCATTACGAAAGGCCCTTCTTTAGTGGGATCGCCTTCGAGCACAGCCATCTTCGCGCCGGCTGGCAATGACGGCGGTCCAGTTTTCCATTGAACAGCGTTCGGAGAATGAAAACCGATTTCTGTGGAGGGCGCGTGTTCCGTTGCCCCCTGGCTTAACGCGCGGGCGAGCGGGAACGCCGCGGCCAAAGCGGCGATGGATGCGACAGCGAGAATCGATTTCATGTAAGGATGTTGCGCGCGAAATTTCGACCTTACAAGTCTTTCGTTCCGGATGACAAAGCCGCTTTCATTCCGCGCGCACTGGGCGAAAATAGGCGGCTCATGCAGGAGGTCCCTCCGGGCGCGTTGACGCCGTTTGTTTTTTCGGATCCGGCCGGCAAACGCTGGCCGCGATTGCGGCGGATCTTGCTCCTTTTCGGCGTGCTCGTGTTTCTCGGGACGGTGCTGTTTGTGCAAACGCTGTTTGTCGCGCCGCAAATGCGGGTGCCATTTTCGTTGAGACAATTGAAGGGACAATTGAAGGCGCTCCAAAAGGCCAACCCGGCGGGCCAGGTCGCACCAAGCTCGTTGCTCTGGCAAAAATTCGCGGCGGCCAAACAAGCGGCGAAAAAGTTGGCGGGCGCAACGCCGACGCCGGCGCCGCCGGCCAGGCCGCGCAAGAAAGCGCCGCCGAACGAAGTCCGGCTTGCGTTTTACACCAATGGCGATCCTTACAGTTACTCGTCGCTGGAAGAACACGCGTCACTGATCACGCATTTGTGTCCGGAATGGATCACGGTCGTGAACGGTCTCGGCGACATTCAGATCGACCCCGACATTCGGCTGCCAAAATTTTGCGCGACCAAAGGAATTAGGCTGATGCCGTTACTGACAAATTTAGTCGGTGACACGTGGCAACCTGAAGCGATCGAAAATCTGGCGCACGGGCCGGTGGATCGACAGGAGCGCTTCTTCGCAAAGGTGATCGCGGCGTTGCGCGATGCGAAAGCCGCTGGGGTGGTGATCGACTGGGAGCAAATCGATCCGGTTTATAAGAAGGATCTCACTACGTTCATCGACAAGTTTTGCGACGCGCTCCACAACGACGACAAGGAACTGTGGCTCACGGTTCAACCCGGTCAGGAGCTTGAGTACATCGATTTCGATGAACTTTCGGACAATGTCGATCGATTCGTCGCTTCGCTTTTCGACGAGACGTCTGACATCGATCCGGCAGGGCCGCTCGGATCGCGCCCGTGGTTTGAAGGTTGGCTGCATGTTTTGCTCGAGGGCAGCGATACCAAGCAGTGGATCATCACGCTCGGCAGTTACGGTTACGATTGGACGATCGGCGGCAAAAAAGCGGAGCTGATCAGTTTTCCCGAGGCGATGAGTCGCGCCTACAATGCGGAAGTCGCATCGGCTGAAGTAAGCGGTCCCAGTTACAATCCGTATTTTTATTTCGAGGACGCTGACAAGGAACACGCCGTCTGGTTTCTGGACGTAGCCACGTTCTTAAACGAGCTGCGGGAAGTGCGTGGTCAAAAAGCGGGTGGCTTCGGGCTTTATCGTCTTGGCACGGAGGATCCTGCGATTTGGGATGCGCTTGCTGTTCCGCGCGATTTTAAGATCGACAATCAGACGCGCGAAGCGCTCGAAGTGTTGAAAGGCACCGACACAATCACCGACGTCGGCGAAGGCGAGATCGTGACGGTGGATGAAAATCGCGCCGACGGGATGCGGCACCTCGCAGTCGATGCCGAAGGTTATCTCACCGCCAAGTACACAAAATTTCCCGAGTTCCCGACGTTGTATCATCAGGGTGCGGGCGGGGAACACCAGGTCGCGATCACGTTCGACGATGGTCCCGATCCGCAGTGGACGCCTAAAGTTTTGGATATTTTGAAAACTGCAAACGCGAAGGCCGCGTTCTTTTTAGTTGGAGTGAACGCAGAAAGATATCCGGGACTCGTCAGGCGAATTGTCAACGAAGGGCACGAGATAGGGAACCACACTTATTATCATCCGAACCTGGCGCTGGCCTGGCCCGAGCACGTCCGGCTCGAACTGAATGCGACCCAGCTTTTGATCGAAACAATTACCGGACGCGCGACCACGTTGTTTCGTCCGCCTTACGCCGCCGACACGCAGCCATCACAGATGAGCGAGCTGATGCCGCTGCAGATCGCGCAGGAATTGAGCTATCTGGTTGTTCTCGAAAATATCGACCCACAGGATTGGGCGAAGCCGGGCGCCGACATCATTCTGCAGCGCGTCAAGCAGCAACGGCGTGACGGCAGTATTATTTTATTGCACGACGCGGGCGGTGATCGTTCGCAAACCGTGGCTGCGCTGCCGCGCATTCTCGATTGGTTGCACACGCGCGGTGATACGGTTGTGCCGCTGAGCACTTTGCTGGGAACGTCGCGCGACGCGGTGATGCCGCCGCTGCAAACAACGAATCCGTCGTTGGCGCGGCTGGTCAGCGGCGCCGGGTTCCGCGTTTATCACGTGCTCGAAGAATTTCTCTGGTCTTTCATGATCGTCGCGACCGCACTGGTGGTGGCGCGCACATTGGTAGTGATTTGGCTCGCTTACCGCTTTCGACGCTTACCAAAACACAATTTCACGGCGCCGATCAGCATCGTGATGGCTGCCTACAACGAAGAAAAAGTAATCGACGGCACTTTACGTTCGTTGCTTTCGACCGATTACAAAGGCGAGCTCGAGATCATCGTAGTTGATGATGGTTCACGCGACGAAACCGCCGCGGAAGTCGAACGCCTAGCGGGTGTCGATCGACGCGTGCGTTTACTGCGTCAGGAAAATCGCGGGAAGGCGCGTGCGCTCCAACGCGCACTGGCTGCTGTTCGTCACCGGATCGTGGTATTCGTCGACGCGGACACGCATTTTCAACGCGACACGCTGTCGTTATTGCTGGAGCCGTTTGGCGACGAAACGATCAGTGCGGTTTCGGGCCACGCGAAAGTTGGCAACCTGCGCACGTTCATCGCGAGGTGCCAATCGCTCGAGTACACCTGTGGCTTCAATCTCGATCGCCGCGCCTACACGCGCTGGAATTGCATCACCGTCGTGCCGGGTGCGATCAGCGCGATTCGGAAAGAAGCGATCGATCAGGCCGGTGGTTTAAGTTTGCAGACACTGGCGGAAGACACCGATCTCACGCTCGCGTTGCACAAAGATCGACAACGCATCGTCTACGTGCCGCAGGCGATCGCGTGGACGGAAGCGCCGGAATCGGTGCGAACGTTGGCGCGGCAGCGTTTTCGCTGGGCCTACGGCACCTTGCAATGTCTGTGGAAACATCGCGACATGGTCTTCAACTGGAACTATCGCGCGCTCGGCTGGTTCAGTTTGCCGAGCGTCTGGTTTTTCCAAATCGCTCTTGTGGCGGTCACGCCAGTGGTCGATCTGCTCTTGCTCGCTTCGCTTCCGTTCGGCGCCTGGAGCGCAGTGCTCCCGTTCGTGATCACGTTTCTTTCGATGGACGTCATTCTCGCGACGCTCGCTTGCATTTTGGAACGCGAACCGATCACGCGCGCGTGGCGGATTTTGCCGATGCGGCTGATCTATCGACCAATGCTGAGTTATTGCATTTGGAAAGCGATTCTCCGCGCGATCAAAGGCGCATGGGTAAGCTGGGGCAAACTCGAACGCACCGCCAGTGTGCCGGTGCGAGCGTAAACTGAATTCGATGTTGGACGTTGGACGTTGGGCGTTGAGCGTTTGCTTGGTGATGATGTCGATCTTGTCGCTGACGTCATGCCGGAAAAATGATCAGCACCAAAACGCGCGGATCGATCCGAACGGTCCGGTTGACGTTGCTGTTCCGGAACACGGCGCTTACACCGGTGCGTTCATGGATTTCGGGGACGAAGAAGACGACGTCACGCTGGAGATGATCGAGGACTTCGAGCAGATGGTCGGCAAACATCAAGCGATCATCGCGTCGTCGAGCTATTGGGGTGAGCAAACGTTTCCGACCGCGAATTTAAACGTGGTCTGGCGCCACGGCTCATTGCCGCTGGTGTTTTGGTCGCCGTGGGACAAGCCGTACGTGCAAAATCGAGGCCCGGATAAATTCAACCTCATCGATATCATCGCCGGGAAATGGGACGCCTACATCGACAAATGGGCTGACAGCGCGCGCGAGTTCGGCCATCCAATGATCGTCTCTTTCGGGGTGGAGATGAACGGCGATTGGTTTCCGTGGTCGGGAACTTTTTATGGCGGCGAAGAATGGGATGATGACGCGGATAATTGGCAAGGTCCGGAAAATTTCCGGCGCGCATATCGGCACGTGGTCGATCGCGTCCGCGCCAGGGGTGCGACCAACATCAAATGGATGTTTCACGTCAATAATTATTCCTCTCCGCTCGACACCTGGAATTTTGCGCCGGCTTATTATCCAGGCTCCGATTACGTCGATTGGTTAGGCATGAGTGTTTACGGCCAGCAATTCAAAGACGAACCGAATCCCCCGATTACCGCGTTGATGGACTGGCCGTATCAGGAATTAAGCGGGCTCGATCCGAATAAGCCAATCATGATTGCGGAATGGGCGACGGGCGAATTTCCTTATCCCGCCGGCGAACCGGGAATCCGTAAGCCGGAATGGATTAAACAAGCTTTGGAACTTTTTCGGACCCGATATCCACGAATCAAGGCGGCGGTCTATTGGCACGAACGCTGGCAGAATATCGATCAAACCTACAGCAACCTGCGCGTTAACTCTTCGGTGGAATCGCTCCAAGCGTATCGAGACGGTGTGGCAAATCCGGATTGGTTAGGGAACCTGATTCTGCGCGCGCTGCCGAAATCTGAACCGAAGTGACGATAGCAGTCTTGCCGAGTAAGCGTTGCTACTCTTTGTCATGTCGAGCGAAGTCGAGACATCTCTAGATATTTCCGACCTCAGAAATAGTAAGAGATGCCTCGACTCCGCTCGGAATGACAGCTAGTGCCAGACCGCGAGAATCCCGCCGAGCGCGATGCAACCGAAAAAGTGATAGCTCGCGTCGATTAACCAGACTTTAAACGGCTTCGATTCCCACAAATATTGGATGGTCAGAGCCGTTGCTGAAAAACCAAGCCCGACACCGGCGCCGAGTTTTAGTCCGTGACCGGCATCGACGATGCCCGTCCTTGCAATTAAACGCGCCATAATCGCGGCTGCGACGAGATTGCAGATGAAATTTCCAATCATCTTCGCGCCCATGCCGCCGCCCTCGATTTTGACTCCGTGCTGTTGAATGCCCGCCGCCCAAATTTTCCCAAACAAGGCCATGTACCAGATGGCGCCGAGGACCCAGTAAGCTGCTGCCGCACAAATTATTGCTAACCAGTTCATACCTGCGGTTGTCTCAAGCTTGTCGATCTAAAGCAAGGGAAAATCTGCGCTTCGGGTCGCGGAGAAAAATCAATCCAGTTAGACAAAATCCATGGTTGGCGGCGTCTCAATTATAAAAGACCGTGAAAAGGTCATGGAGAATGTCGCCACCGATGAAAATTGGAAGATTTGCTTTTCCCAGCTCGCACCCGGCCTGCTGCTGTTTGCGCGGCAATGGGCGCGATCGCCGGCTGACGCCGAGGACATTGTCCAGGAAGCTTTCGTTCGTTTCTGGCGAAAACAACATGACATCGCGAATCGCGGCCTTCTTTACGCGACGGTGCGCTCCATTGCCCTCGATTTTCTCCGGCGCGACAGCCGGCGCGCTCGGCGCGAATCCACTGCCGTTTCCGAAATGGATCAAACAGTCCAGCCACTGTTCGAGATTGAGGATGAA
>DATNKD010000013.1:0-6934 GCA_035603575.1 Chthoniobacterales bacterium
GATCCTCAAAATAATTATGCCTGGCTGCTTGTGCCGATCATGGCGTTCGGCCCGATCTTGCTCGACCTGCAAGGTTTTCAAATGAGTGGGCCCGTTTTCAAAGTGGAATCCGATCCACAAATCACACCTTTTGGGCGCTGGCTGCGACGAACGATTGGGTCAGGCTAGATCTCGATTACATCGACCGCTGGTCGCTGGCCCTGGATTTCAAGATCCTGTTGCGAACTATTCCGGCGGTGATCATGGGTCTAGGGGCGAAGTAGGCCGTACTATATATAGAGCAGCGGATTTCAGCCTTCTGTCGCGGTTCAATCCTGAGGCGCGTAGCGAGCAAGCATCCGCTCGACGTATTTAGCCAGAATGTCGAACTCTATGTTCACCAGATCGCCCGTCTCGATATTCTCGATGTTGGTGTGACGTTTCGTGTGCGGAATAATCCATACAGCAAAGCTTTTCTCTAAAAGCTCCGCGACGGTGAGGCTGATGCCATTGATCGCGACCGAGCCTTTGTAGGCCGCGTAATGGGCGAAGTCAGCCGGCAGATCTACCTCGAGCCGATAATCTTCGCCGGTCCGCTCAAACGAAATAACCTTCGCGCTGCAATCGATGTGACCTTGCACGAAATGGCCGCCCATTGGCGCGCCAGCGGCGAGAGCTTGCTCGAGATTCACCGGACTATCCCGGCGAAGTTGTTTTAAATTGGTGCGGTCGAGCGTTTCCTCCAGGAGATCGAACGTTAGTTGCTCGTCTCGCTTCGCGCTCACCGTCAAACAACAACCATTCACCGCTACGCTATCGCCGACCGCGATCGCGGCCGCGAGCCGTGGCGCGGTCAGCTGCAATTGCGTCCCGCGATCGCTCATGCGAATCGAAAGCACGCACCCTACCTCTTCGATCAACCCGGTGAACACACCCTTACTTTTAGCGCCGGAAACGTGCAAGATCGACAACTTGTTTGCGCGCTGGCCTCAGCGCACAATTACGAAAACTGTGCGTACCCAACTCGTTTTAAAATTTGCGATTTGTGCCGCGCTGATCGCGATTACGTGGGCTGTTTTCGGCCAGACGGTCGGCCATGAATTCGTCAACTTCGATGATCCGATTTACGTCAGCGAAAATGACAACGTTCGTGCCGGACTAAACTGGCGCGGTGTTGCTTGGGCATTCACCCACATTCATTCCCATAATTGGCATCCGCTAACGACCATGTCGCACATGCTGGATTGCCAGCTGTTCGGTTTAAAACCGGGGGCGCATCATTTTGTTAATTTCCTATTGCACAGCGCCAATGTCGTTCTGCTTTTTGTTCTGCTCGCGCAAATAACGGGAAGGCTGTGGAGGAGCGCATTCGTTGCTGCGGTTTTTGCAATTCATCCGCTGCGCGTTGAATCGGTCGCCTGGATTTCGGAGCGGAAAGACGTGTTAAGCGGTTTGTTCTTTGTCCTGACGCTGCTCGCTTATTTTTATTACACGCGAAAGCCGGTTGTCGGCCGCTACCTGACGGTGTCGATCCTGTTCGCGTGCGGTCTGATGTCGAAACCCATGCTGATCACGCTTCCGATCGTTTTGTTGTTGCTCGATTACTGGCCGTTGAATCGATTCGAGCGATCGAGCTTTTCAAAACTCATTCTCGAAAAGGTTCCGTTCGCCATTTTGTCGATCGCCTCGGCCGTTGCCACGCTTTTTGTGCAAAACGAAGGAGTGGGATTAGTCCGTCTCGAGGTGTTGCCGTTCTGGTGGCGCATCACCAACGCGCTTTCGGCTTGTCTCGTTTACGTCTGGCAAATGATTTGGCCGGCCAATCTCGCGGTCGCCTATCATCATCCGGGACAACTTCCAATCTGGCAGGTGGCCGGCGCGGCTGCATTGTTGAGCGCAATCACGCTCGGCGTTTTCGCGCTCAGAAAACGGAGCCCCTATCTCATCCTGGGGTGGGGTTGGTATTTGATCATGCTCCTGCCTGTAATCGGATTAGTGCAGGTCGGCGGACAAGCGCATGCCGATCGTTACACTTATTTACCGCAGATCGGGCTCTACATCGCGGCCACTTGGGGGATTTTCGATCTTTCAAGATCCTGGCGCTACCATCGGCCAGTCCTTGGCGCAGCCGGCGTCATTATAATAAGCGCGCTCGCCTTCCGTGCAGCGGATCAGGTTTGGTTCTGGCACGATAGCGAAAGGCTTTGGCGACATACGCTGGCCGTGACGGCTGAGAATGACGTGGCTCATCTGGGTCTCGGCCAGCTTCTCTTGGACCAGAACCGCCTGGACGACGCGATTACCGAATTGCAGACCGTTGTTGGTCGTCATCCAAACGATGTCGACGCAAGATTAAAACTCGCCGACGCCTTGTCCGAAAAAAAAGGCCGAATGAACGACGCGATTGCCGAGTACAAAACGGCGGCCAAGATTGGTGTCCCTAATCCGGATGTGGGAACCACGCTCGCCAACCTCCTTCTGGAGCAGGGACGCATTGACGAAGCGATCCAGTATTACCGCGACGTCTTGCAGCTCCAGCCCTCCAGTGCGCTGGCGCATTATAATCTGGCTGTCGGTCTCCATCGCGGCCGCCGGCTGCGGGAAGCGATCTTTCAATATGAAGAGGCGCTGAAGATCGACCCGAAATATCCCGATGCCGATTCTTTCCTCGGGCAGGCACTTTTGGAGAATGGCCAACCGGATGAGGCAAAGATCCATTTGGAAAAACATTGAAGCTGTTCTGAATTGCGAAACGTGAGCACCAAACAATCGCGCTGGACGTTGTTCAGCATCAGCATCTTTTTGATCGCGATCACGTGGGCGGTGTTCGGGCAAACGTTCCACCACCAGTTCATCAATTATGATGATCCGCTTTACGTGCTCGACAACGCGCACGTGCGGGCGGGTCTGAGCTGGCGGGGCATCACGTGGGCGTTCACGCATGTTCATTCGCAGAACTGGCACCCGCTCACGACGATTTCACACATGCTCGACTGCCAATTGTTCGGCGTGAATCCAGGTGCGCACCATTTAGTGAATGTGTTTTGGCACAGCGCCGCCGCGGTGCTCCTTTTTATTTTGCTCGCGCGAATTACTGACGGTCCGAGCCGGACTGGCGGTATTTGGCTGAGTGGCTTCGTCGCGGCCGTTTTTGCCATTCATCCCTTGCGAGTTGAATCGGTGGCGTGGATTGCGGAACGGAAAGACGTGCTCAGCGGAGTGTTCTTCATGCTGACGCTGTTGGCGTACACCGCTTACACGCGGAAGCAAACGATTGCCCGCTACCTGACGATGTCGATCCTGTTCGCGTGCGGTCTGATGTCGAAACCGATGTTGATCACAACGCCGATCGTTCTGTTGCTGCTCGACTATTGGCCGCTAAGCAGAGGTCACAGGTCAGAGGTCAGAGGTCAGAATATTCCAAAGGTGCGTTGGACCAAACTGATCCTTGAAAAGATCCCGCTGTTCGCGTTGTCGATTGGTTCGTGTGTCGCGACATTTTGGGCTCAGAACTTCGCGCTTGGTTCAACGGAATTCCTGCCGCTCAAATGGCGGATCACCAATGCTCTCTTCAGTTATTTTGAATACGTCCGGCAAATGTGCTTTCCGGTCGATCTCATTCCCTTTTACCTGCATCCGGAAAATCGACTGGAAATTTGGCGGTTTGTGCTCGCCGTAATCGTTGTGGTCGCGGTAACGGCGATTGTGTTCGTCCGGCGGCGACCAAATCCTTATCTGATCGTGGGCTGGTTTTGGTACTTGGTGATGCTGATTCCGGTTATCGGAATTGTGCAGGTTGGATTGCAGGGCCACGCCGATCGTTACACCTATCTTCCACAAATCGGATTGGACATCGCGCTCGTCTGGTTGATTTGGGATCTGACGAAATCCTGGCGACAACAAAAAATTCTATTGAGCGCTGCTGCCGCGATTGTTCTCCTCACGTTGTCGATCTTGTCGTGGAAGCAAACGATGCACTGGCGCGATACTGAAACATTGTGGCGACATACTTTGACGGTAACGCCGGACAGCGATGTGGCGCACGCCGGGCTCGGCGGAATTTTGTTTGTGCGCGGACAAATTGAGGAATCGATTGATCATTATGAGAGCGCGCTGCGTTTGCGCGATGGCAATACAGCAGCCCATTTCGGTTTGGGCCGAGCACTGGCGGCGAAACAGAAAACTGATGCCGCGATATTCCATTTTCAAAAAGCGCTCAGCATTCAGCCGGATTACATCGGGGCGAGCAACGATCTTGGCGTTTTGTTCGCGAGCAAAGGTGAAATCAAGGAAGCGATTGCGGCCTGGGAACAAAGTTTATCATTCGATCCGGACAACGCGGATGCGACGAACAACATCGCGTGGGTGCGGGCGACAGCTACCGACGCGGATTTGCGGGATGGAAGGCAAGCGCTCGATCTGGCGCAACGTGCATTGCGAACTGGTGGTGAGAACGCGGTTGTGTTGCGAACGCTGGCGGCGGCGCAAGCCGAGAACGGCCAGTTCGCCGAAGCGATCGCGACTTGCCAGCGCGGCGAAGAATTAGCGCGCCGGAATGGGGATCGAGGGATGGTCGAAAATTTACGCGCTTGCACAGAATCGTTTCGCCGCGGCCAAGCGTTGCGTGGGACACAGGTTTCGCACTAAGCCGGGCAACTGTCGTTTAGCGCCGGAAACGGCCTCGAGCGCACCCCCAAAAATTCTTTAATTTTTTTCTAGGCAGCAGCCTGGAAATCCGATAGAACCCCCGAAAACGAGGAGCGAGTCAGACAATTGGCTCGTTTCGCCCGTTCAAAAAAATTTCAAAAAACTGAAAAAAAACCTTGTCAGCTTGACGAATCTTCAATAATCCCTAGCCAAACCTAACCAAACCCATGGAGAAACCAATGACTAGAAACGTGCAAAAAACGTTGGGAATTCGCGTCGCTCTTGTAGCCGCCGTCGCATTTCCATTAATCATCGCGATGAGCGCGCGCGCTCAAGAGCCAGCGCCAGCACCGCCGACTGGAACAAATGTCGCACCGACTGGCGCTCCGGCCGCAACTGAAGCGACCGCCGAACGCGTCATCGTGACCGGTTCGAACATTCCGACCGCGGAAGAAGTCGGCCCAAACCCGGTCGACACTTATCGCCGTGATGACATCACTCGGTTGGGTGTGCGTACTCCGACCGACCTGATCCTGCGAATTCCGGCATCGACTGGATCGAACACGACTGAAAACAATACCAACGGTGGCGATGGCAGCACGCGTATCAGCCTCCGTGGTATCGATCCAAAAGAAACCCTCGTTTTGCAGGATGGCAGACGGTTGGCCGCCGCGGGCACTTCCTCCATTGACTTCAACCAGTTTCCGTTGGGCTTGATCGATCACATCGACATCCTGAAAGACGGCGCGTCGCCGATTTACGGCACCGAGGCTGTCGCTGGTGTGGTCAACGTGTTTTTGATTCACCGTTTTCGCGGGTTGGAGGTTTACGGCAGTTACGGCAACACGAATCTTGGTTTCGCCAACGATCGCGGTGAAGAAACCGCTTACCTGCTCGCAGGCACTGGTGACGATAAGACAAACATCGTGGTTTATGCCGGGATTTACAACGCCGCAGCCATTAACTCGGCTGACTCACAAATTTCGCACGATCCCGACAAGAATCTTTATGGTGGATTCGACGGCCGCAGCGGCAACTACGCGGGCCGCGTTACCGCCCGAGCGTTCAAGGGAACTGGTCAACAACCAATCAAGGGTCAGGTTGGTGGTTTGTTGTCACCCACGCCGCACTTCAGCGCGAACCAGTTTACCGATACCCAATACACGAGTCGGTTCGGGACGGGAATTTCGAGCGAGCGCTCCCTGTTTAACTTCGCCGATAACACTTCGTCAATTGCGGCCACGGATCGGGAATATCTCTACGGTTCGTTCGACCGCGACATTTGCGACAAGTACCTGACCATATTCGCGGACTTCAAATACTTCCGCCAATTCTGGGATGGCGGTCTGGCTCCGACACCGTTCGTGCCGGATATCTGGACCGACCTCGGCGGTAACTCTGGCGCCTTTGTTTCAGGCCCGCATCCGTTCGGCATCAGCAGCGCCGGTATCAGCGTGCCGACACAGAACGCGTTCAACCCGTTCACGGTTGCGGATTACACGTCGCTTGGTGGGTTTAGCAGTACCTTCCCCTCGTTCTCGCAGCCCAGCGCGGCGCCTCCGGGCACGCAATTTACGACCGGTGTGCGTTACCGTTCATTGGAAGTCGGCTTGCGAACCTTTAAAGTCTACACCAACAACTACAACTTTACCGGTGGCTTGAAAGGTAATCTGGGCGAATTCGCCAATGCCTGGGATCAGCTCAAGACCTGGGAATGGGAGTTCGGTGTTCGTTACAATGAAAGCACTCGTCTTACCAATTTCGGAGGCATCGTTAACAACAACGCCTTGCGCTTTAGATTGCTCGATACCGATCCGAACACGGCTTTTAACCCGTTTGGTCTGAATGTGAACAAAAAGTCGGTGCTTGACCAAGTCTTCGTCACCACCCACGACTTTGAACAGTCGGTTCTCCTGACCGAAGACTTCACTCTGCGGGGCGACATGTTTAACCTTCCCGGCGGCGCGGTTCGTTTCGCGATCGGCGGCGGCCATCTTGGGAACACCTTCCATGATCAGCCCGATCCGTTGACCATAACCGGGCAAACGACCGGCTCGACGAATTCGCAGGCGACGCGAGGCAGCCGTGACGCCTGGTCCGTTTTCTGGGAAGCCCGGGTACCGGTCACGGGTCCGACATGGAATTTCCCTGGCGCCTACAGTTTGGAATTCGGCTACGCGGAACGGTTTGAGAGTTACAGCGACTTCGGACAAACCGAGCGTCCCAAATTCGACGTTCGCTGGCAGCCGATCGACCAGTCTCTGACCTTGCGCGCAGCCTACATCGAGGCGTTTCACGCTCCGAGCTT
>DATNKD010000014.1:0-4123 GCA_035603575.1 Chthoniobacterales bacterium
CCGCGTTTTCTGATTTTCGTTACGCAAACAGACTGAATTCCCAGGAGCAGTTCGGTCGCCGCGAAATCAATCCGGGTTTTTTGTTTCTCCGGCTCGATCTCGAGCAAAATGACGTTCTCCGGTTTCGAATTCGCGAGAATCGTCCGGCGCAAGATGTCGATGTATTGCTCGTCTTTGATTCCGCCGAATGACGATGTCCAGTTTCGGGGAATTGCCGGATACGCTTTGCGCATGCAACCGAGCAGCAAAAACTGAAATCCGAACAAACTCGGAAAGGCCTGCAGCTCGATCAGCCGTGGAACAGGACGATGGCCCTCCTCGCAAACGGCAAGATCGACAATCAGAAATTCAGGGTGCTCGGATTCGTTAGGCACTTCCAGTCCGGACGGGATCGCGGATGCAGAATGCCTCGCGAATTCCGGCGTTTGTGTTTGGGCCGCGATTTCGTTCGCCGCGTAAATCGCCTCGTCGGTAAATTCGCGGGTCAGAAAAATCGGCGTCTCCGAAATCCGAAAATCAGCCGGCCATTTCGTGGCCTCATTCACACAGCGCAACAGCGCCGCGTACTTCTCAGCCGTGAAATCGGCGTTAAATCGTGCGCGGAGCGCGGGCTCCATCGCTCAAACCAGGAATTTTCCGGCCCGCATCACCTGTTCGTCGTCGAACCAGATGTCGAAATCGCGGCCGACACAGTCGATGTGCGTTTTCGATCTCCAGTCCGCGCCGGTGTGCTCGGAATAAGGGTGGCCGAAGGCGATATGGACGCCGGGGATTTTTTCGTCCTGCAAAATGTTGCCGATGACGCGCGTTAAGGCGGTGTTGGTGCCGATGGCGAATTCACCCACGCGATTGCTGTTCTCATCCGTGCTCGTGTAAGCGCGAAAATCGTCGAGCAATTCCTTATTTTTGCAGCGAAGATCGACAATACGATTGTCTTTCACATCGATCGTGAGCGGCGCGTCGTGCAAATCGCCGTACTTGCTGCAGAGATAATCACCCACCACCCCGTCGACCACGAACGTGCCGTTGGTGTTTGCCGGAGCGGTGAAAATTTCTCCACCGGGCAAATTGCCCCATTTTTCAGGCGTGATGATGCCGCTCGTTTTCAGCCATTTTAGCTTCGACGAGAACTCTCCTTCAAAGTCGGTGCCGCGCGGTGTGCGACAAGTGATGCGCTCCGCATGGCGCGCGCGTTCGATCAATCGGCGACTGAGCGCATCCACTTCGCGGAAATCGGCGCGCATGCCTTCCAGCATGATCTGGCGGTTGATATTCACCATATGAGCGTGACGGATGTGACACTTGTTCACCACGTCGCTCATTTGCATGCGCGAAGGGAGCTCGCCCGGCTGACTTTGCGCACAAAAGATCGAGACCTGGGACCGCGCGAGATCGTCCAGAATTGCGCGCGGCATCGCCGTGAGCGGACGCGACGCGTAATTTTCCAAGACGAAGACCGAGTGTTCGGAACCGATTGCTTCGACTTCAGCCCGCAATGCGGCTGCGATATCACCGGTTGCTTCGTCCGTAATGATCGTGACCCGCTCTTCCGGCGTTAGCTGAAGGCAAACGCTTACGGCATTGTGCGCGCCGGGCACAAGCTCTGCATCAATCGTGTCGATGGTCGAACGGTCAGGCATTGCGGAAGCGTTCAGGATTAAACAGAAATTTAGTGTCGGCAATCACGTTGTCGATCCATCCACTCTTAGACCTTCGTAAGTCTCAGCCACGATCTGATCGACGACCGCTTTCATATCCTGCGTTCGAGTGAACGCGGCCAGTTGTCGATCTGCGCCGGTCCCTTCGCGCATGATGCGTTCGATATGCGCCATCTCGCGCTGGCTGCCGAGCTCGTTCACCTCGGTTGAAACGAATTCGAGCAGTTCATTAAGCAGGCTGCGTGTGTCGACTTCCGTTTCGTTCCCGAAATCGATCAGTTTGCCGTCGATTCCGTAGCGCGACGCGCGCCAGCGATTTTCATCGAGCAGTCGGCGACGATAAACGCGAAACGTTGTATTTCGGCGCAGCAATTTGTAAAGCTTGGAGATGACGGATTGAATCAGCGCTGCGATGGCAAGCGTATCGTCTACGCGCGATTGCGCATCGCACACGCGCACTTCGAGTGTGTCGAAAACTGGATGCAACCGAATGTCCCACCAGATTTTCTTTGGATTGTCGATGCACCCGGTCTTCACCAGGAGCTTGCAGTAATCCTCGTATTCCGAGAGCGATTCGAATGCATCCGGAATTCCAGTGCGCGGAAAACGCTCGAACACTTTTAGCCGATAACCCTTCAGGCCGGTATCCTGACCGACCCAAAACGGCGAATTGACCGAGAGCGCATAAATGTGCGGGAGAAAATAACGCGCCTGATTCATCACATGAATCGCTGATTCGCGAGTGGGAATGCCAACGTGCACGTGCAATCCAAAAATGAGATTCGCGCGTGCGAGTTGCTGCATGTCCTTCACAATTTCTTGGTAGCGCTCGCCTTGAGTGATGAGTTGATCGCGCCAGTGCGAAAACGGATGCGTGCCGACCGACGCGATCTTCATTCCGCCGCGGCCGGCCAGTTCCGCGAGCTTGCTGCGCAGTTCGATCACGTGCTTGCGCGCGTGATCGATCGAATCGCAAATCTCGGTGCCGAGCTCGACCACTGATTGATGCATCTCGGGCTTGATCTGCTCCTTCAGTAGGACCCTGCCTCCCTCGAGAATTTCCTGAATGTGCGACCGCAGTTCGCGCGTCTGCGGATCGACAATCGCAAACTCCTCTTCGATACCGACCGTGTAGGTGTGGTGCTTGGCGCTCATCGCGAGCCACAAATCTCTCTCAAAAACGCAGCGGTGTCATCCCGAGCGGAGCGAGGGATCTCACATACGCTGATGGATCACACAAATCCTTATGCGTGACGCTCGAGTTTGTGAGAGATCCTTCGCTCGCGCTCAGGATGACAATCGAAAGTTGATTGTCGATCTTAGGCGAGTTCGCCTAACGAGCGCTTGGTAACGGCAGCTTGGAGAAATTTACCCCAGCTCAAATTGTCGCGGCCGGGCACATGCTCGCGCGCTTTGCGAATCGCCATTTCGGAAACAGCTTCCACGACCCACTCAAAATTTAACTGACCGACATTGGCGGCCTCGGCGTCGGGCGCTGGATTGCAAAAATCGATCGCGACCGGAACACCATCGCGGATCGCGAATTCAACCGTGTTCAAATCGTAGCCAAGATATTCGTTCAACCGCAGCACGCCCTGTTCGACCTTTTGCAAAATTTCCGGCGGTGCCTGCCATTCGGTTTGGTAACGTAAATGATACGGATGCCGCGGTTCGTAAGGCATGATGCGAACATGGCGCTGATCGATCGAGTAACAGCGAAAGTACATGTCGAACTTCACTTCCTCCTGCAGCATCATCACGAGCTGGCCGGTCTCGTTGTAGGCCCGGTAAAATTCTTCCGGGTTGTGCAATCGATAAACGTTTTTCCAGCCCCCGCCGGCGAACGGTTTGAAAAACGCCGGCCAGCCGACGTAGCTGAAAATCGCTTCCCAATTCAGTGGATATTCCAGATTGCGAAAGGATTTCTCATTCGTGTCCGTGGGCGGTTGATTTGAGGGCAGCAGCACCGTGCGCGGAACGGCGACGCCGATTTTCGTGGCCAGCCCGTTGTTGAAAAACTTTTCATCCGCGCTCCACCAAAAGGGATTGTTCACCACCGCCGTTCCGGTGAGCGCGGCGTTCTTGAGCCAGGCGCGATAAAACGGGACGTCCTGTGAAATGCGATCGATCACGACGTCGTAGCCGCACGGCTCGCCCTGAATCACTTTGTCGATCTTGACGAACTCCGCGACGATGTCTTTGCCGCCAGTCTTCTGATTTACGCGCTCAACAAACGCAGGCGGGAAGCTGTGTTCCTGCCCAAAAAGAATTCCGATTCTTTTCATGATGATAAAAACCGCGGATCACGCGGATTTACACGATACACAGAAAAGGAAACGCCTAAAATCTCTTCGGATGCCAATCGGGATTTTTCAGACTGCCCTCGCCTTTGTATTCGAAAAGTTTGTAAACCGGCGCGAGCAAGACGCCCGGCCCTTTCGGATCAATCCCCACGTCAAAGTCGA
>DATNKD010000015.1:0-5740 GCA_035603575.1 Chthoniobacterales bacterium
TCGGCAATGAAACGCAGGAAGATATCGATCAAAGAATCGCGAAAGCGATCAGCGATTTTGTCGCGCGAACCTCAACTTAAGGGCAGCCAGTTGCCCGGCTGCGGCACAAGCTTTGTGCCGTTGAGGGAGAGATAAGTGTATTCCTGCAACAGTCGCTCGTAATCGGAGAGAAGCTTCATCGCGTCGTTCGGTTTGAGGAAGTCGGTCTTGATCGCGACGTCCACCTGCGATTTGAGCAATCGCATCAATTCCACTTTGTCCCACTGCGTCATCGCGAGCACTTCGCCGATGGTGCTTCCTTCAATGACTTCCTCGATGTACCAGCCGGATTCTTCGTCCGGATCGAGGAACACGTGCGCTTCAGTGACGCGGCCGAACAAATTGTGGAGATCGCCCATGATGTCCTGGTAGGCGCCGACCATGAACACGCCGAGATAATAAATTTCGCCGGGAATGACCCGATGAAGCGGGAGCGTGTCGCGAACGTCCTGAAGATCGGTGAACTTGGAAACTTTACCGTCGGAGTCGCAGGTAATGTCGACGATGGTGCCCTGTCGATCTGGCGGGGTCGTCAGCCGATGAATCGGCATGATCGGAAACAGTTGACCGAGCGCCCAGTGGTCGAGCAACGATTGGAAGACGGAAAAATTGCAGATGTATTGATCGCCGAGAGAAGTTTCGAGTTCCTTCACTTCGTCAGGCACGTAACGCAGACCGCGATGCATGTTGACGATTTGCTGCGCGAGCTGCCAATAGAGCGTGTCGATCTTCGCTTTCGATTCGAGCTCGAGCAGGCCGAGATTGAACGTTTCCTGCGCTTCTTCCTTGATCTGCTGGATGTCATGCAAACTCTCGATGCGATTGCCGCGCTTGAGACGCTGTTTCACATCAAGAATGTCGCCGACCAGCTTGTGATCTTTTTCGGTCGCCTCGACTTTCAACCGCGGCACCGTTTTCTCAATGGAACTGAAAGCTTCCATCACGAGCACGGAATGATGCGCGACGACGGCCCGGCCGCCTTCGCTGACAATGGCCGGATGCGGGACACTTTCGGAATCGCACACGTCCATGATGTTCCAGACAACGTCGTTGGCATATTCCTGAAGTGAGTAATTGGCCGAGCTATCGAAATCGCTGCGTGATCCGTCGTAATCCACGCCCAAGCCGCCGCCAACATCGAGATACCCGAGTTCGTGACCAAGCTTGCAGAGTTTGGCGTAATAGCGCGCGGCTTCGCGGACCGCACGCTTAATGGTGGAAATGTCCGGAACCTGCGAACCGACATGAAAATGAATCAGCTTGAGGCAATGCGCGAAGCCGGCATCCTTCAACATTTGGCTGGCGGCGACCAGATTGGTTGTGTCGAGTCCGAACTTCGCGTTCTCACCGCCACTCGGCGACCATTTGCCGGAACCTTTGCTATGCAGCCGAACACGAATCCCGATGACCGGCTCGACGCCGACTTCGTTCGCGGCGCGGATCGTTTGCTCGAGCTCCTCGAGTTTTTCAACAACGATGACGACCAGCTTGCCGAGCTTACGACCGAGCAACGCGATTCGAATGAACGCCTGGTCCTTGTAGCCGTTACAGATGATCAGACTCTCCGCGTCCTTGTGCATCGCGAGCGCGGCGACGAGTTCCGGTTTACTTCCGGCTTCGAGTCCAAAGTGAAATTTCTGGCCGGCATCGACAATCTCTTCGATGACTTCGCGTAACTGATTAACCTTGATTGGAAAAACGCCGCGATATTGACCGCGATAGCCGAACTCAGTGATCGCGTCTTGAAAAGCGAGGTTGACCGATTCGACGCGGTGGCGAAGCAGATCCTGGAAACGGATGACGAGTGGAAAGCTGAGTCCGCGGGTGCGGGCCTCGTTTACAACTTCGAGAAGGTTGATGCTGCCGCCATTTTCCTGAAGCGGTTTGGCAATGACGTTGCCTTCGGCATTGACCGTGAAATAACCGCCGCCCCAACCATCGACATTGTAGGTTGCGATTGCGGACTCGACGTCCCAGTCTTTCATCTCTTCTTGCGCGCGGCGCCCAGCCGCAGAACGCATAATGATTCAGCGCGCCAAACAATCAAGAGCAGCGTGCAAAATTTTTCGAAAAACTTATTCACACTTTTTCACGCCGCTTGTTTTTCCTGTCCGCGCGGATAACGTTCGCGCGGGGATGAACAAAACGGTGATTGAGGTGCAGGTCCGCGCAGTGTTGCCAACGAGCGGCGGGTGCGCGGTTTTCATTGGAAACAACGACAAAGTTTTCATTATCTATGTCGATCAAACGGTCGGGAGCGCGATCACAATGTTCATGCGCGATATCACCAAGGAGCGTCCGCTGACGCACGATCTGATGGCGCACCTGATGACTGCGCTGGGGGCAAAAGTCGAGCGCGTGATCATTAACGACCTGAAAAACGCGACCTACTACGCGCGGGCAATCATTCGCGCGGAAAACGAATTGCAGCAGAAGAAAATTATCGAGCTGGACGCGCGGCCGAGCGACTGCATCGCCATTGCCACGCAACAGAAAGCGCCGATCTACGTTAGCCAGGAAGTTTGGGACGAAGTGGACGACATGAGCGACGTCCTCCGCAAAATGGAGGAAGAAGGGCTCAAGCCAGACCCTGAAACGGAGTCGGAAGAGTAGTCGCCGCGCCTGGCGACCTAAATTAGAAGCGCAGCTTCACTTCGCTCTCATGCTGCTCGGTCGGGCACGGCGCGTTCAGCGGCACATCGGTTTGCGCGGCGCTCGCCTGCACCAGCTGATTGTCGATCAAATATTTTTCGACTTCTTCACCACTGACATCGGGCAGCATTTTGCCGTTGATCTCGATGCAGGGCGAAAGCGGTTGACCACTCTTGGTTTCCATTTCCCAGCGAAAGGCCGGGTTTTGAATGATATCCTTTTCCGTGTAGGGCAAATTGTATTTGGCGAGCACGGCCCGAACGCCGGCGCTCCAGCCGCAATACGTTTTCAAGTAAGCAGTGATTTGGGGCGTATCCATTTCGACAAAGATAACACAGCGACCGGAAATTTCAGCCGCGAAACACATCGCCGACGGATCTTGTTGCGAATAAAAGATCGACAAGGCGATGGCGAATTGACTAAAAGCCCTGCCGGGAGCTCCGATTTTCCCTGAGGCCGTGTATGACGGAACTCCCGGCGCCCTAAAATTCTAGTTCTAGATTTTGTGCCGGAGTGGCCTGAGCGATTGGGTCAACTTCTGTAAACCGAGCTCAAGCCGTGTCTTTACCGTGCCGAGCGGCGCGCGTGTCACAGCCGCGATTTCGCGGTGACTCATTCCGGCAAAAAATGCGAGCTCCAGCGCTTCGCGTTGATGGCGCGGCAGGACGTTAAGCCGCCGATGGAGAAAATGGCGCAAGTCGGAGCGGGAGATGTCGTCACCAAATGAATGGTTCTCCGGCGCCATCGCGGGTTGTTCGTTTAGATGCTCTTGGTAACGTTCTTTCGCGCGACAGTATGCCTGCTTCCGGCGAAGCCGATCGATCGCGCGCCGGCGCGCGAGTGTAACCACCCAGCCGAGCAACTTGCCGGCTTTTGGGGAATAATGATCGGCCTCGTGCCAAATCTGCAAGAGGATGTCCTGCAACACATCGTCGGCGTCGCCTTCTTCGTGCACGACGTTGCCGATGACCGATTTGAGTCTGCCACCATGTCGCGAATAAAATTCGTTCAGTGCCTCCGGTCGATGGTCGGTGATGGCTTCCATGAGTGCTTCATCCGACACCGTTGCACCATTGCTGTACTGTAAAGTTGGATTCAACATAAGTGCTTCCCTAACGAGTTTTTGCCGTTCCGTTTCATCACGTCTGTTTTCGTAACTCCAACAATGGAAAAGCGGCATCGTGCGCGCAATCGGGGTGCGCACCGGTTGAATAGTAGGTCAAATCCTTAGACGCGTTGGACTTGGCGAAACGCTGCTCAGGCAGCCGGACGAAACTGTATCGCGAATTTGCGCAGGCGAGCCGCAAACTTTTCGCGCGGCCGAGCGACTACTGTTGGCGGCAAAGAGTCCTCCGCTTGCAACATCGACATCCGCGCCAGCACTTCGTCGGTTGGAATTACCCAATCCATTGGGATGGAATGACAGTTGCGAGTCGGGCAGATCAAACGCAGCGGTCCAGTGCCGCGAGTGCCGCCAACAACCAAAATATCGCGGCCTTCAATAATCTGGCCGCAGGCAAGACAATAACGCTTCTCGTCGAGTGATTGCCATTTCCGGTAGCGATCGAGCCGTTGCAAAGTCTCGAGCTTTTCCGCGCCGGAAAGTTCGATGGGAGCGAGCAATGGCATCGCGATTGAACATGGCAGTCGCTATCAGCGTCGACAATCAGATGAACGGCAAATCCCGTTATAGGTGAAAATCTGATGGTTAGTCTTTTTCCATAAAACTCACATCCATGCAGGGCGAGTTGCGCGTTTTGAGGGTGAGATGAAGACGATCAACGGGCTTAGGTCAAAAGGGGGCCATGTTCTCGATTCGACGACGGCGGCAATGGAACGGATGGAATTTTATTGCGCGGCGCATCCGGGCAGTCCGTCGGCCGGGCGCCGGCCGCGGCTGTTCCTTCGCAGTCGTCTTTGGATCGCGCTCCTGGGTCCGAGCGTCGAAGAAGGAATTGTCGGGATCGGCCCAACGGTCGAAGCGGCGCTCCGCGCTTTTGATGACCAATATCTTGCTGGTTTGCGTGCACCATCTCATGCGCTTCGTCGCGGACTTTATCACTCAAAGTTGAACGCGGCCTGATCAGACCAACAGCATCGCCCCGTGCTACTGCGTTAGAATTTGATCGTCGTGCGCAGGCCGCCCTCATTGCTATAGAAGTCGACGGTTGAGATCGAGCCGGAGTTTTGCCGGCGCAGATAATAAGCGCCAAACGACCAATAGCGTGTCAGCAGAATGTCGGCGGAAGGTTGGACGTAGAAGTAATCGTCCCGTAACGTCGGAAGCGGCATCGGCAAGTCGATTGCATTGAAGTATTCGAGATGCTCGTAGCCGCCGAGAAGAGTCAGATACAATTGTTTGCAAACGCGTTCTCGTATCATCCCACTCACACTTGTATCGACGTAATCTTGCGCGGTGCGGGCGGCCGAATTGTAGATCTGCCGCGTCGCGTTCAGAACGATCCTGGTGCTATCGCAGGGTAAGTAGGTCGCCGAAACCGCGAAGACCGGTGTGCTGTAAGTGCCGCGGGCGAGGTTTTGAAAATCGCGGAACTCTTCGCCGGCAATAAGATCGAATGTGAATTGCTTGCCCGGTGTGTAATTCAAATGAACATTGGCCTGCACCATCGTCTGGTCCGGCGTGGGAAAATCGGCCGCGTTGTAGCCGCCTTCGACGCCAAGACCGAGCACGAGACTTTGGGAAAAGCCGTGATTCAAATAAATGTCGGCAGCATACAGTTCCGAGCTGACCAAGGGCTGCGCGTACTCCGTTCTGGCCATCCTCAGTTCGGAAAAAATGAAATCGCGCGGCGTCATGTTGTAGTTTGCACTCAGCCCTGTGCTGTAAATCTCGAGATCCGTTCGGCCGTTAGTGGTGAGCCCCAACCGCTCGCCAGTCGTTGCCGCGAGCACGATGTTATTTAGGATCGCCACGTCCTGACTCAATCTCAACGTCAGGTTGCTCGTCTTATAACCGCCCAGCACCCGAACAAGGTGTTGATCCGAATCGAATTCCGCGTGCTCATCGTATCGATAAATGTTCGGCAGA
>DATNKD010000016.1:0-2170 GCA_035603575.1 Chthoniobacterales bacterium
GAGCGTGCCCGCGGCCGAAGCGACTGTCTGAACGATATTGTTTTCCTGCACCGTGGCATCGCGGAAGCCGCGCAGGATTGCCATTGAGATGACCGCCGCCGGAATTGATGTCGAAAACGTGAGCCCAGCCTTGAGACCGAAGTACACATTCGCTGCGGTGAATACCAATGTGATGACGATCCCTATAATGAGGCCGCGGACCGTAAGTTCTTTACGCATGTTCGCTAGGATGCGCGCCGATCGACGCGAGCGGAGAATAGTGTGGAACCGCCGGACCGGTCAAGACGGTGTCCGCTCAATCTCGCACCGGCGCAGCGCGCCCACTTTTAGTACACTTCAACCGGAGAACGTTTGCCGTCTTCGACGCTACGTTGTTTGGCGCGCTCTTCGCCAAGAGTTGCGACGCGCAGTTCCCAAATCTCGTTGTCGATCTTGCGGAACCCAGCTTCAGAGAATTCGTGGGGCGGCGCGATCTTTTTCTTAAACCGCGCTACGCTTGAAAGCGCGCGATCAATTTGGTCGCGCGGCAACGTGCCGAGGATCCGCTGCACGTTTTCGATTTCGGGAATACGATGACAAATCATCGTTAGATCATTTCCCGCACCGATGGCGAGGCGAATTGTTTGTTCGAGGCTGTAACCGTTCAGGATTGCACCCATATCGAGATCGTCGGTCATCACCAATCCATCAAAGCCAAATTCATCGCGAAGTAACTCCGTGATCACGCGACGCGACAAGCTCGCCGGAGTTTTTTGCGATTCCAGAGATGGATACCAGCCGTGACAAATCATCATGCTGTCGACCTTGTCGATAAATTTCCGGAACACGGCCAGTTCGTTTTGATCTAATTCTTCCCGCGTCCGATCAATCCTAGGCAGTTCGTAATGCGCATCGGATTTCGCGGCCGAGTATCCTGGAAAATGTTTACCGCAGCTCGCGATCCCCTGCTTTCGCATCGCGTCGTTGAATGCGCCGGCATTGCGCACCACTTGCTCGACCGTTTTCCCATAACAGCGACCGCGCAAAGAATTGTCCGCGTTATCGTCGAAAGAAATGTCGAGCACTGGACACAGATCGAGATTGAATCCAAAAACGCGCAGCAACCGCCCGGTGATGTCGCCGTGGCGGCGGATAAGATCGACGTCGTCCTTGTCGCGCAACTGCTGCGCGTTCGGCGGCTCGCTCCCGATCAACCGCAAACGCGACACCCGGCCACCCTCCTGATCGATGGTAATGATCGGTTCCGTTCCACTCAAATCGCGCAAGTCGTCGATCAATTTGCGCAATTGGGGCGCGCTTTCGATGTTGCGTCCGAAAAGGATGAACCCGCCCGGCTGCACCCGTCGGAATAATTCCGCGCTGGCGGCGTCGAGTTCTTTTCCGGGAACGCCGCAGAGTATCAGTTGACCGAGCGAACTGTCGTTCATAACTTCGCAACTTAGATGTCGATCCTGACGGCGCGAACGAAAAAGCGGTTGGAATGAGAAAAATCGGCATCTACGGCGGAACCTTCGATCCGATTCATCACGGCCATTTGATTCTGGGACAGCAAGCGTGCGAAGAACTTGGGCTCGATCAATTAATTTTTGTTCCGGCTGCGCTCTCGCCGTTTAAAAAAGCGGCGTGCGCAAGCGGCGAAGCGCGATTGTCGATGTTGCGAGCGGCCATAGAAGGTCAGGACGAATTTGTGGCTGACGATTGCGAATTAAAGCGGCCGCCGCCTTCGTACAGCATTGATACCGTGCTGCAAATTCGCGAGCGTGAGCCAAAGGCGGAATTATTTTGGCTGATCGGCGCCGACAACGTCAGCGGTTTAAGCAAATGGCACCGTTTCGACGAACTGAAAAAACTCGTGCAATTCGTGGTGCTTGACCGCGCCTGCAGCGGACTGCAGCAGCCTTATCCCGTCATTCAACGAAACATCGACATCTCCGCGACTGAAATCCGAAACCGGGTTGCGTCCGGGCGCTCCATCCACTATCTCGTACCTCGGGCCGTGGAAGAAATTATTCGCCGCGAAAATCTTTACCGGGAGTCAGCGACATAACCGCGAAACAGTTAGCCACGACCTGCGCTGAGCTTGCTTCGAACAAAAAGGGCGAAGAAATCGTCGTGCTCGATCTCGCCGGCATCTCCAGCTTCACCGATTTCTTCGTCATCTGCTCGGCAA
>DATNKD010000017.1:0-3778 GCA_035603575.1 Chthoniobacterales bacterium
GCCGGCCATCGGCTATCACGATCAGGAATGGGGCGTGCCGGTGCACAATGACCGGGTGCTATTCGAATTTCTGATCCTCGAAGGCGCTCAAGCAGGGTTGAGCTGGATTACAATTCTGAAGAAACGGGAGAATTACCGGAAGGCGTTCGATCGATTTCGCGCGGAGAAAATCGCTCGGTATGGCGCGGGCGATGTGAAACGGCTTCTCCGAAACGAAGGCATTGTGCGCAACCGGCTGAAGATCGCGGCGGCGATCCAGAATGCGAAGGCGTTTCTCGCCGTGAGGAAAGAATTCGGATCCTTCGACGTTTATCTGTGGAGTTTCGTTGGTGGCAAGCCGATCCAGAATCGTTGGCGAACGATGGCAACGGTACCGGCGTGGACCGCGGAATCCGATGCGATGAGCCGCGACTTGCTGCGGCGTGGATTCAAATTTGCAGGCTCGACAATCTGCTATGCATTGATGCAGGCGACCGGGATGGTGAATGATCATTTGGTAACCTGTCCGCGGCATGCCGAACTCGGCGGTAAACGATCGCTACTAAGGCGACGATAGGTTACCCAAAAGAGGGAGCAGCGATCACCTCCCGAGCGGTACTTCAAAATCCCACCCTTGCGTAATAGCGGCGGATTCGCTCGCTCGCATACGTTCTCGTCATGAACGAAAGCGATACTGGACTGAACAGATACCTGCGAGAGATCGGGCGAATTCCTCTTTTGACGCCGCAACAAGAGATAGAGCTCGCAGGCAAAATAAAAAAGGGCGATGCCGCAGCGCGCGAGCGGATGATCAACGCGAACTTACGGCTCGTCGTCACCATCGCGCACGATTATGTCAATCTCGGTCTGCCGCTGCTTGACCTGATCTCCGAAGGAAACATTGGATTGACTAAAGCGGTCGAGCGCTTCGATCCGGCGAAAGGCGCCAAGCTGAGCACGTATGCGATGTGGTGGATCAAGCAATCGATCAAGCGCGCCCTGGCCAATCAGGGCAAGACGATCCGGCTCCCGGTGCATCTTGTCGATAAAGTCGCGAAGGTGCGCCGCGTTTCGCTCCAGATGAGCGAAGAACTCGGTCGCGAACCGACCGATGACGAACTTGGCGAGGAGATCGGCATTGCCGGCGAAAAAGTTGCACGATTAAAAAGTCTCGGTATCCGCCCGGCTTCGATCGACGGCCCGATTGGCGACGACGATTCGACGGAGTTTGGCGAGGTGATCGGGGACGAGGAGGCGCAAACGCCGTTCGAATTACTGCGCGACAAGAACTTGCTCGATGAAATGGACGGGCTCCTCGATGTGCTGGACAAACGCGAGCAGAAAATCATTTCGCAGCGTTTCGGTCTCGACGGTGGAAAACCGAAGACCCTGGAAGACGTGGGTAAGAATTTCGGCGTTACGCGGGAGCGCATCCGCCAATTACAAAACATTGCGCTGGCCAAGCTGCGCCGCGCACTCAGCAAGAAAGAAGATGCCCTGCATGTAGCGCAGTCAGTCGCAGGTTAACAAAAGGATAAATGACTCATGAAAACACATGGCCCGTTCATCACTAACATAGTTCTTTGGCTCACCATGCTCAGCCCGTTAATCAGTCTAATCGTCGCGTTTTTGAGCGCATTGCTCTTCAGTGGGACGAGCGGTTAGGCAAACGACGCCACAAAATGTCCGAAGAGAAATTATGAACAGAACAATCGAAGCAAATTTTTTCCCGCAGGTCGTGGAACCGATTAACGAGAAGCCCTGCATCTTGATAATCGATAACGATCGTGACTTTACCCACTCGGCCAAGGTCGCGCTTGAAAGGACGGGCCGCTACTTCGTCGGTGAAGAGAACGACCCGAGCAAAGCTCATCAAACCGCCCAGGGCCTTCAGCCGGACCTTATCCTGCTCGATATCGTCATGCCGGAAACGGATGGCGGTCAAGTCGCTGCTCGGATTCAATCCGATCCGGCGTTGCACGGAATACCGATTGTCTTTCTGACGGCTCTTGTGACGAAAGCGGAAGAAAGGTCGGGCCTGCGAATCCAGGGACATCAATTTTTAGCCAAGCCGATTAGCCTCCCTGAGTTGATCGAAGGCATCGAAGAGAATCTGCCCGCGCGCGCCTCGTTTTGATTCATAGGTGCTAGCGCAAGCGTTGTTCTACCTCGAAAGGGGGATCGGAAATTCCTCCAATCGCGCAATGTTAGCGAAAAGCGCTGCGAGGCAGTTTTTGATATGCAAACAATCGGATCATTCCTGATCGCTGGGATTCTCTTGCTAACGCAATCCCTCAAAGCAGATACGGCAATTCACACGCAAGAGGCCAAATCGGACTCTGCGTTACTTAGTCCTGGCGATAACGCTCGTTTGGTTGTGAATCGGGCGGCTAATTTTGGAATTCTCGAATCTGTCACCGTGTTCGTCGACGGCGTTCAAGTGGCGGAATTGGAAATTAGTCAGACTTACGATGCGGTGTTGCCTCCCGGTCAGCATCTGGTGTCGATAAGCATGAATCCAAAAACGGAGGGACAAAAACCGACTCATCGACAAGTCGACGCGAAGCCCGGCAAAACTTACGCATTTAAGGCTGTTTGGAGAAACGCCGGCTACGCTTCGCTCGAGCAATAAGCAAATCGGTATCGGTGAGCGCAATCAGGGGTCGAGACGCGAACAATTATTGGCCTTTACCGTCCGTGTGAAAACTATCACAGTGAAAATGGCCGCTTAAGCGAGGACTAAAACATGACATCGCTCACCGCGTTGCTCTCGAAATGGCCGCTCGTTCGGCAAATTCGGGAACGGACCGATGGCACAGGCTTGGAGGCGATGTCGGACAAAACGCGCGCGATGCATGCGCGCATCGACGGCGCGGAAGTGGCGCGTTCGATTTGTCCATATTGCGGAGTCGGTTGCGGTCAGCTGATTTATCACAAGGATGGCAAACTGATTTCGATCGAAGGCGATCCGGAGAGTCCGATCAGTCAGGGGAATCTTTGCCCGAAAGGCGCGGCTTCTTATCAATTGCTCACGCACGATCGGCGCGAAACGAAAATGAAATATCGCGCGCCGCGCGCGAAAGAGTGGACAGAAATTCCGCTCGATCGCGCGATGGACATGGTGGCGGACCGTGTCTGGGAGTCACGCAAGCGCACGTTCGTGCACAAACAAAACGGCGCGACCATCAATCACACGACGGCGATCTGTCATCTCGGCGGCGCAACGCTGGATAACGAAGAAAATTATTTAATCCGAAAACTTTTCACTCTCGGCCTGGGGATGGTATGCATATCCAACCAGGCGCGGATATGACATAGCAGCACGGTGCCCGGTCTGGGCACCAGCTTTGGCCGGGGCGGAGCTACGACTGCGCAACAAGATCTCGCTAATGCCGATTGCATTTTGATCGAGGGCTCGTCGATGGCCGAGGCCCACCCGGTCGGTTTCCGCTGGGTCATGAAAGCAAAGGAGCGCGGCGCGACCATTATCCATGTCGATCCTAGGTTTTCGCGCACGAGCGCGCTGGCCGATATCTGGGTGCCGATGCGCGCCGGCGGTGACATCGCGTTTCTCGGAGGCCTCGTCCGGCACATTATCGAGAACAATCTTTTCTTCCGCGATTATGTGGTTCACTTCACCAACGCGTCCTGCATTCTGCGCGAAGATTTTCGGGACACCGAAGAAGGCGCAACCGGCTTTTTCTCCGGTTGGGATGAAGAGAAGCGCTTCTACGACAAAGAGACTTGGCTCTATGACGGCGAGCCCAACCTCAGCTTTCCGAAACGCGACCTAACCTTG
>DATNKD010000018.1:0-3934 GCA_035603575.1 Chthoniobacterales bacterium
CGGGCAATATCTTTCGCCGCCACAACCGTACACATCGTTTCTGGCGCTTCCGAAAGCGGGCGCGATTCTGATTACGGAAAATTCGAGCGTGATTCGGACGCTCGCCCGGATCATCGATCAAGTCGATGTGCCGCCGGCGGAAGTGGTGAGTGAGTTCATCAAACTTGAGCGCGCCGACGCCAGCAAAGTGGTAGACATGCTGAAAGATATTTTTGAGAAGGGCGAGAAAACCGGCGCGCAACCAGGTCAGCCCGGCTATCGCGGCGGTGTTCGACCGGTCGGCGCAGCCAATGTGCCGGCGCAGGGTGGGGAAGTCGGCGAGCTGGCTGGATTGACCGCGCTGACGGAAGAGTCAGTGGTGGTTGGCAAAATAAAATTATCGGCCGACGTGCGCACTAATCGGATCCATGTCATCACCCGGCCGGTGAACATGCCGTTTGTTCGCAAGCTCATCGCCGAGTTCGATGCCAATGTGGAGTTCGCCAAGCCGATCACGCGCGCTCTCAATTACATATCGGCAACGGACGTGTTGCCGGTGATCGTGCAGGCGCTGAGCGAACCGGGGCAACCTGGTGCGGGTGCGGAAGGCGCTGCTCCAGGACCTGGCGCAAGTCCAACCCAGCCGCGCCGGACGACAACCGCGACTGCGACAAGCGGCGGTCTCGCCACGACATCGACATCGACCACCGGCACGGGCTTGGGTGGGACTAGCGGCGGCGGCACGCTTAACATTTCAGAGGAACTTTCGACCCAGCCAGTGGACACAACGCCGAAAGCCGTCACGATTGGCAACGCCAAAATCATCGCCGACCCACGCGCGAACACGATTATCATGCTCGGCAATCAGGAAATCGTGGTCAAAGTCCAAAAGATTTTGGACGAGATGGACGTGAAAGCGCCGCAAGTCGCGCTCAGCACCGTCATCGGCGAGCTCACGCTGAGCGACGACGAACAGTTTGGCGTGGATTATTTTGTGCGAGCGGGCAACAAGTTTGCCGCCACGACAAACTTCACCGGCATTCCTCCGTTCCCTGGAGGCAGTACGACAAGCCCAAATCCTAGTCCTGGAGGATCGCCTATAACCAGTGGTGGAAGTGTCTTCGACCCAGGTAAGCTCGTCAGCTTTACGCAGCTGGCGACAAACGCGGCGAGTGGAGCAAATGTCTATCTCGCTGCCGGGAACGCACTCGCTAGCGTGGTGCACGTCCTGGAATCGACCGGACGATTTCGCGTCATCAATCGCCCGGTTGTTTTCACGAGTAACAACAAGAAAGCGATTATTGCGTCAGGAACGGAGATTCCCGTTCCGGTCAATACCGTGACAGCGCCGGTGGGTACGAACAATATCAACAATGGTCTGGGACAACAATCCAATATCGAGTTCAAAAGAGTTGCACTTCAGCTCGAGGTGGTGCCGCTGATTAACTCGGAGAGAGAGGTGTCACTCGATATTTTGCAGAAACTCGATAGCCTCGCTGGTTCAACCAATGTGAACGGCAACTTAATTCCAAACATTGCCACACGTTACGTAAGAACAAATGTTTCCGCTCCCAGTGGAGCGACAATCGTTCTGGGTGGCCTAATCACCGACAGTAAGCAAAAGAACGTTAAAGGAATTCCGATTCTCGATCGACTCCCGTACATCGGGGCGCTTTTCCGGAATACTACGACCACGAATATGCGCAGTGAGTTGATCATTCTGATGTGCCCTGAAGTCACGATGACGAACCTTGAGCTTCACAAGTTGCGCGAAAAGATAGAGGACCACACCCACTTTGGGCCCGAGCTCGACCAAGGTTATTGTCCGGATTGCCCGCCGAAAGCGGTTGAGGAAAAACAATTGCCTCCGCCGGATCTACCGTTTGGTCGAGCACCAATAAAGAGCAAATAAATTATGAAAAATTCCATCGCAGCTTTGCTCATCATCACGTTCAGCGCTGTTATCGCCCGGGCCGACGTCAACGACATATTTTTTGATCGGCCTTTTTTTCATCACACCGACACACTGGCGCCGCGCGACGACTGGGGATTGTTGCATCAAAGCCGAACGACGTTGTACGAAACCGATTTCGCGCCGCGATATGGATGGCGGCCATTGTATTATCTCGAATCCGGACGCGAGCTGATTGCGAAGCCGGCCTACGTCGGCGCGCTGCAGCGCGATCTGGCGCGGCTCGGCTATTATTGCGGGCCGATTGACGGTGTCTTTTCCGATGAAGTGAGCGAGGCTATCGCGCGATTGCAGAAGAATTACTCGCAGCGCGTGACTGGCACCTTGACCATTCCGGTCCGGCGCGTGCTGCATTTACCCTGATTTGGGGTAAACTAGCGCGGTGAATCAGACGGCCAGCCAGTCAGTTGTCGATCTTTTGCTCGCGAGCGGCGTGGAGTCGCGCGAGGAAGCGCTGCAGCTCGCGCAAAACATGAACGGCGGTTCCTGGACGGCGCAGGTCCTCGATTCGGGAAAAGTGGACGAGCACCGTTTTCTCAGTGTGATCGGGAATTTTTTCCGCGTCCCGGTGATCTCGATCGATCCGAAAGCGATCGAACGCGACACATTGTCGATCTTGCCGAGCCGCTTTGTTTTCCAACATCACATTCTGCCGATCGAGATTAAGGAAAGCTCGGTCGTGCTCGCGACCTACGATTTGTTCAATTCGTTAGGCCGTCAGCTCGCCGGTCAACTTTTGAAAAAGCCGGCCGAATGGGTGCTGGTGCCGCGCGCACAGTTGCTCCGCACGATGAAAACGCTTTACGGCGTGGGTGCGGAAACATTCGACGAGATTCTTAAATCGAAGCGCGACTTCGAAATTTTGCAGGAAGGCGAAACCGCGACCGATATCAGCTCGGACGATCCGGAAGCGTCGGTGGTGAAATTCGTGAACCAAATTATCCGCGAAGCGATCGTCGAGCGCGCGACGGATATTCACGTCGAGCCGCTCGAGAACGACATTCGCATTCGTTACCGGATCGACGGAATTTTGCATGAAGTCGCGGTCCCGCCACAATTGCGCTTGCTGCACTCAGCCATTATTTCGCGGTTAAAGGTGATGTCGCACATGGACATCGCCGAGCGGCGTTTGCCGCAGGACGGGCGTATGAATTTGCAGGCAGGTAATCAGGAGATCGACGTTCGCGTTTCGACTATTCCGACTGTGAACGGCGAATCGATCAGCTTGCGTTTGCTTAGCCGCGGCGGCCAGCAGTTCGGATTCGATCGGTTGGACATGAGCAAGAAGCAGGAGAAAACGATCCGGCATCTGCTGGCGCAACCGAACGGAATCATTTTGCTCACGGGACCGACCGGCTGCGGAAAATCGACATCGTTGTATTGCTTTTTGAGCACGATCAATTCGGTGCAGCGCCGCATCATCACGATTGAAGAACCGGTCGAATACAAATTGCCCGGCGTTTTGCAGATGGACGTGAAACCGGAGATCGATTTCACCTTCGCGCGTGGACTGCGACACATCTTGCGGCAGGACCCGAACGTGGTCATGGTCGGCGAAATCCGCGACGTCGAAACAGCGGACATCGCGATTCGCGCAGCGATGACCGGTCATCTTGTCTTTAGCACGCTCCACACGAACGATGCCGTCGGCGGAATCACGCGCCTGCTCGACATGGACGTGGAGCCGTTCCTGCTCGCGTCAGTTGTGAAATCGTTCATCGCGCAACGACTTGTCCGCACGATTTGTCCGGAGTGCGCTGAGAAAGTCGAATATCCGAGCGAATATCTGGCCGAGATCGGGTTCCCGCTGAAAGAACTCGGGACGGAATTCATGCGGGGCAAAGGTTGCGAACAATGCCGGCACACCGGTTATCAAGGTCGTGCTGCCATCTACGAAATTTGCGTTGTGATCGAGCCGTTGCGAAAATTGATCATGCAAAAGAAAGACGGTGGCGAGCTCAAGCAATGCGCCATCGCCGAAGG
>DATNKD010000019.1:0-4936 GCA_035603575.1 Chthoniobacterales bacterium
CCGCTCGTGATCATGACGCCGAAAAGTTTGTTGCGTGCCGAATTTGCGTCGTCCCGCGCGGAAGAATTTACTGGCGGCCGGTTCGAAGAAATTCTCGGGTCACCTGAAGTTGGACCGGCGGAAAAGATGAAGCGCGTCATCCTTTCTTCGGGCAAAGTCTACTACGATCTACTGAATCACCGGGCGGAAAAGAAGATCGACAATGCAGCGATCATTCGCGTCGAGCAGCTTTATCCGCTCCACGAAACGAAATTGAAATCGCTGATGAAAGCTTTTCCGAAAACGATAGGAATCGTCTGGTGCCAGGAAGAGCCGGAAAATATGGGTGCGTGGAGTTTCATGGAGCCGCGCTTGCGCAAACTTTTCGGGCGCGAAATCGCTTATGCCGGTCGCGACGCGAGCGCGAGCCCTGCCGTCGGCTCGCTCGCACGCCACAAACGCGAACAAGCCTGCGTCGTTGCCGACGCCTTTAAGGTCTGAGTTGTAGCAATATCGTCTTTTTGCGCTTAGTTAGGCGCACGTGAGTGTCGAAGTAAAAATCCCCGCGGTCGGCGAATCGATTTCGAACGGAATCGTTTCGGTCTGGCACAAAAAATCCGGCGATTTCGTCAACGCTGGCGACGCGCTGTTTACTCTTGAGACCGACAAAGTTTCAACCGAGATCGCGGCTGAAACAGCAGGCGTCCTCGACACGATTGTTCCGGAAGGTCAGGAAGTGAAGATCGGCGAAGTGGTCGCCACGATCGACGATTCGAAGAAACCGACTGAAGCAGCGCCGGCCGACAAAATGAAAGAAAAAGCCGAAGCAAAAGCAGCTGCGCCTCCCAAAGAAGAACCAGCGGATGCGAAAACTGCCAGTCCGGCTCGGACTTTATCGCCTGCTGTTCGTCGTATTCTCGATGAAGAACATCTCGAGCCGGAGAAAATTTCAGGGACCGGTCCGGGTGGTCGTCTGACAAAAGCCGATGCGCTCACGGCTGCGCAAAATCGCGGCGCCGCCGAAGAGAAAGCTCCTGCAGAAGATCGATCCGCTGAAGGACGGATTCGCCGTGACGAACAATCAACGGATGGGCGATTCGTTCGCAAAAAGATGTCGCCGTTGCGCCGGAAAATCGCGGCGCAGTTGGTGATGGCGCAGCACACGGCCGCGATCCTGACCACGTTTAACGAATGCGACATGAGCGCGGTTCAGGAGTTACGCACGAAATCTCAGGATGTGTTCACCAAGAAGAACAACGTGAAGCTCGGGTTCATGTCGTTCTTCATCAAAGCCTGCGTGGAAGCGCTCAAGGCTGTGCCGGTGGTGAATGGCCGGATCGAAGATGAGGATTTCATTCAGAACAATTTTTACGACATTGGCGTGGCGGTTGGGACCGAGCGGGGATTGGTGGTGCCGATTGTGCGCGATGCCGACAAAAAATCCTTCGCCGATCTCGAGCGCGACATTGCGGATTACGCGACCAAAGCGCGCGAGGGCAAATTGAAGATCGAAGATCTTACCGGCGGCACGTTTACGATTTCAAACGGCGGCGTTTACGGCTCGCTCTTGAGCACGCCGATTTTGAATCCGCCGCAAAGCGGGATCCTCGGGATGCACAAAATCATGCCGCGACCGGTGGCGGTTGACGGCAAAGTGGAGGTTCGCCCGATGATGTATCTCGCGCTCAGCTATGATCATCGCGCGATTGATGGCAAGGAAGCGGTCACGTTCCTGATTAAAGTGAAAGAGTGCATCGAGGACCCGAAGAAACTACCGCTCGATTTCTAGTTTTGTCATGTCGAGCGAAGTCGAGACATCTCTAGATATTTCTGAGCGAGCACACGACAGAAATATTAAGAGATTCCTCCACTTCGGTCGGAATGACAGAAAGGGATAGTTACATGGAAAAATTTGACGTTGTTATCATTGGTTCAGGGCCCGGCGGCTACGTCGCGGCGATCCGCGCGGGGCAGCTCGGTCTCAAAACGGCGATCGTCGAAAAGGACAAGGAACTCGGCGGTACTTGTCTGAATGTCGGCTGCATTCCGAGCAAAGCGCTCCTGACTTCGAGCGATCATTTGATGTTCGCGAAAAAGGAAGCGGAGAAGCACGGCATCGTCATCGGCAACGTGGATGTCGATCTTAATAAGATGCAGCAGCGCAAGGACAAGGTCGTGAAAACGCTGACGGGCGGCGTGCGGGCGCTGATGAAGACCAACAAGGTGACGACGTTCGAAGGCCTTGGCACAACTACCGCGCCCGGAAAAGTTTCGGTCAAATCGTCCGACGGAAAGACGCAGGAGATCGAAACCAAAAACATCATCATTGCGACTGGCAGCGCGCCGATCGAATTGCCGTTTGCGAAATTTGACGGCAAAACGATCGTCAGCAGCACCGAAGCGCTTACTTTCACAGAACCGCCGCCCAAATTCCTCGTCATCGGCGCGGGCGCGATCGGACTCGAGCTTGGATCGGTTTGGGCCCGGCTTGGATCGGAAGTAACAATTCTCGAATTCTTGCCGCGGATCGCCGTTGGCTTCGATCTCGAGTTGTCGAACCTGCTTCAACGATCGTTAACCGGACAGGGCATCACGTTCCATCTCGAAACTAAAGTTAGCGCTGTGAATATCGACAATGGCCGTGTCACTGCGACCGCAACGAAAGGAAAGGAAGAATTAAAATTCGATGCCGACAAAGTTCTGGTTTCGGTCGGACGCAAACCGTTTAGCGAAGGTCTAGGCGCCGAGAAAGTCGGTCTCGAGTTCGATGAGAAGAAGCGGATCAAGGTCGACAAACATTTTAAGACCAACGTCGACGGCATTTATGCAATCGGTGACGTGATTGCGGGTCCGATGCTGGCGCACAAGGCCGAGGACGAAGGAATTGCCTGCGTCGAACGGATCGCCGACAAGGACGGCCACATCAATTATGACGCGATCGCCGGAATCATTTACACGAATCCCGAACTGGCCGGCGTTGGGCTCACCGAAGACGAGGCGAAAGAGAAGGGGATCGATTATCGGGTCGGGAGATTTCCTTTCCGCGCTAACGCCCGCGCAATTGCGAATGATGACCTCGATGGAATCGTCAAGTTTGTGGCCGATGCAAAGACCGATCGCATTCTCGGCGCGCACATTTTGCAGCACGCGGCTTCGGAGTTAATCGCCGAGGCTGTTTCAGTAATTGAGTTTGGTGGCAGCTCGGAAGATCTCGCGCGCACCTGTCATTCCCACCCGACTTTGAGCGAAGCCGTGAAAGAAGCGGCGATGAATGTGGAGAAGCGCGCGTTGCACATCATTAACCGCTAGGTCTTGGGGCGGTTCGATCGTTTGCGGCGTGAAACCGAGACCCCTAACAAATTTTGTGCTTGTTAGGCGAACAGCCAACTACCAATCTCTGGCTAAGCCATTATCCGCGCCCAAATATGAGAGGAATCCACGTCTTTTTTTGCACAGCAATTCTGGCTTCCGCTGCGACCGTCAGTGCTGGTAGTCCTAAGGAAATCGCTCCCGTCCCACCGCCAGAGGAACCTTTTAGCTGGAGCGGTCTCTATCTTGGTTTCAACGTGGGCGTTGTGTGGGAGCATGTTGATTTCGGATCCTACGACACGGTCGTTGATCTCGATGAACAGTTCGACGTTATCGACCCGAACGATAACTTTAGTCAGGACATTCCTTTCAATCTCGTATTTACGACGCCTGGACGTAGCAACACCGATAAAGCGCCCATTGCGGGCGGACAGATCGGGTTCCTTCAACAACTCGGCCATTTCGTAGTCGGTGTAGAAGGAGGCGTTTCCGGCGCAAGGACAATTAACCGCAGCAAATTCGTGGATACGGCAAGCGGCAACACTCAAATCGACTCGGTTACATTCGATACCGATTTTACGTCTAAGCGTACGGTCGAGACTGATTGGAATGCATATATTGGCGGCCAGCTTGGTTTCGCTTGGAAGCGTTTGCTTTTCTATGCGACCGGCGGTGCCGCCTTTACGAATGTGGACGTAACGACGTTTGATAAGGCCGACACCGAATTCTTCCAAAGTGGGGGGGTAGAACCAACAGTGGTCACGCCAAAGCAAATGATCCGTTCCCTCGGCACTGTCGTCACATCTAGAAAACATCCCGCTAACGATGTGCAAACTGGTTGGTACGCCGGTGGCGGCCTCCAATATGCATTGACAAACTTTATCAGTGCTGGTCTCGAGTACCGTCACTGTGACTTTGGCGACGAAACTTACAAGTTCAGCTCGGCCGACCCGCTTTTTCAAGGCCGGACGAATGTCAGTTTGGACAGCGACCAATTGACCTTCAGGGTAAACGTTCTGCTCGGGCACATGGGGCACTGAGGAGAAGTCCTGGCCAAAAATCGGCACTGCGTTGTGGCGCACAACCGTCTTGTGGGTCTCCCTCAACGGAGATTCTCGATATTGTTGCTCGAAGTCCTAGGGTCGCTTTCCGTGCTTCCGCGGCAAGCTTGCAAATCGCATGCTAAATTCGTGGCGTGCAAAGCACGGCCGCGATACTTCTGCGCAAACGCAAGTTTAGCGACACCAGTCTGATTGTTTCCTGGTGCACTGAGTCGTTAGGCTGCGTTCAAACAGTGGCCAAAGGCGCGCGCCGCACCAAAACCCCATTTTCGGGCAAGCTCGATCTTTTTTTTGAAGCCGAGATCTCGATTGTGCCGAGTCGCAAGTCGACCTTGCACACCCTGACCGAAGTCGTCGTCAAAAATCCGTTCGCCGGCATCCGGCAAAATTATCTCCGTACCCAAGCCGCCGCTTATTTTGTCGAGCTGATCGAGATTTGCACCGAGCGCGATCATCACGAGCCGGAGTTGTTTGCGCTCTTGCGCCGCGCGTTTGGTTATCTTGACGTCAACGATCCAAACTTGCGCGGGATCTCGCATTTTGAAACCGAGCTGGCGCGTATCGCCGGCGTGCACGACGCGAAGAAA
>DATNKD010000020.1:0-4822 GCA_035603575.1 Chthoniobacterales bacterium
GAAACGGCTCATCACAGCCATTGCACTTGCTCTGCTTGTAGTGCCAGCCACCTTCGCGGGCGAGCAGTCATTGCTGGCGCGTGTTACCGTTTACTGGGCCAGCGGCGATGCTGGTTGCAACCATAATCAATGCGCGACCGGCCGGCGACTACAAACCGGAGACTGCTCGGTCGATACACGGCACATTCCTTATGGCAGCAGGCTGATTTTTCCCGATGGCACTACTTCGGCGGCAGTCGACACCGGCCCCTCGGTGAGAAATCGCAAAGCAGCGCGAATTTCGGGGCGCACCGTTTACGAGCGAAACGCAATAGTGATTGATCGGTTTTTTGAAACGAAGCGAGAGGCACTCTCCTGGGTGAGCCGAAATCCGCTCTTCATGACCGTGCGGGTTGTCCGGTCGAATTCACGCACAACGGCACAGTTACCAGAACAACCTCCGATCGACTCGCTTGCCCAACCAGTGGCGGTGTCCCCTTGAATCAGCGTCACGGTTCCACTACGCGTACACCGCTGTTTCTATTCCCAAAAAAGTTGAGTCCCCCCGCTAACCTGGCGAAAAAGGTCGAGACAGTAAGCGCTTGTCGGCACAGGCAGGGAATAAAAACCGAGCTAAATCGGTTCTCTTACCAATAGCCACTTCGCCCCCTAAAGGATTACGCCTTGTTCACACCCAGCTCTTTCTCGAGCTGTGATTTGCGCTCGTTCAACGTTTGCAAACGCAATTGCCAGCGATGCAGTTGGATCGTGAGCTGATTGATGTGGCCGGTGACTTCAGCGCGCTGCGACTCATTTTCCGTGAGCTTGCGGCGGACTTCGTCGGCGTAAGCAAGTGTGTTCGCGCTCGGTTCTTCCGGCTTTGGAACGGCTGTAAGTTTACCGCACTTCTGGCAGGTCAATGTCATCCCTGCGGCCGAGCGATTCGCTACCAGCGCAGCTTTGCAATGCTGGCAATGAAAGAAAATGTCAGGATCGGCTGCGACCTTGCGGAGAGAACGTTTCGCCGTTTCCACGACAAACGAACGAGCAGGCGGTATGCCCAGAGGGCAAATATCCAAACCCCAAGCACCAACCTCCAAAGAAACTCCAAACCTCAATCATCAAGGCTCGGTACGCGCGATTTGGAATTTGGAGCTTGGAATTTCTTTGGCTATTGGGATTTTGGCGGTTGGAGATTCAGCGTCGCGTTGGCTCAGCTCGTGCGTGATCATTTGGTTAAACTGTGACTGGCTGGCTCACTTTGACGCGGTAGCGATTGAACCAAAATCGTCGCTAACTGCTGACTGACAAGCACTTGATCGACGCGACGCACCCGTGGCTTATGGTTTGCTAAAGGGAGGCCACAGGTCGGAATCTCTTTCGACCGGAAAGGATTTATTTTATGGCTAAAGTTTTAGGTATCGATTTGGGGACTACCAATTCCTGTATGGCCGTGATGGAAGGTGGCGACCCGGTAGTTTTGGAAAATTCCGAAGGCGCGCGCACGACGCCGTCAGTCGTAGCGTTTACAAAGAATGGAGAACGCCTCGTCGGCCAGGCCGCCAAGCGTCAAGCGGTTACCAATCCGCAGAACACAGTTTTCTCAATCAAGCGGTTCATGGGCCGCAAGTTCGATGAGGTGCACGAAGAAGAGCACCGCGTGCCTTACAAAATCGTGAAGGCAGCAAACGGCGACGCTCACGTGCAAGTAGAAGTCGCGGGTGAGCGCAAAACTTTTTCGCCGCCGGAAATCTCGGCGATGATTTTGTCGAAGTTGAAAGCCGACGCGGAAGCGAAGCTCGGCGAAAAAATTACGCAGGCGGTCATCACCGTGCCGGCGTACTTCAACGACTCGCAGCGCAACGCGACCAAGGACGCGGGCAAAATCGCGGGTTTGGAAGTTTTGCGCATTATCAACGAGCCAACGGCGGCATCGCTTGCTTACGGGCTCGATAAGAAGAAGGACGAGAAGATTGCCGTTTACGATTTGGGCGGCGGTACGTTCGACATCTCAGTTCTCGAAATCGGCGATGGCGTTTTCGAAGTGAAAGCGACCAACGGCGATACTCACCTCGGCGGCGACGATTGGGACGCGAAAGTGATGGACTGGATCGTGGCCGAATTCAAAAAAGACAGCGGCATCGATCTGACCAAGCAGCCCGACGCGGTCCAGCGGATCAAGGAAGAAGCCGAGAAGGCGAAGATCGCACTCTCGAGCTCGCAAGAGTACGAAATCAATCTGCCGTTCATCACGGCCGACGCGAGCGGACCGAAACACATCCAAAAGAAAGTGACTCGCTCGAAATTGGAGCAGCTAACCGACGATTTGATTCAGCGCACGATTCCGCCGGTGAAAGCGTGTTTGAAAGACGCCAAAATTTCCGAGCGCGAAGTAAACGAGCTGGTGCTCGTGGGTGGCATGACCCGCATGCCGAAAGTTGTGGAAACGGCGAGAAAACTGATCGGCAAGGAGCCGCACAAGGGAGTTAATCCGGACGAAGTGGTTGCGGTGGGCGCAGCCATTCAAGGCGGCGTACTCCGTGGCGACGTCAAAGACGTGCTGTTGCTGGACGTGACGCCGTTGACGCTCGCAATTGAAACCGCGGGCGGCGTGGCCACACCGATGATTCCGCGTAACACCACCATTCCGACAAGGAAGTCGCAGATCTTTTCAACTTACAGCGACAACCAACCGGGCGTGGAAATCAAAGTGTTGCAAGGCGAGCGACCGCTTTCGGGCGACAACAAAAATCTCGGCACGTTCCATCTCGATGGAATTCCGCCGGCGCCGCGTGGCGTTCCGCAAATCGAAGTGACCTTCGACATCGACGCCAACGGCATTTTGCACGTCTCGGCTAAAGATCTTGGCACTGGCAAGGAGCAAAAAATCTCCATCACCGGTTCGAGCGGCTTGAGCAAGGACGAAGTCGAGAAGATGCGCCGCGAAGCGGAAGCGCACGCCGACGAAGACAAGAAGGCGAAGGAAGCGATCGAGATCAAGAACAACGCCGACACCCTGGCGTATCAGTCCGAGAAACAGTTGAAAGAACTGGGCGACAAAGTTCCGGCCGACAAACGCAAACCGGTCGAGGACGCGATTGCCGCTGTCCGGGAAGCGATCAACAAGAACGACACCGACGCGATCAAGCGCGCGTATGACGACTTGCAAAGCAAGTTCCAGGACATCAGCGCCGAGCTTTACAAACAGGCATCCGCGGGCCAAAGTGCAGGTGCACAAGCCGGTCCGCAACCTGGCCCCGAGACGCAATCACGTCCCGGTTCGCAACCGCAAGGCGAAGGCGCGCGACGTGACGGCGACGTTGTCGATGCTGAGTTCGAAGTCGTCGACGAAGACAAGAAGAAGTAACCAAAAAATTTGCCGGTGGCCCCGAAAGCTTTCGGGGTCGCCGGCTCAACCCAAAAACAAAAACCAAGAAGGAGTTAATTAACTTATGGCAGGAGTTAACGTAAAACCGCTCGGAGACCGGGTGCTGGTGCAACCGCTCGAAGAGCACGAAACAAAAAAAGGCGGGATCATCATTCCCGACACTGCGAAAGAAAAACCGCAGGAAGGCAAAGTGGTCGCTCTCGGCACCGGTAAGGTGAACGAAGAGGGTAAGAAGGTGGATTTCACCGTCAAGAAAGGGGACAAAGTTCTCATTTCGAAATACGGCGGCACCGAAATCAAAATCGATGGCGAAACTTTCCTGATCATGCGCGAGGACGACATCCTCGGCATCATCGGATAAGGAAAAGATGAAGAAGACGGGAATTAGGAAAGCAGGAAAACAGGAAAAGAATTTTCTGTTTCGTCTTCTTTCCTGCGTTCCTGTGTTCCTGATTAATCCTTCAATTAACTTTTAACCAATAACTAAGAACTAAAAAACTATGGCAGCTAAACAATTACAATTCGATGAAGCCGCGCGGCACACCTTGCTGCGCGGAGTCGAGAAACTGGCGCGGGCCGTCAAGGCCACGCTCGGACCGAGTGGTCGCAACGTTATTCTCGATAAGAAATTCGGCAGCCCGACGATCACCAAGGACGGTGTGACGGTCGCGAAAGAAATCGAGCTCGAAGATCCGTATGAAAATATGGGTGCGCAGCTCGTTCGCGAAGTCGCTTCCAAAACTTCGGATGTGGCGGGCGACGGCACGACTACGGCGACTGTTCTCGCGGAATCAATTTACCGCGAAGGTCTCCGCAACGTCACCGCCGGCGCGAACCCGACGTCGTTGCAACGCGGCATCATGAAAGCCGTCGAGGCAATCGTCGAGGAGCTGAAGAAAATCTCCAAGAAAGTAAGCGATCGCACCGAGATCGCACAGGTCGCGACCGTTTCGGCCAACTGGGACAAGACGATCGGCGAGATCATTGCCGACGCCATGGACAAGGTCGGCAAGGACGGCACGATCACGGTCGAGGAAGCGAAATCGATCGAGACCACGCTGGAAGTCGTCGAGGGCATGCAGTTCGACAAAGGTTATCTGTCGCCCTACTTCGTCACGAACGCGGAAGACATGGAAGCGATCCTCGACAATCCTTACATCCTCATTCACGAGAAAAAAATCTCGAGCTTGAAGGACATGCTTCCGCTGCTTGAAAAAGTCGCGAAAGCCGGACGGCCGCTCCTCATTATTGCGGAAGACGTGGAAGGCGAAGCGCTCGCGACTTTGGTCGTGAACAAATTGCGCGGTACATTGCAAGTCTGCGCGGTGAAAGCGCCGGGCTTCGGCGATCGTCGCAAGGCGATGCTCGAAGATCTCGCGGTGCTCACCGGCGGCAAGTGCATCACGGAAGACCTCGGAATTAAACTCGAGAACGTAAAGCTCGAGGACTTAGGGC
>DATNKD010000021.1:0-9823 GCA_035603575.1 Chthoniobacterales bacterium
ACGAATTTCAAATCGCTCTGATACGCGACTTGAAATTTAATTTCATTCCAGATGTAGGGGAAAAGCGGCCAGGAATAATTCCAAACAATCTCATCGAGCACTTTCTCGTTCGGGAACCGGATGACGCGGCCGCTCGGATGATCGCCGGAGATGTACTGACCGCCGAACTCCCAAAGGGTAGTATCGAGATAACCGACATCGATCACGTCGCCAGTGGCATCGCCGATTTTAATTCGATCGCCGACTCGGAAAGGTCGGCGCACCAGAATGTAAATCCAGGCGATGAAGCTTTTCATCGGTGTCTGCACTGCCAATCCAACGATGATTGAGCCGATGCCCAGCGCGGTGAGCGCGCCGTACCAATTCACAAACACGACTGAGATGACAATGACTGCAATTAACAGTCCCGCGACGAGGAGCAGAATACGCCGAAGGGTGAAACGTGTGACGGTGTCTTCAATTCGTCCGATCGCGTAAACCCGAACCGCTTTCGCGGTCGCGAGCACGATGACGACGAGCGCGATCCCGCGGAGAAAACGCCGGCCCAGATCCACCTCCGATTGGATCAGCGGAATCAGTCTTGAGCCGACGACGTAATAAAGAACGGCGCAACCGAGCAGCAATAACGCATGGGTGACAAACCAGAATTTGTCTGTCGTTGCTGCCTTAACTTTCTTGACCGCTTTCTTCTCTCCGGCTCGCTCGAGTTCCTTGCGGACCTCCGGCTTCTTGGAAATTTCCTCGGCGGTTTCGGTCTCGGGCATCAATTATAGAATCGCACCAGCGCAGCCCGGTGAGTGCCGCAACTGATTGTCAATCTTGCCATTGCCGATCCTGGAAGGATCGGTCACGCTGTCTTGGACCAGGCGCGCAAAACTTCCGCCACACTCCATGCTTGTGCGATGCAGCCGCCGGCCAGATGCGGTTCTCGCGCATCAAAGACTTCGCTGATCGTTCCGACGCCGTTATCGCTTAAATGCACCGGAAAAGTCTCAAGGAATTTACGGCCAGCGGCTCGGTCGTGGGGATGAACTTTCAACCAGGCGTCGATGAATGGACCGATCAGCCAGGCCCAAACCGTGCCTTGATGATACGCGCCGTCACGGGATCGAAGATCACCGGCGTAAATTGGTTTGTAATTTGGATCGTCGGGCGAGAGCGTGCGCAGACCGACCGGTGTTACCAATTTTTTTTCCACGACGTCGAGCACAGAACGCCAATGTTTTGGATCGAGCGCGGGATGATCAAGCGAAATGGCGAACAATTGGTTCGGCCGACACGACGAATCGTTGCTTGAACTGCCGTCAACATCGACAACGTCGTAAAGATAACCGCCCGCCTTGAACCAAAAGCGATTATTGAACGAAACGCGCGCGCGTTCGGCGTGCTCGTCGTATCGTTCCGCGGAGGCGTCTCCGCCATTTTCGCGCAACCAATTGGCCAGTAACCGGAGCGCATTATACCAAAGCGCGTTGATCTCCACTGCTTTGCCGCGCCGCGGAGTCACAACCCAGTCTCCCATCTTCGCATCCATCCAGGTAAGCTGATAACCCTCCTCGCCTTGTACGAGCAGGCCGTCGTTTGGATCGACATGAATGTTGAAGCGCGTGCCGCGCAAATGATGTTCGACGATGTCGACCAACGTCGGGAGAAGAAGCTGCAATGTCGTACGATCGGCAGTTTGCTCGAAATACCGGTTCAGCGCGTGAAAGAACCAAAGGGTCGCGTCCGCAGTATTGTAGCGGCCTTCCTTGGCGCCGTCTGGAAACATGTTCGGAATCAAACCGTCGCAAACGTAATGGGCGAAGGTGCGCAGGATGTAACCGGCCTCAAGCAGTCGTCCCGTGATCAAGGTCAGCCCTTCCAGGCTGATCATTGTATCGCGTCCCCAATCTGTGAACCAATGATATCCGGCGATGACGGTGCGGATCTCGTCGCCGGCGGCATGTGCGCGCGCGGTTTCTTCGAACCGTCCCGCGGGCGTAATGACAAATTGGTCTGCCGCGAAAACCAGTTCCGCCGGAAAACTTTGGCGTGCCTTTGGAATCGCGTCATGGATCAACCGGGCGCGGCGTTCGCGTTCGGCAGCGAGAACATCTTCGGGGCCTAACACGTTGATGATCTCCCATGGTTCGGTTGAGCCAACTAACGTGGCCGTGCTCTGCTCGGTAAGATCGACTCGAAAAAATCCCGGACTCCAGAGTTCGCCCTCGAAGGAATAACCGCGCTGCTGCTCAATCCGATAAACGACTTGAGGAATTTTTGCTGGAGCGATCGTGAACGCGGCTTCCCGGCCGTGCAGTTGCATGCGCAGCGGCGGTAGCTTTCGGCGCGCCGCAGCGATTTCGTAACGGCCATCAACAGCCGTGAGTTTGTAAGGGGCGGCCAGGTCCGAATCGACTGGCGCTTCATGATGTCGAAAATGAAAGGCGGGACGCAACTCGAGTCGAGGCGGCGTTCCTTTCGAGATCACCTGGTAGCTGACATGGACTGTGTTCTGCAAATGAGGCAGCAACACGCGTTTCTCGACGACGACTTCGCGAACATGATAAATCCAGACTGGGAGCCCATCTTCGAGTCGGAACTCAGTTAAATAATCAGCGCCTTTCAAATCGAGTTGTCCGCCGGCGCGTTCCTCAGCACCGAGCGAAACGACATCATCGTCACTGAATCGAAGAAATTCCGATACGTGATTCCACATCACGATCCGTCCGAGAGGTCCCGGCAGCGCCGCGATGAGCAATCCATGATAACGACGCGTGACCGCGCCTGAAACGGTGCCGGAGGCATAACCGCCGAGCCCGTTGGTCACGAGCCATTCGCAAGTAAGCAAGAGTTCGCGCGACATCTGCGTTCCGTCCCACGGCATCGAACGAATGACGGGCCGGATTGTTTCAAATTGCTTGTTCATCGATGCTTGGTGTCGATCGAGAACTGGGTCAACCCCATTTTCGTCGCTTGGGCTGCTTCCTCGGTTTTTTCTCGGGAACCAATCGCAACGCCACAGTCGCTTCGGCTGGCAAGATCCAGTTGTCTTGCGTTGCCACCGCCGCCGTTCCAGATCCGCCGTAGCGAGCGGATTCACTCGACAAAAGAGTTTCCCATTCCAAGCCAAGCGGTGGGGCGAGCAACGGCTCCGGAATAGGATTCAGCTCGCGGTTTTCGCCAAAGTTCACCACCAACAATCGGTCGTCCTTGTTTCCGGTGCTGAAATAGCGGAGGACAAAACTCGCCGGCCCCAAAACGGCGCCGTCCACTCCATTTGGTTTCTGTTCACGAAAACGCGAGTCTTCCCGGCGCAATCGCAAAAGATCGACATGCAAATCGTAAAGTTCTTTGTTTTTTTGCCGTTCGGAAAAATCGAGTTTGGAACGCACGAAGACGGTTGGATCAGATGGGACCGGCAAGCGTTCCTGCACTTCTTTAGTGGCAAAGGACGGAAATTGGGCGAGAAACGCGAACCGGCCTTGGCGAATCGCTTCGCGCATCGGGCCGTCACCCACATCGGTAAAAAATATGAACGGGGTGGAGGCGCCGAACTCCTGGCCTTGAAAAAGCAGCGGCGTCCACGGCCCGAGCAAGAGCAGCGCAGTCATGGCGCGGTAGCGGCCAGGCGAACTTTGAAAACGCAGTCTCTCGCCCGCCGCGGTATTTGAAACTTGATCGTGGTTTTCGATGAACGCGACGAACGCTTCCGGCTTTGCCCCCGATGTCGGAGTGCCACGCGGCGCTTCCTGCCACAAATACGGCTGCCCCTGGAACAAATAACCGTACTTGGCCGCGGAAATGAATTCCTGCGGGTTACCCAGATAATCGGTGTAGTAAGCTTCCCGTTTTCCAGTCAGCGCGACGACGGCGCTATGATGAAAATCATCGTTCCAAACTGCGTCGAGGTCGTCGCCGCCTTCATTGCGCGGCCGAATCAGTTTCGCTTCCTGCCGCTCGTTCTCCGCAATCAAAATAATCTCGCGCGGACGCGCTGTCTCGCGCGCGGCCCGCCCAATTGCGCCGATAATGTATTCGTCGGACGTGTCTTTCACCTCCTGCGTCGCGTCGAATCGAAAACCGTCAAAGTGAAATTCGTCGATCCAGTAGCGACCGTTGGTGATGAAGAATTCGCGCACCGGGCCCGAATCCGGCCCGTCAAAATTGATCGATTCGCCCCAGTCATTTTTTTCGTAGCGCTCGGTGAAGTAATGGTCGGAAAACGTGCGAATGTAATTTCCGTCGGGCCCGAAATGGTTGTAAACGACGTCGAGAATCACGGCCAGGCCTAACGAGTGGGCGTGATCGATGAAGCGGCGCAGATCGTCCGGCGTCCCAAACAGATGGGACGGCGCAAAAAGATCCACGCCGTCGTAGCCCCACCCAAAATTTCCAGGGAAATCGCCGATCGGCATCATCTCAACCACGCTGATCCCAATCCGCGCCAGTTCCTCAAGCTGTTCGGCCGCAGCCTGCCACGTTCCTTCTTTCGTAAACGTGCCGATGTGCATTTCGTAAATGACGTGGCCTTTCATTTTCACCCCGCGCCATTTGGAATCCGTCCATGCAAACTGCGTCGGATCGACAATGCACGAGGACCCGTGCGGCCCGTGCGGTTGAAATCGCGAGGCCGGATCGGGATGAAAATGCTGCGCCTTGTTTACGCGAAAACGGTAGAGCGCTCCGGCCCCAACATTCGCACTGCCCGAAAAATAACCGCTCTCTTCGCGGACGAGCGGATGAAACGTGCGCTTCGCATCTTTTTTCGCGCTTTCTTCCAGGACAAGATCGACATCCTGAGCTTTCGGCGCCCAGACCCGGAAATGTGTTTGATGCGGGCCGATCAATTCGGCGCCAATCGGATATCGCCGAGAAATCGCGCGCTCCATGGGTGAACCCTACACAAAATGTGCCGATGCGCAGTGAGAGCTTGATCAAAATTTCTTAAGCCGCTCAAATCGTCGCATGAACGGAGGCGAAGCAAAGATCGAGATCTTTAAGCCATTCGGCGAAGCTTTCGAGCTGACAAAGAAAATTCTTTTTCAGCCGTTCGACTTGAAAAAATGGTTCGTGATCGGCTTTGCGGCGTGGCTCTCGAATCTGGGAAGCGGCAGTTACAATTTCCGATTCAATCGAGGCGACTGGAAAGACGTTCCGTGGCTTCAAGGCCTCGGCGACACGATTAATCAGATTCCGCACTGGATTCTCTGGTCCGGCCTAGTTGTGCTCATCGTGTTAGTGTTCGCGCTCATGATTCTATTTGCCTGGTTGCGAGCGCGGGGTCGTTTCATGTTTGTTGAATGTATCGTAAAAAATCGGGGCGCGATCGTGGAGCCGTGGCGAGAATTTCGCGAACAAGGCAACAGTTATTTTCTTTTGGCGCTGCTGGTTGGTTGCATCATCATCGTCATTGCGTCGGTCGCCTCTCTGCCGTTTATGTTGCCAATAATCAGGGGCGTCACATTCCTGCATCTGCACGATGTTTATCTTATCTGCATGATTGCTCTTTGGGCCGTCGTGTTGCTTCTGCTTATTCTGGCGTGGGCATTGATCTCTCATTTCATGGTCGCGGTGATGTACCACCAACGCTGTCTAGCGGGCCAGGCTTTTCGGACTGCGGTCTCATTGATCTCGAATTATCCTGGCGAAATTACGTTCTATTGTTTGTTCTGGATTGTGCTTGGGATCGCATCGGCAATCGCTGCCTGCGCGGCAATTCTGGCGACATGTTGCATCGCGCTTGTTCCGTACATCGGCACAGTGATCTTGCTGCCGTTGTTTGTTTGTCTGCGCGCGTTCGGGCTGCGTTTCATTCGGCAATTCGGCTCGGACTATGACGTCTGGGCTGCGATGCCTGAGGCGTCGCCAACATCGTCCTCAATGCCGCCGCCGTTGCCGAGTTGAATTATACTTCGGTCGCCGCCCAGAATTTTCGAAACGCGTTCGGCCAGGTGCGATTAATCACGCTTTCACGCGCCAGATTGCCCATTTGTTGCCGGCGCGCGGGGTCGGCAATCAGCTCGCGAATCGCCCGGGTGAGGTCCTCCACGTCGTGCGACTTCGTAATCAATCCGTTTCGATTGTTTTCCACCAATTCTTTTGGCCCGCCCGAATCGGAAACGATCACCGGAACTCCTGAGGCCTGCGCTTCAATGATGACGTTGCCGAATGTGTCGGTTGTGCTCGGAAAAACGAAAATGTCGGCCGAAGCGTACGCCGCCGCCAGTTCTTTGCCGGTCAGATATCCGGTGAATAGAGCTTCCGGAAGCGATTCGGAAAACTCACGCGAATACGGTCCGTGGCCGACCACACAAAGTTGGATCGACAATCCCTCGTCGCGCAAACGCCGGTAAGCTTCCGCTAAAAGATCGAGATCCTTCTCACGCGAAACGCGACCCACATAAAGCAGGCGGACCTGTCCGTTTTTAGCGCCGAACTTTTCGAAGAACGCGGGATCGCGCCGCGTGGGATGAAAAAGTTCGGTGTCGAGTCCGCGCGGGAAAATTTTCAATTTTGCCGGATCAAATCCGCGCTTAATCCAGCTATCTCGATATTCCTCCGAATTCACGAAGACGGTATCGAGCTGGTTGTAGAACCAATGCATGTAACGCCAGGTCACGCTTTCGAGAAAGCTGTCTTCGGTCAGGATGCGGACGTATTGCGGAAAATCGGTGTGATAGATCCCGCTCGTTTGTAAATTGAGCATCTTTGCCGCGAGCAACGCCGTCAGGCCGATCGGTCCCGGCGTGCTGATGATGACTTCGGTGAATCGCTCGCGCTGGATGTAATCGAGTATTTGCAAAATCGGCGGGAAACTCAGCTTCTGCAGCTCATACTCAGGCAATTCAAATTCGCCGATCGGTTTGAAATTTCTGATGGGAATATCGTCAACCGTCAGTTCGTCACGCGACGTGATCACGATTAATTCTTTTCCGGCGTCCGCGCCGGCCGCGGTCATTTTGCGAATGGTCGTGGCCACACCGTTGACGTCTTCGAGCGTGTCCGTGAACCACGCGCGCTTGTTGTTTTGCAAAGCTTCCGGAATTTTTCCGGTCAGCTCCTGGAAAATTTTTTGCAGCCATTTGCGTGAGGGCGCCTGGCTGTGAAACCCGTAGATGTAAGGCGCGAGGATGATCAGGATTGGTGCGATCGCAGTCAGGGCCTGCACGCTTTCGAGCATGTTTCCGGTGCTGATTTGCTGGACGAATTTTTGGAAAAAGCGAAAGGCGAGCTCTTCGGCGACGAGATTCGCCATCAAAAAAGTCCGTCGCTCCGGCCCCGAATCACCCTTAAGCTCAGCTGCGAGATTCGCTTTGACTTCCGCCTGCTGGAACTGACTCGAGAGTTCCTTCCACAGCGACATGTTCGCAGGCTTCATCAGCTCGAATATCTTTCCCGACAGCACTCCTTGCGCGAACACGCTGACCTTGTCCTTTAGCGTGAGCTCGGTCGGATCGCGGCCTTCCATGAACCGCGAGAACATTTGCTCAATCAGCGCGGCGCTTGGTCCAAGTTTCTCGTGGAAATGGTCCTGAATGAAACAAGCGACGGTGTTGTAGAATCCGTGCGACAGCGCCAATGGCGTGCCTCCTTCGCCGCGGGCCTGGCAGGCGCCGGTCCGGACATGAGTTAGAAATTTTTCGACTGAATCCGCGGGCGGTGTCTCGCTAAAAGCCGAGGCGATGAATTGTCCGCCGTGATCGTCCGAGCCACCGACTAAAATCTTTTTCCAGGGTTCGCGATGGGTGGGCTCGAGATTGTGCCGCACCGCGAACTTCTCGATCTTTTCCGGTGTCAACGAACTGAAGAGGTCCTGCGCAAGCTCACTCAGGAGCGTGTCGCGTAAGCCGTTGACGCCCTCGAAATGTTTGAAGAGCAAAATCAGTCGTTCCAGATGCGATGTTTCGAGTTTGCCATTCACGCTGTAGAGCGGATGCGCGACCGCGTGCGCGATTTTGCCGCTCTGCAAATACCGTTGCAGCGCAAAAATATTGTCCCGAAGGATAACGATATCGTCGTGCTGCTTTTCGGTAATGCCCCAGACCAGGATGTGAATCTTACAAGGGTCCTGCGGGAAGTAAGTGGTGACCTGCTCGCTGATGAACGTATTGGGCAGGTCGCGAATCTCGAGACAACCGTCGATCGTGTCGTGGTCCGTGATGGTCACGAAATCCATTCCGCGCTCGAGCAGTTGTCGATGGAGCTCGCGTGGGTCGGAATAGGAATCGGGAAAATCAAACCGGCGGAAAAGCCATTCTTCCGAGCGAGCGCTGAAACGTGAGTGAATGTGAAGATCACATTTGCTCATATATATTTAGAGGCCGCGCTTGAGGCGCTGCGCGGCGATCCAGTCCTGGTAGGTCGTTGGCGTTCTTCGCCCGTCCATCTCACTGATAAGATCGCCGATCTGGCGCCAAATGGCCGGATGCGAAAAATCGTGCGGGTGAACACTCAGACGCACGAGCGGTTTGTTCTCGAGAACGCGGTTGAGCATGGCGTTCCAACCCAGACTGACCGCACGTCGCCAACTGTTGCGAACGCTGTAAACCAGCGATCTCGCCGGAAACGTTTGGCCGGAACGCAAATCGCGCACTGTTCGCAGGCGGGTTGTGTATTCCATTTCCGCATCGCGCGCTGCTCGCTCTCCTTCAACCCCGAGCAGCCACGCCGGCGCGACAAACCCGCGCGGCTTCAACCCGTTGGCGAGAAATTCATCCCGCGCCGTTTTGATTCGCCGGAACGCTTCGTCGTATCCGAGATTGTAAAATTCGCCTTCGCCCTGGGTGTAGAATTGCGTGATAAATTTCTCGAGGAACGTTTCGCGCGCTCGCGGCGGCCGTTCATGAAAATATCCGTGGATAACGATCTCGTGCCCGCCTGCTTCCAAGTGACGCAGCCAGGAAACGAATTGTCGATCTTTCATCGCCGCGCCCTGATGATGGTAATCGGGGACAACCAGGAGCGAGCAATGTCGAATTCCTTTATGGGTCAGCTCGGAAATAATTTTGTCCACAATCGGTTGCGTGGACGGCGCAACGTCGTGGACGGAAACGATCAGGAAATCTTTGGTCGTACTCGCCGCCGCGACAACGGGCAGAAACTGCGTGGCCACAGCCGATGTCATTTTGCCAAATTTTCGACCCCGCTACCCGTGCGAACAAGCGCAAATTAGCTAGCCGGCCATTTTCACGATAGTAGTGAAGTCTTTGCCACGTAGCGGCATAACCGACAGACGCGATTGCCGAACGAGCGCAATGTTCTTCAGAGCTGGTTTCGCTTTAATTTCGCGTAGCGTGACCGGCTTGGGCAGCTCTTTGATCGGGACAAGGTCGACTGCGTTCCAATCCTCTTCTTTCGCGGTCGTGTCGCGGTAAGCGGTGCGCGCGACTTTGGCGATGCCGACGACCGCCTTTTCTTCACCGCTATGATAAAACAAAACTTCGTCGCTCTTGGACATCCGGCGAAGATTGTTGCGCGCCGCATAATTGCGGACTCCGGTCCAACTCGTGCCGCCGTCGGCAACAAAATCGGACCAGGAATAGTCGGACGGTTCCTGTTTCACGAGCCAGAAATTTTTCATCGCTTCAACTTAACGCGGTTCGACAATTGTCGATCTTTGTTTGAAGATCGACATCATGGCGCGGATGCCATTTATCACATTCGAAGGTTCGGAGGGTTGCGGAAAATCGACCCAGGTGCAACGACTCGCAGCGCGCCTGGAGAAATTGGGAATCCCATTTCTCATTACCCGCGAACCTGGCGGCACACCAATTGGTGAATCGATTCGCGACCTTTTGCAATTCGCGCCGCAGAGCGCGGGGATGACTCCGGAAACGGA
>DATNKD010000022.1:0-13126 GCA_035603575.1 Chthoniobacterales bacterium
CATTACCATTCGCGCGAAGAACGCGGCGTTTCAGTGGAACGGCTATCGCATCAACATTGTAGACACTCCTGGCCACGCCGACTTCGGCGGCGAGGTCGAACGGATCATGAAAATGGTCGATGGCGTTCTGCTCGTGGTAGACGCGCACGATGGACCGCAGGCGCAGACTCGCTTCGTTTTGCGCAAAGCGTTCGAAAACCACCTCAAACCTATTGTCGTCATTAACAAGATCGATCGCGATAATGCCACTCCGCACGCCGCGCTCGATATGGTATTTGACCTTTTCGTCGAGTTGAAGGCAACCAACGAACAACTCGATTTTCCGGTGATTTACACGAGCGCGAAAGACGGCTTCGCCAAACGGAATTTGTCGGACGCGAGCCAGGACATGACGCCGTTGTTCGAAACCATCGTGCAAGCTGTCCCGCCGCCGAAGACGTCATCCGAGCCGTTCTTCCAAATGCTCGTGTCTAATCTTGATTATAGCGATTATCTCGGCCGGATTGCCCTTGGGCGCATCGTGAGCGGCCGCGTCAGCGTGGGAGACTCGATCGTCTGTCTGCACCGGGACCGTTCGCCAGAACGCGCCACCGTCACCGCGATTTTTACCTACTCGGGTCTCGAGCAAATCCAGATCAAGGAGGCGTCCGCCGGCAACATCGTTGGAGTTACCGGCTTCGAAGAAATTTACATTGGCGAAACTCTGACTGACAGCGAAGAGCGCCCGCCGCTTGAATTCGTCGACATCGATCCGCCCACGATCCGGATGCGCATTTTGGTGAATGACTCGCCATTTGCCGGTCGCGACGGGAAATTTGTCACTGCCCGTCATTTGCGGGACAGGCTCACCCGCGAAACCCGCGGCAACGTTTCATTGGAAGTGAGCGATACCGACACGGCCGGCGCGTTCCAAATAGACGCGCGCGGCGAAATGCAAATCGCCATTCTCGTCGAGCAAATGCGGCGCGAAGGCTACGAAATGATGGTCTCTCGACCGGAAGTCATCTTCCACCGCGATGAATCGGGCAACCTGCTCGAGCCGTTGGAGAACCTGTATGTCGATCTACCGAACGAGAACCTGGGCGATGTGATGCAGTCCCTGGCCAACCGCAAAGGAGAGGTGGTCGGAATACAGCATCACGCCACTCGCGTGTCGATCGAAGCAATCATCCCCACGCGCGGCTTGATTGGGCTCGAGACCGATCTCGTTAACTTGACCCGGGGCGAAGGCATAATGAGCCATCTGTTTCATCAATACGCTCCGTTCAAAGGCGAGATGGAGGGTCGTGGCCGCGGGGTGCTCGTTTCGATGGAATCCGGAATCAGCACAGCCTATGCGCTCAACAGCATTCAAGACCGTGGGCGTCTCTTCATCGGTCCCCAGGAAGACATCTATGGAGGCATGATCGTCGGCGAGAACGCACGCCCGGAAGACATGCCGGTCAATCCGTGCAAAGCAAAACACCTGACAAACATGCGCAGCCAGGGAGAAGGCAAAGCGATTCAACTCGAGACTCCGTTACGCATGACGGTCGAGCGCGCGATCGAATACATTGGCATCGACGAGTATGTCGAGGCCACGCCTAAGTCGTTGCGATTACGGAAACATATCCTGGATGCCACGACCCGGAAACGGGCGGCCAATCGTGCCGCTTAGTTGGATTGACAAAGTCAGCTATAAAAGCTTGAATACTGCCTGGTAATTTCTCCACGTCCGCGGTCTCGCGGCGTGCTCGTTGAATCTTACTCGTTAGGCAATCTGTAATCGGAAAAACCCGGTATGGCGGGACATAGCAAGTGGTCGAAAGTCAAGCGTTTCAAAGGCGCAATCGACGCGAAACGTGGCCAGATTTTCAGCAAACTTTCCAAGGAGATCACCATCGCCGCGAAAACCGGCGGCGGCGATCCGAACGGAAACCCGCGTCTTCGCAGCGCGATTCAGGCCGCTCGCGCGCAGAGCATGCCAAACGATAATATCGATCGCGCCATCAAACGCGGCACCGGCCAGGGTGTCGAAGCTGCCAATTTCGAAGAAATTATCTACGAAGGATATGGCCCCGGCGGCGTCGCGATCATCGTCGAGGCCGCCACCGACAACAAGAACCGCACGGCCGCGGAGGTGCGCAGCATTTTCACGAAAAATAATGGCAACCTTGGCTCCGCCGGCAGTGTTTCATACATGTTTCATAGAAAGGGGCAGATCACGGTTCCGCGCAGTTCCATCGACGAAGACAGCCTGTTGGAGCTTGTTCTGGAGGCCGGCGCGGAAGAGTTGACAACCGAGGAAGATCAGTATCTTATCATTACTTCGCACGATCGGCTCTACGCTGTAGCTGAGACGCTCAAGAGAGCAAATGTAACGACCGATGGGCAAAAGTTTACCTTCATCCCTGATAGCACGGTTCCGGTTGCCAATGAGGACGTGGCCCGGCAGGTGCTCCGTTTGTGTGATGCCCTCGAGGACGATGACGACGTGCAAAACGTCTACTCAAATCTAGATATTCCCGACGAAATGCTGGCCAAGTTGCCAGCCTGAAAAAGTAATTTCCTTTCGCTGAATCCTGGCAGTGCGCTTGCCCCGGCGAGCAATCGGCCTCTGCAATTTTATGAACGAAGAAAACCAAAAACAGCCGCCGCTGGAAACCACCGAATCGGCCACCGCGCCCGAGCAACGTCGGCCCCGTGGGCGCCGCCGCTATGGCCGCCGGCGTTACTACAACCGCGGCGATCGAAACGACAATTTCAACGAGCCCTATAATGAGTCGCGAAATGACTCGCCGGGCGCTGCAAGCGGTGACCCCGTTGCGACCGAAACGTTAGAAGGTGCGCCTGAATCAGGCGAACAAGTCGAGCGCGAACCCGAATTCGGTGAAGGCATCATCGAGATCTCCGGAAAAGGTTTTGGTTTTTTGCGCGATCCGAAGCGCAACTTTGTTCAAACCCCGCAGGACATTTTTGTTACGCCGGAAATCGTGCGCCGCTTCGCCCTGCGCGATGGGATGTGGATTTATGGCGAAACGCGTCGCGGCAGTCGCGGCCCGCAATTGATTAAGCTGCTGACGATCAACGGCGAGGATCCGGCCAAATATCAAGGCCTGCGACCATTTGAGGAACTGACGACGATTAATCCCAACAAACGGATCAAACTCGAGACGGTTCCGGATCGCTACACCACGCGCATCATGGATTTGATGACGCCGCTCGGCATGGGCCAGCGGGGGTTAATTGTCGCCCCGCCGCGCACCGGCAAAACGACGTTGCTTCATCACATCGCTGATGCGGTGACAAAAAATCACACGGAGATGAAGCTGATTATTCTTCTCGTCGATGAGCGTCCGGAAGAGGTCACCGACTTCAAACGATCCCATCCGAAAGCCGAGATCATCGCCAGTTCGAACGACAGCGACATCAAGAGTCACACTCGGGTTGCCCAGCTCGCCATTGAGCGGGCTAAACGCCTGGTCGAAGCTGGTCAGCACGTTTTCATCTTGCTCGATTCAATTACCCGCACCGCCCGCGCGTTTAACAATGCGATGTCGGGCGGAGGTCGAACGATGAGCGGCGGTATCGATGCCCGCGCCATGGAAATTCCGAGAAAGATTTTTGCAGCCGCGCGCAACACCGAAGAGGCCGGCTCGCTTACGATCGTCGCCACCGCACTAATCGAAACCGGCAGCCGGATGGACGAGCTCATCTTTCAGGAGTTCAAAGGCACCGGGAACATGGAGATGGTGCTCGATCGAAAAATCAGCGATCAACGCATTTATCCGGCAATCGACATCTTTCTTTCCGGCACCCGCCGCGAGGAACTACTGCTTCAAGCGTGGGAGCTTGAGAAAATCAATTTGATTCGTCGCGGTCTCGCCGGTCACAAACCGGAGGAAGCGATTCAGCGTCTGCTCATGTTCGTCAAAAAATTCCCGACGAACACGCAGATGTTGAAAGAGATTCCCGGTTAATTATTTTCGAATTTCGATTGGCGATTTTCGATCGAAAATCGAGGCCAAAGGATGCAATCGAAAATCGAAGATCGAGAGTCGAAAATCCTGGAGTGGGAAGTTCTTCCGCCCGAAGATCGACATCGACGCAAATCAGTCGAGCCGATCTTTAAATGGGTCTCGCTGATCATGGATCGGTTGATCCGGATCCCGGGCGTCAAGCGCCGGCTGGGGTTGAATCCGATTCTCGATCTTGTCCCCGGCTTCGGAGACATCGCCGCGGCCTTAATCTCAGTCTCCGTTCTCGTTTATGGGATCCGGCGTGGGATTCCGAAGATTCTGCTCGGCCGCATGGCCCTCAATGTTCTCATTAACGAAGTCGTCGGAATCATTCCCATCGTTGGTTCCATTTTCGCGTTCTGGTTTACTGCGAACACGCGCAATTACGATCTGCTTCGCGAACACCTCGACATTCCACGTCGCTCTACGAAAGGGGATAAAATCTTCGTCGGCGCAGTGCTCGGCCTGGTGGTCGTTGTCATCCTCGCCGGAATTATCGGAACGTTTCTGATCTTGCAGGAGATCGCCAAACTGATTTCCGTTTAGCTCAGCCTGGCTTTAATGTATCGCTCGTAAAGCGCGTGAATCGTTTCTCGGGCGGCGCGGTATTCCTTCGCGAATAGATCGACATCTTGGTAGCCAAGTCGCTTCGCCAATTTTTCCTGTTCCTCCGGTGCGGCCGGCAATGTCGAAATATTCTTGTTTTCGAATCTCCGTAGCGCCGTTTCAGTGCGTCGCAGCAATTCGTAGGTTTGAGTTAGGTTGCTCGCATCACGATCTGAAATAATTTTATTTTCCCGCAAAGCTATCAAAGCACGCTGCCAATTCGGCTCCCAGATGCCCGAACGCATTTGCAGCGCTTGCACGAGAAACTCGGCTTCAATCATGCCGCCGCTACCGGTCTTGAAATCGAGAAAATCGGAACCGCTGCCGCGGTCGCGTCGGATTCGCTCCAGCATATGGTCGATCTTGGCCAAGAGATCGGATTGCTTGCCGACCTCGCGCCAGATCCGTTGCACAATGTCGAGATACGCGTCCTGCAGTGGCCCGCTGATCGGGCGCGCCCGCGTCAACGCGTGGATTTCCCAAAGTTGCGCGCGCTCGCGGTAATAAGATTCGTACGCGGCCAGTGGCGCAACCAATGGTCCTTTCTCTCCGTCAGGACGAAGTCGAGCATCGAGCGGAGCGATCATGCCTTCGGCGCTGGGCTGGGTCATGGTCGTCACCAGATTTTGCGCGCTGCGCGTCTCGTCGCCGACAAACAGCAAATCGAGATCGGCGCCGTAACTCAATTCGCCGCCGCCAAATTTCCCGAGCGCTATAATCGTTACATTTTCGCCGCCCAACAGTTTGTTCGTAAAGGTAAGACACGCTTCAGCTAGCTCGGACAACTCCGCGAAAATGACCGACGCCTCCGCGACTCCGAGCACGTCGCGCATAATGATCCGGAGGAGTTGCCTTTGCCGATATGCCCGAATCGGATTGAGATTCGTCGGGCCGCTCCCAAAAGATTCCATCCGGGCACAATGTTCGGCGATTGATCGCGGCTGATTAAAACTTTTGTCGCGCGTCATTTCCTCGAGCAATTGCGGCCGGCGAATCAGCAAATTGCCGGCGAGCCGGCTGGCATCGAGAGTCTTGATCACCAACTCGAGCAAAGTCGGATTGGTGGCCAGCAATTCAAAAAGCAAGCCGCGCAGGCCGTAGGCTTCGACGAAGCGGACGAACTGATTCAAGACGGCGTCCGGGTCCGCTGTCTTTGCCATTTGCTCGAGAAGCGCAGGTCGCAGTTTTCCAAAAACCTGTTTCGTGCGCGGCGCCACGTGGGACGCCGACGTCGGTTTCAATAGGTCGGCGAGCGATCGGACTGCCGATTTTTCGTCTTTGAACAATTTCAAATCTGGCCGCGCGCCTTCTGCCGGGGCGGATAAAATGACTCGATCGAAGATCGATCGAACGTTCTGCATCGTCTTCTTGAGAGCGGCGGTGAATTCGTTGGCCGAATCAAACCCGAGACTTCGTGCGAGTCTGGTGAGAGTCACCGGATCGCGCGGGGTGGTGTGAGTTTGTTGTTCCGCTTCAATCTGCAACCGGTGCTCAACCAGACGAAGGAAGCGATAGGCGCGATCAAGATCGACAACTTCGTTATGCGGGATGAGTTCGAGTCGCGCCAAGGCACGCAATGCGTTCAGCGTGCTTGTTTCCTGCAAGAAAGCGTGGCGGCCACCGTGAATGAACTGGAGCGTTTGAACGACGAATTCGATTTCACGAATTCCGCCACGTCCAAGCTTAACGTCTCGGTCCAGTTTGTCCGTCCCCAGCGCTTCGTGTTCTATCCGCCGTTTGATGTTGGCGATCTCGTCCAGCAGATCCGGCGTCGGGCTGTGCGGGTAAATGAAAGGCTGATGTTGAAGCAAGAATTCGTAGGCCAGCTCGCGACTGCCGGCGATCCCTCGCCCTTTGATTAACGCAATCCGCTCCCACGTTTCGCCAAAACCGGCATAATAATTTTCCATGCTCTCGAGGGATCGCACGAGCGGACCAGCCGAGCCTTCAGGACGCAAGCGAAGATCGATCCGAAACAGCGCGCCTTCGGGATCGCGCGTGGAAAACGTCTCCAAAATCTTTTCGGCCAATCGATTGAACCATTGATGATACGAGAGTCGCGGCGAGAGATCGCCTTCTTCACTGTAAAGAAAGATAAGATCGACATCGGAGCTGTGATTGAGCTCATGGCCGCCCAGTTTGCCGAGAGCAAGGATGGCAAAATCGGCCGCAGGCGATCCGGACGATTCCCGCAATTTCGCATTCCAATGGGCTAAGACTTCGCGCACGCAAATTTCAGCGAGTTGCGATAACTCCGCGGTTGTTTCTTCGAGCGCCGCTGCATTCGCGAGCTCGCGCAATGCGATCCGGGTCATTTCCTTATTTTTCCAGCGGCGAAGGATGCGGAATTTGTTTGCCGCGACATCAGTTCCGGCCATTCGATAAAGTTCGTTGGCCATCTCGATTTGATCGCGGCCTTGCCGGCAAACTTCGGGTTGCGAGAGCCAGAGCAGAAGATCCGGATTCTGAACAATCCGGGCGGCACAGATGCTCGAGATGGCGAAAAGGTGAAGAAGGGCCGCCTCTCCCAGTGGAAAATTTTGGATCGCCTCGGGCAGCGGACCCGCAGTTGGCGGCCACGCTTCATTCAGTTGAATCAGCGTCGTTTCAACTTGTGCAGGATACAGCGAGGTAGCGGATTTCTCTTTGACCCAGCTCGCGCTTTCCATCACGCGAAAGATGCCGCGAAACCGGACGAAATACTATTATCGATCTTTTTACCGCGAATTAACGGGATTAGCTCGAACCGACCTTTTCGCGCGCCTGGGAAAGGAGGCGGCGTTCAGCCTTGGTTAAACTTTGGATTCCGTTGCGCGAAATTTTCTCAAGCAACGGATCGATTTCGCGTTCGATAAATTCGGCCGGCGTCATCCGTTGCACGCGTTCGGCTGCTTCGCGGCGGCGGCGCAATAGCCGTCGCACCCAGGACGCGTGTCCGAAGCCGAGCAAGTTTGCGTAAAGCCAGCCGGCGGCAAGACCGCCCGGAATCGCGCTGTGCATCACCGCGCCATTTCGATCAATCGCCAGCATCACCAAACTCAGGAACAGGATTGCACCAGCGACGTGCTTTGCTTTCAAATGAAACGAGAAACGGGAGACGCCCCATGCAATCAAGTCCAGTTCCGGCAGAATTGTCGCGTAAGCGATGAGCACCGCGGCCACCCCGCCACTAGCCGCGTACAAAAGCGTCTCTGACGGCATTAGAAACAAATGCCCGAGTTCGCCGCCGATTGCGCCGCTCAAAAACAAATACAAAAAGTGGCGTTGGCCGAGAATCGATTCAATGTCGCGTCCGAGAATGTACAAAACCAGCATGTTTCCCAGGAAATGCCACGGACTGCCATAGAGGAGCATGGCAGTGACGAATTGCCATGCGTAAGCATCGTGAACGCCCCGATTACTTAGTGCCAGGTAATCACGCACGAAGCCGGGCGCAAACGCATCGAGAAAGAATTGAGTAACGAAACTAGCAACGTTCAGCCCGATCAGGGCGAATAGAACGACCCGTCTGCTTTCTCTCCACGGCCGCGCAAATATTGATGGTTTTCCCCGCGACAGCCGCACCTCAAGATAATATCGCAATGCGATTTTTTTGTCAGCAGAATTTCAATGTCGCAAAGTCCGGCACGACCGCACATTGTCGATCTTATTCGGGCACGAGGACGCGGAGCGAGCGCTCGTAGAGACTGAATTCGACCGGACAATTGCCGACCAGTTCGCCGTCCAATTCGACTGGAACGGACTGATCGCTTTCCACGCGCAATCGCCGGGTTTGGAAATATTCGATCTCGGGCACGCGAATGTCGGAACTGAAGACGACGTCCTGCAGATATTTGATGATCTCAAGATAGCCGAGGCGCTTAAAAACGATGACGTCCAAAAGACCGTCATCGATCACGGCATGCTTAAAAAATGGAAACGGCCCGCCGTACAAGCGGCCATTGCCGACAAGGACGAACGACCCCTCGTCAATTGTGGCGTCCTCTGACTGAATGAAGAGCCGGGGGGGTTGGCGTGCCGCAATTTGAACTGCGGAAATCAAATAACTGAGTGGCCCAAAATTTCGTTTTAATTGGCCGCTTGTTTCCTTTACGATTTGAGCATCGAGGCCGACGCCCGCGAGCTGAACGAAAAATTTCTGGTTCGCCTTCGGCAGGTCCACCGCGCGGGTGCTGTCCGCTTTAATAATATCCCAGCAAAGTTCGAGATCGTGAACGGGCAAACCGAGTTCGGTCGCGAACACGTTCATCGTGCCGATTGGCAGGAGGCCAAGCGTGGCGTTGGTCCCGAACAGTCCGTTCACCACTTCGTTGATCGTGCCATCGCCGCCCGCGGCCACGATTTTTTCGAAACCTTCTTTTATTCCGCGTCGGGCCATGAGTTCGGCTTCGCCCGTGCGGGTCGTGGCACAGATGACGCAATCGTGGGCCAGCGATTCCACCTGGGCCCGTTTTCGCTGGGCACGCTCGCTGTGCGCAGCCGGATTCAGAATAATCAGGGTGCTGCTGCTCATCTCAGCAAGGTGCCGGTTTCATCTTTTCTTCAAACATGCCCTGCGTAACGTCTCCGCGTGCAAAAATTCGGCCGCCTCACCCTGATTCTTATCGGAGGATTGTCGATCTTTGGAGCGGTTCTTTTTCTGGCTCTCAATTTGTATGTGCAATCGCAAGGGACACAAGCCAGGATCCAGCAAGAACTTCGCCAGCGTTTTGGCGCGACGCTAAAAATTGGACGCATTAGCGTCACGCCCTGGAGTGGTTTGAAGCTCAGCGGCATCACCATCGCGCAGGGAACGACTGGCACCAGCGGCAACTTTCTTGAGGCGAAGAATTTTGGTCTGCGCATCGCTTTCTTCTCTCTTTTTTCGAGACGGCTCATGATCAAAGAAGTGTCGCTGGTCAGCCCAAACGTCGTTTGGCCGCAGAACGCGGACGGCAAATGGCGATTGCCGGATTTACGGCCCGAGCGTCCGGAAAACGCTCCAAAAAATGTCGCCGCTGCGACTTCTTCGGCGGAAGAATCAGAAAAGACAGAGATGTCGTCGGAAAGCCCTGTGCCAGCGAGACCATCAAAGCAGCCGATGGCTCTTCCAGAACGGAAAACGACCGCGCCCGCGGCATTCATGCCCGAAATTCATAAGGTCAGTCTGAAGGACGGCAATTTTCGATTTCTCGGTCGCACAAACGAAGTCGTCGCAAATTTCGAAGGGGTCGGCTTTCGGGCGACCGTGAACAATGCCTCTGCCTTGAAGGGGAACGCACGCGTAGCCAAGGTTTCTTTGCGAGACCGTTTCTTTCTGCAGCAGTTGAAATCGCCGTTGCGATATGATGCGAGCGGTCTCGATCTTTCGCAGATTTCCGCGCGCATCGGCGGCGGAGACGTTACCGGCCGGTTCACGATGCAACCGGAAACCGAGGAATCCCCGTTCCGAGTGGAAATGAAATTCCGCGGCGTCCAGGCGGATCAAATTATTACTGAAGCAGGCGGACCAGGCGGAGTTTTGCAGGGGAAGCTCGAGGGCAGCTTGCAAACAGAAGGCAAAACGACGGACCCGGATGCGCTTGCGGGAAGTGGCGAAGTCTTTTTACACGACGGTCAACTTCGGCAATACAATTTGCTGGTCACGCTCGGTCAGCTTTTCCAAATCGAAGAACTCACCCAGCTCCATCTCGATCAGGCTGAGGCGAAATACCACCTTGCCCCGGGCGTCGTGACGATTGACGAATTGGTTTTGCGCTCGGCCAATATTCATCTCTCGGCCACCGGCACGGTGAGTTTTCGTGGCAAACTCCACTTGAGTTCGCGGCTGGCCATCAATGAAAAAGTTCGCGCGCAACTTTTTAAGCCGATCCGGACGAATTTCCAGCCAACGGAGGAACCGGGATATTCCGCCGTCGATTTCGAAGTCAGCGGAACACTCGAACGACCTAAGACAAATTTGCTCGAAAAGGTAGTGGGGCGCGATCTGAAAGACCTGGTGAACAGTTTCTGGGGCGGAAAAAGCGACAAGCCGAAAAAGAAAAAAGGGGCGCAGGCAAACGTCGACGAATCAACGCCGGCAGCCAGCCCCGATATGAGCGTGTCGCCAGCCGCGCCGAGTCCGCCCAATTCGCCATGAGAGTGATCGCCGGTCGCGCCGGCGGCGTTCGGCTCATGTCGCCGAAGAACGGCGTTCGCCCAACGATGGACCGCGTGAAAGCAGCGATTTTCTCAAGCCTCGGTGAGTTAGTGATTGGCGCGCGGGTCCTCGATCTATTTGCCGGCACCGGTGCGCTTGGTATCGAGGCACTCAGCCGCGGCGCCGACTCGGCTCTTTTTATCGACGAAAATCGACAATCGATCGCGGCGATCGAAGAAAATCTGAGCAAGACGCAACTAGCTGGCCGGGTCCGCCAACAGGACGTGTTCGGTTTCCTGAAAAACGCGGGGGCAACCGCGGAGAGATTCCAAATCGTGTTTGCCGATCCGCCTTACGATAAAACGAAATCCGGCGAGGGTTTTACTGAAAAGCTCCTTGGCAGCAAAACGCTTCCACAATTGCTCGCGCCCGGCGGCTTCTTCATTTTAGAGAAAAGACCAGGTGAGTCTCTTCCGGAAATGAAGTCATGGCGGTTGGTTCGGCAGAAAACATACGGCGCCACCGAGGTCCTGTTCCTTTCGCCAATTCGCGAATGATTCGGTTTATCTACAATCTACTCTGGCCGCTCGGCCTGGTGTTTTTCTTGCCGGGTTATCTGATCAAAATGTTTCGGCGTGGCGGCTACCGTCGAAAGTTTGGACAGCGATTGGGAATTTACGGTGCGGATGTTCGGCGGCGCTTGGCCCAGCAAAGATCGACCTGGTTGCACGCCGTTAGCGTTGGCGAAGTCGGCGTGGCGTTAAAACTGGCCAGCGAGTTACGCCGCCTCCAACCCGATCTGCGTTGCGTTTTAACAACGACGACGACGACGGGCTTTTCGTTCGCCGCCGAAAACGCCGCGGATTGGATCGAGGTCATGTACAACCCGCTCGACTTTTGGTCGATTATGCGGCGGGCATTTTCCGTAATCAGTCCGGTCAGGATCGTTCTGATCGAGGCCGAGATCTGGCCGAACCTGGTCGCGGAAGCTCATGCCCGCGGGATACCAATCGCCGTTGCGAACGCGCGCTTGTCGCCGCGGTCCGAAAGGAGATTTCGCCAGTTCCGTTCTTTCGTCGAACCGACTTTCCAGCTCCTCGATTTGGTCTGCGTGCCCGAGCGAGAGGATGTCGATCGATGGGCGGCGCTCGGCATCGCGCACGATCGCATTCGTTACACGGGAAGCATTAAATATGACCTGAGTGGGCTTGAGAATCGTTTGGAGATTCAAGACAGACGAATCTTTCACCTAAACGTTCACGATCCGGAGAATTTCGTGCTCTTCGGTGGCAGCACTCATTCGGGCGAGGAGGAAATACTTGCCCAGGTTTTTCTAAAATTGCGGAACCAATTTCCTTCGCTCTGTTTGTTCATCGCTCCGCGCCACGTCGAGCGTGTTCGCGAAATTCGGAGGCAACTGGAATCGCTTTCGCTCGAGGTTCGATTAACAAGCGAAGCAGCGATTTATCCCGGGTCGAAGCCGGATTGCGTTTTGCTGGACAAAACCGGCGAGCTCCAATCGTGGTACGCTATCGCCACCGTCGTCTTCATCGGAAAAAGTCTGACCGCTCATGGCGGACAAAACCCGGTGGAAGCAATTTTCGCCGGCGTTCCCGTAGTTTTCGGACCGCACATGGAGAATTTTTCAGTCCTCGCGAAGAGGCTAGTCGCGAGAAATGGCGCGATGCAAGTTCGCGATGAGGACGATCTCAAACGGTCGTTGGACTATCTTTTGGGCGCCAAAGAGTCCCGTGCACGACTGGTAGAAAACGCGGAGGCGGTTCTCTCAGAGCATCGCGGCGCCTCGACCCGGACCGCACTGTTGATTGTCGATCTTGCATCGCGGCGCTGAAAATCCGCAAAGTTGCCTTGCCGCTAACGAATGGAATATTGGGCGGCTTCGTGACCCTATCGTCTAGAGGCCTAGGACATCGCCCTTTCACGGCGGTAACACGGGTTCGAATCCCGTTAGGGTCGCCAATTCCGCTCATAGGAGGCGAAAGCCGGACCGACAGTGAACTTTCGCCACTCGTGCGACACTCAACGAGTTTTCTAAAGCATTACCTGCGTATTGGGCGCGAAATGCCAGACGCAAGTGGCCCAAAAAGCTCGTTGCGTGGAGGCATTGGCCTGCGGCCTGCTCAATCTCTGGAATCATGAGCGACTGCTTGCAGATCCTGGTTGTCGAGGACGAAAAAGCCGCAGCCCACATGATCGCAATGATACTCGGAGGTCCGGCATCCAAGGTAGCTACGGCGAGGAGCGGCTGGGAGGCGCTCATTAAGATCGGCGCCTCAGCTCGACCTTTTGATGTTGTTATCACTGATCATCGCATGCCGCGCATGACCGGTCTACAGCTGGTGGGTCGCCTGAGAGAGCAAAACTTTGGCGGCAAGATCCTCGT
>DATNKD010000023.1:0-10933 GCA_035603575.1 Chthoniobacterales bacterium
GACGTCCCCGAACCGATAGTTGACGAAATAAAGGAGGCTTGGTTGGTGCGGAGAATGACAGGCCTTCATTGGAAGTCAGATTCCGCAGCGACGGTCATCCGCCGTTTACCGAAAGGGAACGGGAGATTCACCTGAACGGCATCTGTGGGGTAAAATTTTGGAGATGCCCGAGTCGAAAATTTCGATTCGGGCATTTTTTTATGCACTGCGATTTGAAATTCGCTCGTTAAGATCGACAATCATCCGCGATGCGCGCACTGCTCGCTCTCGAGGACGGAAAATATTTCGGGGGCGAATCATTTGGCGCAGCCGGCACGCGGGTCGGCGAGATCTGTTTCAACACCGCGATGACCGGTTACCAGGAGGTCCTGACCGATCCCTCGTATCGGGGCCAGATCGTGGCCATGACTTATCCGTTGATCGGAAATTACGGGATCAATTCGCTCGATCAGGAAAGCCTCTCGCCGCACGTCCGCGGGTTTGTCATCGAAGAACTGAGCGAGGCGCCGAGCAACTGGCGCTCGGAAATGTCGCTCGATGAATATTTGCGCAAGTGGGACATCCCCGGGGTGCAGGGAATCGACACGCGCGCGCTGACGCGGCATCTGCGGACGCGCGGCGCGATGAAGGCGTGCCTGACGACGGAGAAGATGTCGATCCAACAGGCGGTGCAACGCGCGGTCGAGGGCGAAGGCGTGATCGGAATGGATTACGTCCGCGAAGTTTCGACGCCGGAGATTTATCAATGGGACCCCGAGGACAAATTGAGCCAGCCATGGTCGATCGCGAACGGCAACGGTGACAACAAACCGAAATTGCCACCGATCCGGTTTCGGGTTGTGGCTTACGACTACGGCATCAAACAAAATATTTTGCGACTGCTGCGGCAAAAAGGTTTCGGCGTCACGGTCGTCCCCGCATGGACGACGGCTGAGCAGACGCTCGCGCTCAATCCCGACGGAATTTTTCTTTCAAATGGTCCGGGCGATCCTTCGGCGTTGCCGTATGCACACAAGACCGTCCACGATTTGATGTGCAAGAAGCCGATCTTTGGAATCTGTCTCGGCCACCAGATTCTCGGGTTCGCGTTCGGCGGCTCGACATTCAAACTGAAATTCGGTCACCGCGGCGCGAATCAACCGGTCAAGGATTTACGGAGCGGCAAGGTCGCGATCACCGCGCAAAACCACGGTTTCGCGGTCGATCCGGAGTCGCTGCCTAAAAATGTCGAAGTGAGTCACATCAATTTAAACGACAACACAGTCGAAGGAATGCGTCACAAAGAATTGCCGATCTTCAGTGTCCAATATCACCCCGAAGCCGCGCCGGGACCGCACGACGCATCTTATTTCTTCTCGCAATTCGCGGATTTGATTGAGGGCAAGAAGAGCGGAAAGTGAGTTATGCGTAATTCAAACTCGAATACTCCAACTGTTTTGAAGATTGCCGCGACTGCCACATTTGTTGCGGCTCTAATATTTTCTCCGCTCGTCTTCGCGCACGAGCACGAGCACGGAAAAGAGAATCTCAGCGCCGGTGCGGAAAAAACGGTAACCGGCGAAATCGTCGACATGATGTGCTACGTCGATCACAACGCGGTCGGCGAAAGTCATGGCCAATCCTGCGGCGCGAAGTGCATCAAAGGCGGCGGCCCGGTCGGAATCGTCAGTGACGGCAAAGCGTACCTGGTCGTCGGCGAACACAAGCCGATGAACGATCAACTGGCCGAGTACTGCGGCAAAACCGTGACGCTGAAAGGCAAAGCGGCCGAACGCGGCGGCATCGCGATGCTCGAGAACGCCGAGATCGTTAAGAAATAGGGAGCTTGTCATTCCGAGCGGAGCGAGGAATCTCACAGTCGAAGTGAGGATCACGCTAATGATACTAGTGTGATGCTCGATTCTGTGAGAGATCCTTCACTTCGTTCAGGATGACACGCCGCCGCGCGCGGAATTGTCACGACGATAATCGCAGCGCGATCACTTCGCGGAGCATTGCCAGGCTGTCGTGAATCACGCGGACCTTGCTGCCTTCGGCATGGTTCCAACGCACCGGAATTTCGCGGAGCCGCACTCCAGCGCGCTGGGCGAGAAAAAGAAGTTCGACATCAAACGCGAACCCAACGGTGTGCGCCTTTTCCAGAATTGGCCGGCAGACATCCAGCCGAAACGCTTTGAAACCGCACTGCGTGTCCCAGAACGGCATGCCAGTCGCGAGCCGCACGATCAAATTGAACACGCGACCGGCCTGCTCGCGTCGCCACGGTTGTCGAATACCAATCAATTTACGATCGAGCGCGCGCGAACCGAACGCAAGATCGACACCTCCTTTTGCGATCGGCTCGATCACTTTCGGAATTTCACTCAGCGGCGTCGAAAGATCGGCGTCGAAAAACAAGCCGATTGGTTTTGTGGCCGCAAGCAATCCGGTTCGCACCGCTGCGCCTTTGCCGCGATTAGGAAAATTCTCGAGCAATCGTGTCTGGATTCTTGCGCCGGCCAACGCTTCGCGGACAATCGTGGGCGTCGCATCGGTTGAACCGTCGTTGACTACGATCAATTCCGCGTTTGGACTTTCCGCCGATAAATAATCGAGCGTCGAACGCACCGTCTCACCGATCCGCTCGGCTTCGTTAAAGCAGGGAATAACAACGGAAAACGGCGGTAGCATTGGAAACGTGATTCGTTAAACCGTTACATCGTTAAATCGCGCGCGTCTGCTCGATTCACGTTTCACGATTCACGATTCAGATTCCTTACCTGTAAATCTCGGTCACGAACTTGCCGTTTGGATCGACATACCCGCGATACATCCCCGAAGTATTAAACGGGAGCGCGATTTTGCCGCTTTTGTCGATCGCGATCATGCCGCCGGTCCCGCCCAGTTTTGCGATTTTATCGATGACCGCGACACTAGCTTCCTCCACGGTTTTACGGCGATACTCCATCAGCGCCGAGACATCGTGCGCGGCGGTGGCCATAATGAAGAATTCGCCGTCGCCCGTACCGGAAACAGCGCAAGTGACATTGTTCGCGTAGGTGCCGGCGCCAATTACCGGCGTATCGCCGATCCGCCCGCTCAGTTTGTTTGTTTTCCCCCCGGTCGAAGTTGCTGCGGCCAGATTTCCATTTCGATCCAATGCCACGGCGCCGACCGTCCCATGCAGGTCCTGGTCGGTAATAATGAACTTTTTGTCACCAGTTCCGCCACTTTTTTCAGCCGCCTTTGTTTTCTGAAGCGCGTCCCAGCGTTCCTGGGTGAAAAAATATTTCTGATCGACGAGCTCGACGCCATGTTCTTTGGCAAAGTTTTCCGCGCCCTCGCCACTCATTAAAACGTGCGGCGACTTTTCCATCACCAAACGTGCAAGACTGATCGGATTCTTAATGTGCCGGACATCCGCAACCGCGCCGGCTTTGAGCGTTTTGCCGTCCATGATCGCGGCGTCCATTTCGTTTGTGCCGGCGGCCGAGAACACCGAGCCTTTGCCGGCGTTGAAAAGCGGATCGTCTTCGAATGTGCGCACCGCCGCTTCCGTCGCGTCCAGACTCGACCCACCGTGCTGCAAAATTTCCCAACCGGCCCGAAGCGCGTTTTCAATTCCAGCGCGATACTCACGCTCGCGTTCCGGCGTCATTTTGCCGCGATCCATCGTTCCGGCGCCGCCGTGAACAACCAATCCGATCTTATTTTCTTTCGTCGAGCTCATTCTGCCGAACTGTTGCGCCTCAGCTAATGCCGCGACCGCGACCAGTGCGCAAATCACAAAGAATCGGGCCGACATAAATTTTCCTGCGTCTCGAACAAGTAGACCGCGCTCCGGCGGTGCGCCAGTGAGAAGAAATCGCTTTTTCGCCTTCCTGAACTGGGGCAGCTTCCCTTTGGAAATGGCTGAGCGAGAACAAGAATCGAGTGAAGAAGCGCTGATCAGGGCGCCGGCGATCGCGCTTCAGGAAATCGGCGGTCTCGGCCGCAATTTCCTGCGCGAAGTCGGCAGCATGTTCTGGTTCATCATGCACACGTTCGAGGAAACGATCGAGCGCTTGCGCGACGGACGAGCGCCGTTTCGCGCTGTTAGTTTTTTCCGGCACGCTGAGCGTGCCGGGGTCGAGTCGGTTCCACTGGTCGCGCTGGTTTCATTTTTTCTCGGCCTGACAATGGCGTTGCTGACGGGTTACCAATTGCAACGATTCGGGACGGAACGGCTGATTCCTGGTTTGGTTTCCATCGCTTTCACCCGAGAACTCGGCCCGTTGATGACCGGCATCATGCTCGCAGCGCGGATCGGCGCTTCCTTTACCGCCGAGTTAGGCACGATGCGGGTTTCGGAAGAAGTCGAAGCAATCGAAGCGATGGGAATCGGGCCGCTGCGGTTCCTGGTCGCGCCGCGAATGCTCGCCTTATTTTTTCTGATGCCTTGCCTCTCAACGATCTCGAATATTTCCGCAATCTTCGCCAGCAGTCTCATCTCGAAAGCTTATTTCAGTATCGCCTTTCCCTACTTTCTCGATCTTGTTCGCGATTCTCTGTTGATTCGCGACCTCATCACTGGCGTGTTCAAGAGTTTCATGTTCGGTTTGCTGATCGCGGCGATCGCCTGCTACCGCGGTCTAGGCGTCAAAGGCGGAGCGGCCGGGGTCGGCACCGCTACAACCTCCAGCGTGGTGACCGCGATCACGGTCGTGATCGGCGTTGATACGCTCTACAACATTGTTTACGTCAACTTTTTCCCGACATGAGCGCGAAGAATTCGCACATGGTCGAATTGCGCGATGTGGACATGCAGTTCGAAGACAAAAAAGTGCTCGACGGATTCTCACTTGCGGTGGAGCCCGAGGATCGCCTCGTGATCATGGGCCAAAGTGGCAGCGGCAAAAGCACGATCCTGCGTTTGATTCTCGGAATATTACAGCCAAACGCCGGCTCGATTTTTTTTAAACAATTCGAGATTACGCGTTTGCAGCGGCGCAAGTTGCAACAGGTCCGCCGGCGCATCGGAATGGTTTATCAATACTCGGCCCTGCTCAGTTCGCGCAACGTCCGGGACAACGTTGCGCTGCCGCTCGAAGAACTGACCGACAAATCGCGCCAGGAGATCGACAAGATTGTGGACGAAAAACTGGACCTTGTCGGGATGAAAGACGCGAAAAATCTGATGCCGTCGGAATTAAGCGGCGGGATGAAAAAACGCGTGAGTCTGGCGCGGGCCCTTGTCCTCGAGCCGGAATTGATCCTTTTCGACGAACCGGTAGCCGGTCTCGACCCCGTGATTGCGTCGGTCATCGACGAATTGATCATCAGCCTGACCGAGAAATCAAAAGTCACGTCGATCACCGTGACCCACGAAATGGACAGCGCATTTCGCATCGGCACGCGAATGGCTATGTTGTATCAGGGAAAAGTTATCGAAGATGCTGAACCCGAAAAATTCAAGCAATCCAAAAATCCAGTCGTCGCTCAGTTCTTGAGCGGCAGCACCGAAGGTCCCATCCTCGAAGGAAGCCAAGATGCAATTGCAAAAAAATGAAATCATGACCGGCCTGCTGGTGGTCGGGACTGTGGCCGTGCTCGTCTTCGTCCTGGTGTTGCTCGGCGCACCCGGACTTTTTCGTCCACTCGTTACTTACAAAATTTACGTCGACAACGCCGCCGGCATTAAACAAGGCGCGGTCGTAATGCTGGCCGGTCGCAAGATCGGTCAGGTTCAAAAATTATTTTCCCCCGTGTCGCGCGAAGAAGAGCGTCGCGCCGAAGAAGCCGCCGCCGCTTTCGCTCCGCCGGAAACAAGTCCAATGCCGAGCCCGACGCCCGGCAAACCGAAATACGAAGCGCGCATCGACGTTCAGGTGGACCGCAACGCCGTTGTCTATCGCGATGCGCGGACGCGCCTGATGCAGCTCGGATTGCTCGGCGATATGGCGATCGATATTACTCAGGGCACTGACGCTTCGGGACGCGCGCGCGATGGCGAAATGTTTGCCGGCGAACGCAATCCCGATCTCGGAGAAGCCGCCGCGAAAATGCTGGAAGTGATCAAGCCGGTTGCCGCCGAAGCGACCAACACGATGAAAGACCTCCAGCAGACCGCGCAAAACCTCAACCACATCACCGACGAGAACTCGGAACTGAACCAGGCGCTCAGTCAGGTCAAATTGTTCGGCGAGCATATCGCGGATATGACTGCGCCCGACAGCGCGCTCTCTCATTCGCTCAACAACATCGAGAAAATCAGCACCAGCCTGACTGACAACAACAACATCCAGATCACGCTCCAAAATCTGCGGACGTCCTCGGAAAAATTGAAAGTAACGATTAACGACCTCGGGCCCACCGGCCAGAACATCAAGGAATTCAGCGAGACAATAAAAAGTCAGCCCTGGCGCTTGATCTGGCCGGGCACGAAAAAATCGCCCGAGAAATCGGCGACTCCCGCTCCGAGCGAAGCGACCATCACCGTCCGAAAAAGCGCCAAACCAAAAGCAAGCGCAACTCCCGCCGCCGGCCGCCGCTGAAAATCGCTACGCTGCTTTTTTCGTTAACCGCGATTCCAAAAACTTAAGGACTGCGGCTTCGCTTGAGCGAAGATCGACATCTTCCTTTTCGAGCGCTTCTTCAGTCGTCCGCTTCAATCCGTCGATTGTTTTTTGTTCGAGATAAGTGTCGAGCACCGCCGGATGCACGTAGCATTTCCGGCAAACCGCCGGGGTGTTGCCGAGAATCTTTGCTACAGCGCCGATCGCGGTCTTGATGTTCTCCTTTGCCTGCTTTTTGGTCTCGAATTTTTCCTGGGCATTGAGCGCGATCGCGGTCAGCATCGTTCCAGCCCACGTCCGAAAATCTTTCGCGCTGAAATCTTCGCCGGTAATCTCGCGCAGGTACTCGTTCACGTCCTGTGAACTGATGTCGCCCACCTTGCAGTCATCGTCGACGTACTGAAACAAATCCTGGCCGGGCAGGTCCTGCAGCTTGGAAATGATTTTCGCGATATGCCTGTCGGTCACATCCACTTCATGCTCGCGTCCGCTCTTGCCGCGAAAACGGAAACGTAGTTTCGCACCCTTCACCTCAACATGTCGATCTTTCATGGTCGTCAGACCGAACGATTTATTTTCGCGCGCGTACTCTTCGTTCCCGATGCGGATGAAAGTGCGCTCGAGCAACTGCACGACCGTCGCCAGGACTTTGATTCGCGGCAATCCCGGCAGTTTCAAATCCCGCGCGATTCGCCGGCGGATCTTCGGCAGCGCTTTGCCAAAACTGATTATGCGGTCGTATTTGTTTTCGTCGCGAACCTCGCGCCAGCGTTCGTGATAAAGGTATTGTTTGCGACAGCGCGCATCGCGACCGGTTGCCTGAATGTGACCGTTGGACGCGGGACAAATCCACACGTCCGTCCAGGCCGGCGGAATCGCCAGGCGTTTGATCCGCAAAAGCCGCTGCTTGTCACGAATGAGTTTTCCGTCGGCGTCGAACCAATCGAAATCGTCGCCTTTGGCTTTGCGCGTGTAGCCCGGCCGATCGTCGCTAACATAACGCAGCCCGGCCTCTTCGGCTGCGTCCATTGCCTCAGCCACGATCTTCGCGCCGTTGCCATTTCCATTTTTCGCACGCGCGGGCACGTAATTGAATTCGCAGGCGGTGCGGTGAACCGCCCCTACCTACGAGCCGTAGCTCTTGGTGAATTTTTTCTTCGACTCGGATTCAGTCGACGGCGCAATCGGCGGTTGCTCGGGCGTTGTTGTTGATGTTTCAGACTTCGGCTCAGCCGGAGGTCGCTGCGGTTGCGCGGCGCCCTTGGGTGCCTGCTGCGCAACTTCAACGTAAACCATCTGCAAATTCGAGAGCGTATTGCGCAGCACTGTTGCTTCCTCATTCGTCAGATTGCCGCGCGTTTTTTCCTGAACCATCGCCAGTTGATCGATGAACATTTTCGCAAGCTCGAGGTTTACTTCGCCCTCGCCCGTTTTTGGATTGGGAATCTGACCGAGAAAGAGCGCGGCGTTCTGCGCGTGCATCATCACGAACTCGATGAAGCGCTGGGAAAGCTCGCCGCTTTGGGTGCTGGTTTGGACTTCAGCCATGGTTCACTCTTATTTCGTAACTGGAGGCCGTTCCGGCGGTCGCACCGTAGCTAAAACATACGGTTGATCGCGAAAATATTTTGCGGCCGCCCGCTTGATCTCATCGAGTGTGACCGCTTCCGTGTCGCGCTCGAGGTTTTTGTAATAATCGAAACCAAGCCCGTAAAGTTCGTCCAGGGCGCACTGGTAACCGAACGAATCGTTGCTCTGCATCGCGATTTGATGCTGGCCGATCAATTTCTTTTTGGCGCGGGTGAGCTCTTCGTTGGTCAGACCTTCGCTCGCCAGTTTCCGAATCTCGTCGAGCAACGCGGTCTTCACCGGCTCGATTTTTTGGGGATCGGTCCCGAGATAAAACGCGAAGAGGCCGGGAACCAGTCCCTGCATCTGGCTGGCACCGACGTAATAAGCCAGGCCCATTTGCTCGCGAATACGAATGAAAAAGCGCGATCCGAGATCGCTGCTCGCCTCGTCGATCAACTCGAGCGCATGTCGATCTTTGTCGAACATGTCCACGCCGCGATAGCCAACCATGATCACACCCTGCGCTTTTTCCTTGTTGCTTTCGACATTCTCGATTTTGGGGATCGGGGCGGACGCGCGCGCATCGGTCAACGCGAGTGAGCCGGATTTCATCTTGCCGAGAGCCTGCTCGAAAAGTTGTTTCACTTCGGCCGCCTTCACGTTTCCGAAAACTGAGATCACGCCATTCTTTGCGACCAGATATTTGTCGCGGAATTCTAGCAAATCTTTTTGACTGAGATGTTGCACCGATTCTGGCGAGCCATTTGCCCGCAGCGCGTAAGGGTGATCGGTAAAAAGCGCCTGGCGTAAAATGTTGCGCGCGACAGTCGTCAACTGCTCCTCTTCCTGTTTAACACCGGCGATCTGAACTTCTTTTTCGCGAGCGACCGCCTTCTCCGGAAAGTTCGCGTTCAACAAAACATCGGCCAGTAAATCGGCGGCAGTCTTCAGGTCCGGTTTCATCACGTGAACCGAGACGCTCATGCTGTTGTTACCGGCGTCGCTCGAGATCGATCCGCCGATCGCTTCGATCTGATTCGCGATTTGCTCAGCGGTGCGCGTCTTTGTGCCTTTGAGCAGAACGCGAGCGGTCAGGCGCGTGATTCCATTCGTCTCCCGAGTTTCGGCCAGCAAACCGCTTCGAAAAACGGCGCTCATCGAAACCAGCGGTAAGCGGGGATCTTCGCGCACGAGCAAACGCAGACCGTTGGAAAGCTCGAATTTCTGAATTTCGGCGACCGCTGCCGGCTTTGAGACTTCCCGTTTCGCACCGAGCGAACCTTTGGGATTCAGCGACGCAACGGTCAGGTTTTGATCGACAAGATATTTCGCGGCGACGCGGCGAATATCGTCCAATGTTACCTTTTGGACGGCGGTCAGATAATCGCGGCTGAAATTCAGGTTTCGGGTAAGCAACCAATTTGATCCGAGATCGGATGCCTGCCCGCGCATCGTCGTAAGGGCATCGAGATGATGACTGAGCGACATTTTTTTCGCTTTCATCAATTCATCCGCGCTCACGCCAGCCTGTTTCACTTCCGCGATGATTTGCAAAATCAATTGTTCAGCCGCGTCGCGTTTCTTTGGATCGACAGTCGCGTCCACCCCGAGCAATCCGGGATCGCCCGGTGTGTAGGAAAAGGCCGAGACGCCGAAAGCGAGACCGGCTTCTTCGCGGACACGCCGATATAAGCGCGAGCTGCGTCCCTCGCCCAAAATCGTCGAAAGCAAATCGAGCGCCGGAACATCCGGATGCGTGATCTCGGGAATATGCCAGGCCAACGAAAGCCGCGTCAGCTCGGTCGCGAATTCATTGTGAACTTCGCGACGCCCGAGTTGCGGCGGTTCTTCCGGAACAAACACCGGCTTGACCGATTTTTCGGGATAACTTTTGAAAAAATCGGCCAATTGCTGATGCACTTTTTCTCCATCGACATCGCCGACCACAATGAAGGTCAGATTATTCGGCACGTAACGCGATTTGTAATACTGCATCACCTGTTCTTGCGTGAGCTGGTTGTAAATTTCCAGCTCCCCGATCACCGGCAGTCGATACGGATGTCGTTGATACGCGGTCGCGAAAAGGAGCAAGCCCGCCTGACGATCGGGATCGTCAAGCCCCATCGCGAACTCGCGACGGATGACTTCCTGTTCCTTGGCGTATTCCTCCGGCGGCAAGGTGGAATTCATCATCGCGTCGGACAAGATCGCGAGGGCCGTGCGCACTCCATCTTTCGGCACGTCGATCCAAAAGACGGTACGATCGAACGAGGTGTAAGCGTTGATGTAACCGCCGACGTCCTGGATTTTTTGCGCGATCGCGTTGCTCGATTGCGTTTTGGTTCCCTTGAAGAGCATGTGCTCGAGAATGTGCGAAAGACCGGCGCCCAATTTCTCGTCCTCGTAAATGCTGCCGGTGCCGCACCACGCCTGGACACTTGCCACCGGCGCGCTCCGGTCCTCTTGCACGATCAGCGTCAGGCCATCGGGCAAGACCCATTTTTGCGCCGAGCTCGGCGGAAAAGTGATGACCGCCGACTCATCAACAGGAGCAGCTTTTAAGTTCACCATGCTGAATACAATTGCAGAAATTAGCGCCATCCGCGGCGCTCCGCCCATCATACAACTTTGGGCGCTGGTAAACTTTTGGGGACTTCGATCTTCTTCTCCGGAGCGTACGGCTTCACGAACGCGTCCTGAAAATCGTAAACGGCCTTGAAATCTTGGATCGAATCTTCGTCGGTCTTCCCGAAAATTCCGGCGCCGATGAGATTGAAGACCATGTGACCGATGTCTTCGCAGGAACGAATCCCCCAGTTATCGAAGAC
>DATNKD010000024.1:0-2893 GCA_035603575.1 Chthoniobacterales bacterium
CAAGGCGTGCATGGTCCGTTCGAAGAAAGCTTTCCAAAACTCCTCGTGTTCGCGCGCGAACGTCGGGTCGCAATTCCTACATGGCTCAATCAATCGCCCGTTTGTCCATGGAACTCGCGCGCCGAATTTTCCAGCGCACAGAATTCAATCCAAATGGGGGAGCTTCGACAATTTCTCGCGCACACGATCGATGTTCAGGCCCAATTCATGGTCGCGCGTTTGCAGCAATCGCTCGCTAAGATGCTCGACGAAGCCGCGCCCGGAGATCGCGCCAATGTGGAGCGTCAGTTCGCGCGGGTGGCCAGCACGCCGCACGGCTGTTATGCGCTGGTCGATTATGTGAATTTCAAAGGCGAAGGCGTTTTGCACACCGAACGTTATCGCGGCGAGGGCTGGGGATTACTACAAGTGCTCCAACAAATGCATGGCACCGAAAACGGTCCGAGCGCCGCGCGCGAATTTTCGAATTCCGCGGCTGCAATGTTGCGTCGCCGCGTCCAGAATTCGCCACCGGAACGACACGAGGCTCGCTGGTTGCCGGGCTGGCTTAACCGCGTCCACAGTTACGGCCAAAATTCATGAAACGAATTTGGCTAACTACATTCGTCGTCTTGGCGGGCGTCGCGCTTGCAGGATTGGCCAAAGCCCAGTTGTTCGGGCCGAAGATGAAAAAACCGAACGATCTGATTCACAAGCAGGAGCCAATAAAGGTGAATCAAAATTTGTTGAAGCAAGCGACACCGGAAAATACCCGCATCGTCGTTTCCATCCCGAAACAGCGCGCCTATCTCATGATTGGAGAGGAAATCGTGGCCGACGCGCCGATTTCATCCGGCAAACGCGGACACGAATCGCCGCGGGGCCATATGCGCGTGCTGGAGAAAGATCCAAATCATCACTCAAGTTTGTATGGTGATTTTGTCGACGGCTCGGGTCGCATCGTCCGTGGCGGTGTCAGCGCCAGAATCGATTCTGCACCGAGCGGCACACATTTCGCCGGAGCCGCGATGAAATGGTTTCTCCGATTGACCGAAGACGGCGTCGGAATGCACATCGGAATCTTGCCCGGATATCCGGCGTCTCATGGTTGCATTCGCGAGTCAGTCGACGGCGCGAAATTGTTTTACGATCACGTCAAAGTCGGCACGCTAGTAGATGTCGGCGATTTTTAATCGCGCACTGCGCATCCTCATCGACCCTTACCCGGCCCTGCGCGCCTTCCTCTCCCTGACCAGGGAGAGGACTGAGGTGAGGGTGGACGCTGCGAGCACCACAGCGACATTGATCACGAGATCAATTTGCGGCGCAGCATCTCGAATGCAGCTTGTGCGACAAGCTGCTTAAACGTCTCGCGGTCGCTTGGGAAAAATAATTTCTTAAATTTCATTTCCATTTCAGACGCGAGCGCGACGTAAACTGTCCCGACCGGTTTTTGATCTGAGCCGCCGGTCGGTCCAGCAATGCCCGTCGTTGAGAGCGCATACGTCGACCTTGCACGCTTACGCGCCCCTTCTGCCATCGCGCGCGCGACCTGTTCGCTGACCGCACCATACTGCTCGATCATCCCTGGATCGATTCCGAGGATGTCGATCTTCGCTTCATTCGCGTAACAAATGTATCCGGCCAGCAAAACCGCGGAAGAGCCGGCCACATTCGTAATCCGGTTCGTGAGCAATCCACCAGTACACGACTCGGCAATTGCCAGCGTCTGTTTTTTCTTCGTCAGCAATTTGACCAGCACTTCTTCGAGTGTTTCGTCACCCGCAGCAAAAATTAAATCGCCGAGCTGCGCGCGAACAACGTGATCGGCCTGATCAAGCGCAGCACGCTCGCCGATGATCCGAACATCGACTTCGCCAGGTCGCGCGCAATAACCAAGCTCCACTCCCGGGATGGCGAGAATCTTTTTGCCGATCGCTTCTTCGATCAGCGATTCGCCCATGCATGCGATCTTGTAAAATCGTCGCTCAAATTTTGCAGGGCCTTTGACGATCGAGCGCAAGATCGACATCACCGATTCGCGAAACATCGGCTGCAGCTCGCGCGGCGGACCTGGCAGAAGAAAGATGTGCGGCGAACGAATTCTCGGATTGATGTCCGCTTTCAAATACAGTCCGGACGCGCTGCCGCTTTCGTTTGGAAGAATTTGCGCCCCGTCCGGGACCGAAGCTTGTCGCGCGATGCTGGAAACCCATTTGATCCGACGCGCTTTAAGCCGCTGCTTCAATGACGCGAGCAACTCGGCATTCTCTTGCAATTTCAGTCCCAGTAACTCGGCAACGACGTCGCGCGTTATGTCGTCGCTCGTCGGACCGAGTCCGCCGGTGACGAAGATAATCTCTGCGCGCGAGAATAATTCCCGCAACGTTTCACCGATCGCCGCGCCATCAGCGACCGTTCTTCGTTCCTCAATCCGCAATCCAAGTGAAAAAAATTCGCGCGCAATAAAAGCCAGATGCGTGTCGTGCACATCGCCCGCCAGAAGCTCGGTACCGGTGTTGAGAAGGACGGTGCGCATGAGAAGAGAACGTCCAACGTCGAACGCCCAACGTCCAATGTTGAAGTCAGAAGAAGCCTCTGCGTAATTCGGCGTTCAGCGTTGGGCCTTTAATACCGGTCCGGCTCGGACCGTTCGGCGTTTCTGCCGAAATCAGGCGGCGTCTTTGTCCTGCTTCTTCCGAATCAGCGGAAGCTTCTTGCCTTCGACAACCGCGCGATTGATCGTGACCTCGGCGATATCTTCCCTGCTCGGCACGTCGTACATAATGTCGAGCATGATCCGCTCGAGCATCGAACGAAGCGCGCGGGCACCGGTTCCCTTTGTAACTGATTGCGCGGCGAGAGCACGCAAAGCATCTTTCGTCACCGTCAACCGGACGCCTTCCATCGAGAA
>DATNKD010000025.1:0-2935 GCA_035603575.1 Chthoniobacterales bacterium
ACCACCGCGTCCTGAACGGTGCCGCCGCGGCAAGCTTCGTTCACGAAATCAAACAACACATCGAGCAGTTCAAGATTCCGAGCGGAAAAGCAGGCGTTGCCGCCTAAGTACTACCGTTTCGACTTACAAACGTCCTGATAAAGCGCGATCGTTTTCTTTGCGATTGCGCTCCAGCTAAACATTTCCTCAGCGCGTTTGCGACCTGCTTTACCAAATTTCTCGCGTTTTTTCGGATCTTTCATCAGCTGATTGATTCGCGCCGCCAGGTCGCGTGAGAACTTTTCGGGATTAAGCGGCTCGAACGGGCTCTCTTTCATTTGCTCGAGTGGAACGAGGAAACCAGTCTCGCCATCGACCACCACTTCCTTGATTCCGCCGACTGCGCTGGCCACCACCGCCGTGCCGCAGGCCATCGCTTCGAGATTGATGATGCCGAACGGCTCATAAATCGACGGACAACAAAAGACCGCCGCGTGGGAATAGAGTTCGATCACGGCCGGGCGATCGAGCATCTCTTCGATCCAGAAAATGTCTTTGCGTTTCTTTTGGGCAACAGCCAGCGCCTCCTTCATTTCGTCAGCGATCTCGGCCGTGTCCGGCGCGCCCGCGCAGAGGACGATCGGAAAATCGGCGTCCATGAATGGAATCGCGCGAGCGAGATGAATTATTCCCTTTTGTCGCGCGATTCGGCCGACGAAAAGCAGAAACGGTTTTTTTGGATCGATTCCGTGGCGCTCAAGCGCTGCGGTTGAATCGACGCGGCGATATTCGGCGAGATCAATGCCATTGTGAATCACGTGGACCCGTGCCGGATCGACATCGAACAGGCGCTCGATGTCGCGTTTGGTTTCGGCGGAGACCGCGATGATTGCGTCCGCCATTTCGAGCGCGGTCTTTTCGACCCACACCGAGAAATCGTAACCGCCGGCGAGTTGTTCGCGTTTCCAAGGCCGCAGCGGTTCGAGCGAGTGCGTCGTGATCGCGAGCGGAATTCCGTAATTCAATTTCGCCAGAATGCCGCCGAAATGACTGTACCAGGTGTGACAATGCACGAGATCGGCGTCGATGTTGGTGGTATTGAAATCGACGCAGCGTCGGAGCGCGCCGAAGACTGATTGCAGTGGTTTCGGACAGCTGAAACTGCTGGTGTCGAGTTCGAACCCCGTGACTTTGAGCCGGCCCTCTTTGAAATTTTGATCGCCGAAGCAGCGAACATCGACATCGATGGTCTTCGCCAGCTCGCGCGAGAGATAACCAACGTGCACACCAGCGCCGCCGTAAATGTGCGGCGGATATTCGTTGGTGAGAAAGAGGACCTTCACTGCATGTTTCTACTAATCGCGTGGCGCGGATGGAGCAAGGTGGATCGCGCGCTCCGCCGCGCGATGTTATAAATGGCGCCGACAGCGCATTAATTTAGCATCGAGCAAGGGACTGCTCGATCCACCAACTATTTCCCAGCGCGGACGAGGAGCACCGGCACCTGCGCTTTGTGCCGCACTTCGTTGATCGTGCTCCCGTAAAGGAGATCGCCTAACAATCGATGACCGTGCGCCGTCATCGCGATCAAATCGCATTGTCGATCTTCGGCCGCTTTCACAATCCCCTGGGCCGGATCGCCCAGCGCGAGAAAAGTGTCCACGGTCAAACCCCGCCTCCGCAATGTCTCAGCCGAACTTTCCAGATAAGCGCGGTCGTCTTTCATTTCCTGCGACTCGGCCAAATTGAGCTGGTTGTAATTTCTGGCGACGTAACCGTCAGCGACGTGGACAAGCAATAATTCTGAGTGATGTAAACTCGCGAGCTCGGCAATATGCGGCAGGAGCGTTTCGTCCGCACGGCTGTTTTCGAGAGCGACGAGAATTTTGCGATACATAATTAGAATACGCGCCCAATCCACGCGCTAAGTCCGACCCAATCACACAAATATTTTCCATTCAGCAAAACAATGACCGCAGTCGTGATCCAGGCAAATGCTTGCAGCCACCGCGGCGAAACGAACTCGCCCATTTTGCGACGATCGCTGGTGAACAGGACCAGCGGAATGACGGCAAAGGAGAGTTGCAGACTAAGAATGACCTGACTCAACAAAAGCAACTTTGCCGTGCCGCTCGTTCCAAAAAGGGCGGCGGTGAAAACGGCGGGCACGATCGCAATGAGTCGCGTGATCAATCGCCGCAGCCACGGACGCAAACGAATGTTGAGAAAACCTTCCATTACAATCTGGCCGGCGAGCGTTCCGGTCAGGGTTGAGTTTTGCCCGGAAGCAAGAAGGGCAAAGGCGAAAAGGGCGCTCGCGATTGGAACGCCCAGTGTCGGGGAAAGCAGTTTGTAGGCGTCCTGGATTTCGGCAACACCGTGCTGGCCGTGTGCATGAAAAGTCGCCGCCGCCACAATCAGAATCGCCGCGTTAATGAACAAGGCGAACATGAGCGCCACACTGGAGTCGATAGTTGCAAACTTGATCGCCTCGGATTTGCCGGCCGAGGATTGCTCGTAATTGCGCGTCTGCACGACCGAGGAATGGAGATAGAGATTATGGGGCATCACGGTTGCGCCCAGAATTCCGATGGCGATGTAAAGCATATCGCGGTTGCGAATGATTTCCGAATGCGGAACAAAACCGCTCAGGACCGCATGAAGGTTCGGTTTTGAAAAAATAATCTCGAAGAGAAAGCAGCCACCGATGGTCAGGATCAGGACAACAACGAGCGCTTCGATGTAACGAAAACCTTTGTTTTGCAAATAGAGCACGGCCAGCACATCCATCGCCGTGATGCAAACACCGATGACAAGCGGAATTTTAAAGAGCAAATTTAACGCGATCGCGGAACCAATGACTTCGGCCAAATCGCAGGCGCAAATGGCAAGCTCACAAATTATCCAGAGCGCAAACGAAATCGGCCGCGAGTAATGATCGTGGCACGCCTGCGCC
>DATNKD010000026.1:0-48240 GCA_035603575.1 Chthoniobacterales bacterium
TTCAGGATGAGCCTGGATTTGAATAGCATTCTGAAGGATTGGCCGCACGAGAATCGCGCCATCAAAGTGCGCAAGATCCTCGGAATGGACGGCCGTCAAAAATTGCAGCTGCGGATCGATCTCGGCGTTCTGCAAATGGAATTGGCCGGTCGCCCTGACGGGACGCGGCCGCACGGTTGTGAATCGCTCCTGACCTATCATCAACTTCGTGCCGCGCGCGCCGATGCGCGCCAGGAAAACTACGAGCTCACTCCAGAGCAATGCGCCGAACTTCAGCAGGAAGGCATTCAATATTACCATCGCTATCTGAGTTTATTTCAGATCAACGATTTCCACGGCGTCGTCCGCGACACCCAGCGTAATCTCGATCTCTTCGATTTTGTCGATGCGCACACTGAGCGCGACGAGCTTTCCTGGACGCTCCAACAATTTCGTCCATACGTGCTGATGATGAACACGCGCGCCAAGGCTTCCATTTTCCTCGGGCAGGGAAAATTTCCAGAAGCGATCGTCGAGATCCGCCGCGGACGCGACGCGATTGCCGAATTCTTTCAGAAATCGAACTTTCCCGAGCTGGCCGCAAAAAGTTCCGAGATCCATTTCCTCGAGGAATGGCTCAATGAAGTGAGCGCCAAACGTCCGCGTTCCAAACTTGAGATCATGGAGAGCGAGATGGAAACCGCGGTCGCGAAAGAACTCTACGAGCGCGCCGCCGAAATCCGTGACGCCATTCAGCAGCTGAAGAAGGTTGAGAGCTGACGCGGGCGCAACCGCGCGAGTTATCAGTTCATCGTTAATCGTTATTTGTTGGCTGTGGTGATGCAGCGACAGAGACGGGCAGGACTAGTAACCAATAATTAATAACAGATAACTGCCAGGCCCGAGGATCGGGCTGCGCCCTACATTTTTCCTTGTCGAGGGCTGCGGTCCGCGGTTGAAATGGTGCCATGAAAATTCTTTCGATTGGTGCCGTTGTTTTAATTGCCGCAGCTGTTTCGTTTCCAATGGCGACGCAGGCGAAATCGAAAAAGAGCACGCCGGCCCCGGCGGTCAATACCAGCGACAAAATCAGCGCGATCCATCTGACATCGATAACGATCAACGTCTACGCCACGCATCAGTCCAAGGAATACAAAGTGACGCCGGCGACGAAGATTACGGTTAACGGACAACTCGCCCAGTTAAGCGGGCTCGCTACTGGAATGGATGTGGTCGTTGCGCCGGCTGCCGACGGAGTAACCGCCGCCACCGTCGACGCAAAGACTCCGCGACGTTAGCGCGTCGAGTTATCGGTTCTCCGTTATGAGTTATTAGGGATTGCAATTTTGATGTCGAAAACAAAGAACCATTAACAATTAACCGATAACCAAATCCCCCCAATGCGTCTCCTCCTGGAAATCATCATTGTCGGCGCGCTAATTTACATCGGCTGGGCAACACCGTTCCGTGATTATCTGCCTGCCAGCATCAGTGGCGTCGCCAAATCACCGAATGCCAGTGCGGCCAGGCACCAAACTGCAGCGCCCCAGCCGCGACTGCGACCAATCGCAAGATCGACATCTATACCATCCGGCTCGTGGATGTGGGACCCAAACCACCATTCAACATTAGATCGACCGACTCCGAAACGCAGGCCGTAGTAGTCTAGTCGAAAACTTCTTCGAGTTGTTGGTCGATTACTTGTCCAGTGAATCGATCGATCGCGACATGCAACCAGTACCGTTTTTCGCCTTCGACCACGAAATCCGCAAGAGTGCTCGCTGTCGGCGGATAACGTCCCGATTGCGCAACCACATCAATTAGGAGTCCCCAAGTTCTCGTCTGAGTTACTTCAGCGAGCGCCCGCGCAACCGTTTCTTTTGCTTCTTCACTGCTTCCGATAGTCGTTGCAGCTGCTGCAGCCAAACGACTGACATCCTGTCGGCCGGTCGCGGACTTGATTAGTGTGCCTTCCGAACCGCTGGTTGTGCTGGCAATGACTCCAATGTTCGGGTTCGGCGTCGGGCTCGCTGCAGCATTGTTTGATGGTGCGTGCGTGACGACGGACGATGACACTTCGCTCATAATCGCGCCTTTAAGAAGCGCGGCTATAACGGCGGGATTCTGCGTGTTTAAATTGACCGTACCAGCGCGTACGTTGGAGGTGTTGTAGGTAAAGAGATCGAGAATTGGCGCGTCCGGACTCGTTGCCGTGAAGAAGTCGATTGTCTTGGGATTCGGAGAGGGTGTGGGTGTGGGTGCAGCCGAAGCGCGGAAAGCGTAGCCGAATTCTCCAACGTTACGGAACGGCCGGTCTAGCATCACGTATGTGGAGATGGCAGGCGGTGGGGTTGGTGACATTCCGCCTGGCGGGGGAAATGGTGATGGAGTAGGAAGCGGAGAAGGGCTAGGCCTAGCAGGATCTGAATTTTCCAATCCAAAAGCCCAGCCTCCATTGTATTCGATCATCGTTGTCGTCGTTCCAGTTGTTGGATCAGCGGCAGCGCTACCGTCATATTGATCAATAATCGCAGCTCCGATCGAGAGAGTCGTAAAGATATGAGTTGTGTCATCGGTATTGGTACCGTTCATCGCGTAATTGAGGAGCTGGAAGAATTCCGGCGTGGTTGTGAATGCTGGAATGCGGTCCCGCATTACGCTCCCTGTAGACCCTAAATATCGCCAATGGCCGGGTGTCGCGGGTGTTGGCGGAGGCCCTGCGCTGCCTGGTATGCCGGGTATCCATTTTAAACCAAAATACTTTTGTATATCGGCGACCGATGCACTGCTTGGATTCGGTATGACGAGAGCCAATTGCCCAATCGCAAATCGCTGAGTTAGTATTGCGGTGCCTGCCGTCCAAGTCGGCGCATTATTTTCTCGCGAGAAGGTTCCTAGGAATTGCAGCAGGTTAACGCTGGCTGATATACTACTGCGGAAAAGGTCAATCAGTTCTCGGCGATTCGTAAAGCTTTGGTCTGTTCGGTTGTTATAGATCGTCGTTGCCACTGACCGAAAATCGCGGGACGTGTCCAAGAAGTAGTTGAGAAAATTGGACGCGTTGGGAGTTGGCGCAAGCGCCGGAAACGTGCCGGATGATTGCACAGTTGCATAGTTCCGCCACGCTACAATTCTGCTAGTCGTCGTCGGATTTGGAGTGGAGCCGCCAGCTGTGATCTTCATGCCTGTAAGATCCGCTAGAGCTGCGCTGCCTTTTCTGCCAATTTCCGTTACCGACGGAGTAGGAGAGGGAAGGCCGACTACGTTGGCATCAAGCAGTCCGCCTTCATCATAAACGGCATAAGCAAAACGTCCTATCGCAAACGTACTATTCCCACCGCTCGCATCAGATAAAGCGGTGTTCCAACTGTTAAAGGCAGCGGGTCCGTTTCGTGTTACCACTACCCAGTCAGGTGCCCAATAGTTTGGTGCCGAGAAGCCAGACGTTATAGGATCCGAACTTGTGTTAGCCGTATTCGCTTTCGGCACTAAATAATGAGTATTCCATCGCGTTAAGGAGATAGACCGACCATCCAGTGACGCATCAGCGGTGGAGTTTACGGCGGATCCGCGACTGGACACAGCTGGCGCAGGGATACTATCGGAGCGTACGCTCCGGCGAATTAAATTCGGGATAGCTGGCGTCGAACCGGCAGCTGGTTTGGGGCTACGCTGCGGACCAATATTCGCGTTAGTCGGAGCAGTTCCTGCGCTTGCGATTTCCTGTTTAAAGTCTGCGACGATTATATCTAGCGCGCTGCGCGCGAGCTGATCTGATTTTGCATGGTTGAAGCTGCCGTGAGCAACCTGGCGAGCTGTGGCAGTCCGCGAAATGTACGCAACCGTGATTCCGGCGAGGAGAACGAGAAACGCGAGGACAATCAGAAGCGCGACGGCATTTTCTCTGGTCCGTGCCGCCGGTCGTAAGAGCGAATAAATCATGACTTAGGAACCAGGTGGAAGTAGCGCTCGTAGATTCGGACCGCGGAAACGCTAGGCCGTGCGATATCCGTTGTCCCATCGAGAGCAGTTTGCCATTGGTTGAGCAAATCACCGGGCTTCATCGATGTTGTAAAATCGTTTAATCGACTCGCCAACGTCGTCAATTGAGAGTCTGAGATCAGGACTCGGCTTTTGGGATCAATTGCAGCGATAGAAACTGAAATTGCAGCTACGTCTTGCATTCCGTCGACGCTACTGTGCCCCGCTGGCGTGTCCCACGGCGTGTCGGAAAGGTTCCCGTTTTTTAGCAGATAATAATATTCGAAGCGAAAAACGTACGGTCCGATCAGTTCGTAGTCAGGATCGGAGTTGCTATTCGTTGCCGTCGGCCAGGTGCTACTGATCGTGAACGGCAAAAAAACGATAGGCGTCTCCGTGTTGGAAACGCCATTCCAAACTAACCCTTTCGACATCCGCTCCAGCTTATTGAAGCTTATCGTTCCAGATGTTGAGTTGATCCGATAACTCACGATAGAAACCGGGCTCTGGGATCCGCTCGATTGGAAATATCCAGCGACGGTGCTGTAGAACGCGATTTGATCATTACCAGCTTGTACGTTCCCTGACGATTTGAGGTAATAATCGATGTCCGATCGTTTGAGCATCTGGGAAAAATCCACGGCCATTCTGTCGAACAACGGTCTAAGCTGAGCATCAGTATCCATTCGTTTGTTGCCAGATGTTGTAACAGTGGCAGCGCTGGTGAATAGACGACCAACGAGCAGAACGAGCACGACAAGAACTGCTATCGAGACGAGCAACTCGACGATAGTAAAAGCGTTGTTGGATTGGCGCATGAGACTAGTTCCGGTCGAACGCGGCGAACATTTCGGCTGATCCTTGGGCGTTGGCGACGGCAGCGGCTGCCGGCCATGTAACCTGCAAGTCAGCAAGTGTGGCGGTTTTCGTGCCCGCCCCGCTAGAAGCAAATGTAACCGTCAGGCGATGGCGCGAATCTGGTTGTTGCGAACTTGAAGACTGCCCTGCGCTGTTAAAAAAGAGAGTTGTGGTTCCGGTGCTGTCCGCAGCCGGGATGGTGATTCCAAATTGAGTTGAAGTGATGGATCCACCGCGCGGATTTGTTACCGGCGTCGCGCGTAGATCGGCAACAACTGCCGACAAGATATCCGCGGACGCAGTTTGCTCCATCGAGCGTTGATTTGTTTGTAGACCGACGGGAAGCAAACTGAATATGACAAGCAACGAAATCGCGGCGACGCCAAGAGCGAGTGTCACCTCAACGAGAGAAAAGCCATGTTGCCGATCAGCGAGCACGTTCAACGACGATAAATTTTGAAGTTGCCGCCAACTCCGCCGAATTGAACCGCAATAAGATTAGGACTGGTATTGTCGATTGCAGTCCCATGCGTCGGTTTGAGGCCAAGCTCGGCGGCATTTTTCAATGAGTAGGTGCTATTGAGATTTGCCTCTCCGCGCGGGTTAAAGCGCACAGTTTTGGAAAATGTATAATTTTGGGCTGTGAAGGCGAATCGTGTTGTATCCGCACTGTCGCTGCTGATGCGGTTGAAATGATCTGCAGCGATGCCGGCGGCATAGGTGTAAGGCCAGTCCGGTCGGCCATCGAGAGTATCTGGTGAGGATCCTGGCGACGCAGGAGCGCCAATATCCGTGATATGAATGCCCTCGATCTTGACTAGTTTTCCAAGTGGCTTAATCCGAGTCGGCGGAAGCGGAGCAATGGGATCGCTGTCATCATAGATTTTCGTTCCATCGGTAGAGAAAACTGTGGCGATGAGAACGCGCCCTTTACCTGAGTACGGCGGGGTCGCAGTCGTTGGTACGGTAGCGGTCATGTCTTCTTCGTAAAAACCGACCCAGACGTACGTATTGTTTGCCATCGCGTAATTACGTCCTTGTTCGAGTGCGCCCGTGATCGTGTACGCTGCGGTCGTGATGTCGTTGCCCGTTTTGATCTTCGTAAACGCGGGTGCGACGAGAACCATCAAGATCGCGATGATGGCGATGACGACGAGGAGTTCGAGCAACGTAAACGCGCGGACGCGCTCACGTTGCGAAGTAGGAATTAGAAAGGAGGAAGTAGAAAACGGGGGCCGGGATTTTTGAAACCGGAAAACGGAAACCGGATAGCGAAATGCGAAATGCGCGCGGACAAACACGAAGAAAATTATATCAAATCAGTGACGAGTGACCAGCCTCCGTGTGACTACGGCTCGGCAGGCCAGTCTCCGCTTCACTACGGCTCGGCGAGCAGGTCCCGAGAAAAATCCAAGAGAGAAGTCAGAAGACAGAAGAGAGGACGAATTATCTGTTTTGCGGATTGATCTTTTGGTGGCGAGTGATCAGCGACGTGTGACGAGCGGCGGATTGGTCGAGAAGAGCAGTCCGGAATTCGAGTAATCCGCGGTTCGCAACGGGCTAAAATCGAGCGGTTTGGCAGGATTGAGAAATTCGCAGGTTTAACAGGGAAAATGGCCGCTCCCGAGGCGTAGGGGGCATGCTTCTAGCTTTTAGAGTGCAGCGTGCTGGAACACGCGCTTTCTGCCGAGGAGCATAGTCAAATCCTTCAAACGATCGAGATGTTTGAGGCGATCACTCAAACACAGCCCGAGGATTATCAATCGCTCGAGATTCTGAGGGAGGCTTACACCAAAATCGGGCGTCACGACGACGCGCTCCGGACCTCGCGGAAACTGGCGGAAGCATATTTCAACGCCGGCTCCTACACGCCCGCGCTCCAGCAGTGCGAAATGATCCTGACCCGCGAGCCGAACGCGCCGGAAATTTTGGCGATGCTGGGCGAGATCGAGTCACGTTTGCAGGCGTCGGGCCAGGCGATTGTCGATAAAGATAAATCGAAACAGACGAGCGGTCTGGTCACCAGTCGGTTCACGCGCGACGACGGGTCGCTCATTTCGCCGAGCGTGGAAGGCGCGTTGATCGATGTCGAAGGGGGCGGGAAAAGTCTGGGGCGGGTCACAAATTTGCACGAACGGGGCGACGATCATCTCGCGAAATTTTTGATCGTGCAGCAGCTCTTCGGTGAAGAGCAGGTGAATGCCGCGCTCGATGCGGTCAAAAATGCGAACAAAGATTTAAATGGGCAGGCGATCGCGGTTTCGATGCTGGAAGAACTTTGTAAGGAAAAGCCGGCGCAGCTCGACGCCGTGCTCTCGGCGTTGATCGACCGGACAAAATTCGCCTACGTGCCACTCGAGTATTACGACACCGACCGGCAGATCGCGCCGATGTTGCCCGAGTATTTGACGCTCGGCCGGCTGTTCGTGCCGTTCGATTTGGTCAGCCGCACCATCATGGTGGCGTGCTGCAATCCGTTCGATGCCGCCGGGCGCGACGCGGTCCAGCAATCGGTCGATTACACGGTTTCGTGGTACCTGGCGCGGCCCTCGGCCATTGTAAAAAGTTTGCAGTCCATCTACCGCCTCGAATCCCAGGCGTAACCGTTCATGAGAAGTAAATCTTTCGGCGAACGGATCGCGGACGTGTTGATCGAGGAGGGGCTCCTTCTTCCCAATCAACTCGAAGAAGCCATTGGCATTCAGAAATCCGAAGGTGGCCGGCTGCTAAGAATTCTGACCGACCGGCAATTCGTGACCGAGCAGGACATGGTCTTCAGCATGGGCCGTTGCCTGAACACGCCGCCGGTGAACCTCTCGCGGTTGCGCGTACCGGAAGAAGTGATGTCGCTCGTGCCGCGCGAAATGGCGAAAGCGAACCGGTTGGTACCGATCGCGCGTTTGGATGGAAAACTTTTCGTGGCGATGGCCGACCCAACCAATGTGCTCGCGGTCGACGATCTGAAACGGCGTGTTCAACTCGAGATCGTTCCGATGATCGCGACCGAGCGCGCGGTGACAGACGCGCTCAGCGGCGTGCATGGCGCCGGCAACATGAGCCAGGTGATGAAGAGGGTCGCGGAAGAAGCCGCACAAACTGCGGAAGCAGTCGAAGTGCAGGCGAACAAGCGCGAAGAGATCGACCTCGACCGCCTGGCGCACGACAGCGAAGACGCGCCCGTCATCAAGATCGTCAATTTGATCCTGGCCCAGGCGGTCAAAGAAAAGGCGTCGGACATTCACATCGAGCCGTTTCAAAACACGCTCAAGCTTCGCTACCGCCTTGACGGCGACTTGGTTCCAGCAGAATCGCCGCCGAAAGCGCTGCAGCTCGCGATCACGTCGCGCATCAAGATTTTGGCCGGACTGAACATTGCCGAGCGGCGCCTTCCGCAGGACGGCCGGTTCCGGATTCGTGTGCTCGGAAAAGAAATCGATCTCCGTATTTCGATCCTGCCCACGGCGCACGGCGAAAAAATCGTCATTCGTATTCTCGATAAAGCTTCGCTCACCGGCACCATTGACCAGATGGGCATGGATCAGGACACGCTCTCGAAATTCAAAAAGGCGATCGACGCGCCGCACGGAATGATTCTCGTCACCGGTCCAACCGGTTCCGGTAAGACGACCACACTCTACTCGGTGCTACAGGAATTAAACAGCCCGGAATACAACATCGTGACGGTCGAAGACCCGATCGAGTACGAGCTGGCCGGAATCAATCAGGTCGCGGTGCGCAGCGACATCGGTCTCGATTTCTCGGCCGCCCTGCGTTCGATCCTTCGTCAGGATCCGGATATCGTGATGGTCGGCGAAATTCGTGATAACGAGACCGCCGATATCGCAGTGAAGGCGGCGCTGACCGGTCACCAGGTCTTGAGCACGCTCCATACGAACGACGCCGCCGGCGCCATCACCCGTCTGGATGACATGGGGATCGAGCCGTTTTTAATTTCCAGCTCAATCCTGCTGACGTGCGCGCAACGACTCGTTCGGCGCGTCTGCACAAATTGTAAGGAGGAGTTCGTTCCCGAACCGGAATTAGTCGAGAAGCTTGCGCTTGGCGAAAACAAAGGGACGGTTTTTTACCACGGAACCGGATGCGACCGTTGCAAAGGGCGCGGTTATCTCGGTCGTGCGGCATTAATTGAAGCGCTTCCGGTGAGCGAAGCGGTCCGGCGTTTGGTCATCAAACGCGCGTCAGCGGCGGTGATCAAAAATCACGCGCTCACCGAGGGAATGAAAACTTTGCGCATGGTCGGGATTGAGAAAGCGCTCGAGGGCATAACCACGCTCGAAGAAGTGTGGCGAGTAACGGCGGAGGACCGTTAATCCGATGACAATTCCGTTTCTCGATCTCTTCAAGAAATTCACGGCACGCTTCACACCCGTGAGCACGGAACCGACTCCGCACGCCACACCGGCGCGAGTGCTCAAAAAATCAGCGAGCGAACGGCTGAGCAAAACGGTGTTGCCGCACGCGACGCGTTCGTTTTCACCGCCGGATCCATTTCGGAGCGCGGCCGGCGCAATTTCGGCGCAGACCAGTTCACCCGCGCTTGGACTCGGCGCCCGCAGAATAACAGCTTCACCAAAAAGAGCGCACTCGAGCCATCTTCCGCCAGCGCTCGCCCGAGCCCTCGAGCCGAAACTGGAGCGCGCCATCTCATTGCGGATCGCAGATTTTATTGATCGCGTCCCGGCTGGTTATATCAAGCCGGTCGAAATCCTGGACGCGTCTGGTCAGGTTTCGTTGAAGGCATCCGAGATCGAAAAAGGAATGGCGAACAAGAACCCGACCATTTCGCTGCCCAGCCTTTATCAACAGGTGCCGGAAATTTTTCTGCGCGGTGTCCGACCAGACGACGACACGCGCGTTGCGCTGCCGTATGAAAAAGTGCTCGAGCAATTCAAGAGCGCGAATGTCCGCAGTGATCAGCTGCGCGATCCGGCGGTGCCGCAGCTCGATACACCGATTCTGAAGGCGACGATCCAGGATTCGGAGCGTTTCGGAACCAAAATCGATCCGATCGAGACTTCACCGCTTCCATCACTACCGATTAAACAGGCGACCGCAGAATCAATCGCCGCCGCCGAGCCGGACGCGTTTGTGCAAGAAACGACAAAATCGACATCGCCGGCCCATCCGGTCATTTCGCTTTATTCGCCGGAGCTCAAACCGAAGAGCGAGCCGCCGGCCCCCAGGAAGATCCCTTTTGAACTTTTGCCGAATGGAACGGGTGCGTCCGCATCCGAGAGAGTTCCAGCCTCCAGCGGGCCGCCCGTTCCAACTCCTTTACCGTACTCGCCTGAGCTGCCGAAAATCCCGTTTGAGCCGTCGGTAGAAAAACCAAAAGCGCGGTTGACGAAAACGCCCGCGGAACTGTCAGGACCGAAGCCCGAGACAACTTCCGTACCGGCGAAAGACGAAACGCCGATTACGCTTTCGCTGAAAGTCGTGCTCCAAAATCTGCCCGCCTTCCAATTGAACGGAGATGTCGGCACTGTTTCGGACGAAGACCGGCTGACGTTACCGCTCGCGCTGATCGAGACACAGTTGGCCAGCGGACGGATATCGATTGCGCCGGAGGTTTTCAAAGCCGCATTGTCGGAGAAACATCGCGACCTGTTTCAGATCGACGAGGCCAAGATGCCGGTCGCGTTGCCGCTCGAGGAAGTGCTGAAGAATCTGCCGGCGACGATATTGAAACTTCGCGACGATCAGGAAGACTTCGCGCTCCACACCGATTTCGAGACGCCGTTCTCGATCAAAGCAAAAGAGGACGCGCAACGTCTCGCCGCTGACAAGGTGCCGGAGCAATCAGTCGCCGAAGCGAAGATCGCCATCGCACCCGCCGTCGAGAAAAAGATCGACCCGAAGGAAATCGTCGCTCAGGCGTCCGGACTGCCGGGCGTAAAAGCGTGCGCAATCACATTTTCGGATGGTTTAAGTTTGGCCGGAGAATTACCGGAGGAAATTGCGGCGGAAGGTTTGTGCGCGATGGCGCCCGGGCTGTTGGAGCGAGTCGCTCAACACGTCCGCGAGACGAAGCTCGGCTCACTCGTGGCGGTAACGCTGTATACGAGCGGCTCCGCGGTAAGCTTTTTCGCGCAAGGAAACATTTGCCTGACCGCGCTGCATGCTGAGGGCTCATTGCCCCCGGAAACTCGGACGCAAATTGCCGAACTGGTGGAGAAACTTTCGCGCAAGTACGCGCAGACGGAGACGCCGCATGTCGATCATTAATTACGCGAGCCGCGAGATTCAGTTTAAAATTGTTTACTACGGTCCGGCGTTGTGCGGTAAGACGACGAACCTCAGTTACATTCATCAGCGAATTAATCCGCTGAACCGCGGCGATCTGGTCTCGCTTGCGACTGCGACCGAGCGCACGCTTTTTTTCGATTTTCTCCCGCTGAACGCGGTCGTGATCAAGGGATTCGTGACCAAGTTTCAACTCTACACCGTTCCCGGCCAGGTCATTTACAACGCGACCCGGCAACTGGTGCTGCGCAGCGTGGACGGGATTGTTTTCGTGGCCGATTCGCAGTGGGAAAAAATGGAGGAAAACGTCGAGAGTTACAAAAATCTTAGCGACAACCTCGCGCTCCAAAACATGGCGATCGAGGAGATCCCGTGTGTGCTTGAGTACAACAAGCGCGACCTCCCGAACATCGCGCCGGTCAATTACATGGAATACGTTTTGAACAACCGAAAGAAGCGGTTGCAAAGTTTCGAAGTGATTTCGAGCAGTGGGCAGAACGTGTTCGCGGCGTTGAACGCAGTCTCCCAGATTCTTCTCCACAAATTCAGCAAGCTGAGCGAAGCGCCGCAAGGTGCGCCCTTGCCAGTGGCGATCCCGGTTGAACCAACCGCAGCGCAAACGCAACAGCTTTCCGCATGAACGCAATTCCAGTTCTAACAATCGAAGATGTGGCCACGCTCGATGGCGTGCTCGGTGATTTCTTAAAAAAAACCGAGGCCGATCTAACAGTAGTCATTGATCGCGGCGGCAACGTGATCTCACAGTGCGGCGACATGGACGTGATGGACGTGACCGTGATCGCGGCGCTGGCTGCCGGCTCGTTTGCCGCCACACGCGAGCTCGCGCGGCGCATCGGCGAGGTGGAATTCAACGCTCTCTATCACCAGGGTAACGGCAGCCACATGTTCATGAATTCGGTCGATGATGAAACGATCATGATCACCGTGTTTGGCTCGCGCACGACCGTTGGCTTGGTGCGTTTTTATTCTACTACCACCGCGCAAAACGTGGCCGGTGTTTTGAAATTGCTCCGGCGCACCACGCACGGACTTTCTTTCGACGCGAAAGACATTTCGGCGGCGCCCGTGTTTGTCGATCATCCATAAGCCCGCGGACCTCGGGTCGCAGCCTTGCTCTTCCTCTTAGTCCTGGTCTTTCTTCTAGATTAAGACCAAGAGAGAAGAGGAAGAGGTAGAGGAAGATCACAAAACAGAAAAGGGACGGACCTTTCGATCCGCCCCCTCCCTGCCTACGAGCTTCTCCTTAGCTCTTGTTTTTGGAAATCAATGCCCTGATTGGTTTTGTGAAACCACCTCGTTAAGTTTGAAGATGGGCAGAAACATCGCGATCACGATCCCGCCGACGATCACGCCCAGGAAAACGATCAGCAGCGGTTCGATCAAAGAGGTGAGGGCGTCGAGCATCGCTTCGATTTCTTCGTCCCAGAAATCGGCCATTTTCTCGAGCATGTTGTCGATCTTGCCGGTGGCTTCACCCGCCGAGATCATTCGGAGAAGCATGGGCGGGAAAATCGATTTCTTCGACATCGCAACCGACAGGTTGTCACCTTTTTCGACGTCCTCGCTTACGCCTTTGATGCTCTCTTCCACTACGTGATTACCAGAGGTGGCGCCGACAATATCCAGCACCTCCAAAATTGGTACGCCGCTGCGGATAAGCTGGGCAAAGGTGCGCGCGAAACGCGACATGCAAATCTTGTGCACGAGCGGGCCGAACACCGGCAGTTTCAATTTCCAGCGGTCGGACAATTGTTTGCCGCGTTTGGAACGGAGAAAGGTTCGGATTCCGAAAATCATCGAACCAATTCCGAGCACCAGAAAATACCACTCACCGCGGACAAAATCGCTGACGTCGATCAGGAACTGGGTCGGCGCAGGCAGCTTCGCGCCGAAATCTTTGAAGATCTCGCCGAAGATCGGGACCACGCGGACGATCAAGAACGTAGTGATCGCAAATGCGATGCAAACCACGATGACCGGATATGTCATTGCCGATTTGACCTTCTTGCGCAAACGCGCGCTGGCTTCGAGAAATCCGGCGAGGCGCTCCAAAATTTCCGCAAGCAAACCGCCACTTTCGCCGGCTTTCACCATGCTGACGAAGAGTCGATTGAAAACGCGCGGATGTTTCGCGATCGATTCGTGAAATGTTTCTCCGCCTTGCACGTGCGTGGTTACGTCGCTGACGACATGGCGCAGACTGCGTTGGCGTTTGGGATCGCACTGCTCGTAAAGCGCGGTCAATCCTTGGACCAACGAAATGCCGGCCTCGATCATGGTCGCGAGCTGACGCGTGAATAGGACCAGATCGGTCTCTTTGACCGTCCAGGTTTTCTTGCGGGAGCGGCCGGCGACAGCTTTCTTTTGGAGCGACAAAACCATCAGGCCGCGGCTCATCAGGCTGGTGACGGCGTTCTCTTCGTTGAGGGCGTCTTGGATGCCGGAGACGATGCGGCCGGAGGCGTCTCGAGCTTGGTAGGCAAAGGTGATCATTTTATAATTTCTATAATCAATCAAGCACCTATAATGCCACTGCTTGCTCGCCCCCACTTTTTCGGCCACTCTCCCACCGTGCCTCCGCCTGATTTTCATCAGCTTTCGCCCGGGCTTTGGGTCTGGCAAAACTACGATTCCTCCGTAAGAGCTGACCTGTTCTCCAGCGCGATCCTGACAAGCGCCGGCATCTATATCGTCGATCCAATTGTGCTAGCCGATGCCAATCTGCGGCAGCTTTCTGACGAGGCGATGATAACGGGAATTATCGTTACGAATGCCAATCATCCACGCGCCAGTTCGGCGTACTCGGACCGTTTTTCAGCCCCAATCTTGGCAGACGCTCACAGCTTTCCCGATTTGAAACCGGCGCGATTCACTGAAGCGAGAGACGCTAGTGGGATCGGCGGCGAATTGGAGGTGGTAGAAATCGAAGGAGCCGTCGCTGGCGAAATCGCGCTTTATCATGCGTCGAACGGTGGAACGCTGATCGTCGGCGATGCATTGATTAATTTTGAGCCCCACGGCTTCAGTTTCCTGCCGCGAAAATATTGCCTGGACGAAAAACAAATGCGGAGTTCCCTGCACCGGCTCCTCGCGCGACCGGCCGAGCGCATGCTTTTCGCCCACGGCCTGCCGATTCTTTCAGGGGCGAGCGCGCGTTTGCGGCGGCTGTTGGATGTCGACCACTAATTTCGCGATGCCTTTGCAAGATCGACATCTTCAGATCGAGGCACGGTCCGGTAACGCGTTCGGCCGTTTTCTCCGGTTGATTCGCTTTTCGCACACAATTTTTGCGTTGCCGTTTGCTCTCGGCGCGCTCGTTGTGGCGGCCAACGGCTGGCCATCAGTTCGAACATTGCTTCTGGTGCTCGTGTGCATGGTCTGTGCCCGCACCGCCGCGATGCTTTTCAATCGCTTCGTCGATTGGTCGCTTGATCAACGGAACCCGCGCACAGCATCGCGGCATTTGCTCCTGCCGAAATCGGTTGTGCTCGTCGCCTTGATCGTCAGTTCGGCCGCTTTTCTCGCCGCTGCCAGTGCGATCAATCGGCTCACGTTTGTGCTCTCGCCGCTCGCGCTCGCGATCGTTTTCTTTTATTCGCTGACCAAACGTTTCACTGCTGCGACCCACTTTTTTCTTGGGTTGGCGCTCGCTATCTCTCCGATCGGCGCGTGGATCGCTCAACGAGGAGATGTCGATCTTGCGCCGTTTGTTTTGGCGATCGGAGTCATCTGCTGGGTCGCCGGCTTCGATCTGATTTATGCGACCCAGGATTTTGAATTCGACCGGCGCGAGGGAATTCGCTCGTTGGTCGTAACGATGGGAATCTCGCGCGGTCTTCGGCTCGCGCAGTTGCTCCACCTGTTGCTGTTGATTGCGTTCGTCGGGTTCGGCATTATCGCGAAACTCGGAGCAATTTATTTCTGCGCGATGCTGTTGATCGCAGGCGCGCTGATCTACGAACATCGCATGGCGCGATCACTTGACGTGAGCGGCATTAATCGCGCGTTTTTTCAGAGCAACGCCTTTGTCAGCGCCGTCTTTTTGATCGCCGTTTGCCTGGACCGGCTGGTCTAGGAAGTTACATCGCGTTCAACTGCGCGACGCGTTGCGCGTGGCGGCCACCTTCAAACGGCGTTTCCAGCCAAACCCGCACAATTTTCAATGCGAGATCCTCGGGAATCATGCGTTGGCCGATTGAAAGCACATTCGCGTCGTTATGCTGGCGTGAAAGACGCGCGGTCTCCTCGTTCCAGCAAAGCGCGCAACGCACGCCGCGCACTTTGTTCGCGGCCATCGCTTCACCGTTGCCGGATCCACCGAAGACGATGCCCCGCTCGCATTCACCGCGGGCAACCGCTTCCGCCGCCGGCCGAATGAAGAGGGGATAATCAACCGGGTCCTCATTAAAAGTACCGCAATCTTTCACTTCGTGACCGAGCGAAATGAGAAGTTCTTTAACTTTCTCCTTATAACGAAAACCGGCGTGATCACTCCCGAGTGAAATCTTCATTTCCAGTCTACTTTGCTACTGAAGGCTAACTATCGTTGTCGAGCACAACCGAATCTGTCATGTCGAGCGAAGTCGAGACATCTCTTACTGTTTCTGGGCTGATTGAAGTAAGTTGAGAGAAATATCCAGAGATTCCTCTGCTCCGGTCGGAATGACAAAAATGTTAGCCTCCGTGCAACTTCGCGAGCTGGCTCCAGATCTCGCGTTCACGCTCCGACAGTTTTTTTGGAATATTTATCTGCACGACGACGTAGAGATCGCCGCGTTTTCCGGAAATGCTCGGCAGGCCGTGTTCGCGCAATCGAAATCGCTGACCGCCCTGCGTCCCGGGCGGGATCTTCAAACGGGCGCTGCCTTCCAGCGTCGGCACTTTCAGTTCCGTACCGAGCGCAGCTTGCCATGGCGCGATCTTTACTTCGTGAATGAGATCGCTGCCTTCGACTGAGAAGTCGGGGTGTTTCGCCAGGCGCACCCGCAGAAAAAGGTCGCCACTTTTTCCGCCGCGGGCACCGGATTCGCCCTGACCGGCGAGGCGGATTCGCTGCCCTTCATGAACGCCGCGCGGAATTTTAACCTGATAATTTTCGACTTTGTTTGAGCCGGCGCGACGCAACGAAACCGTGCGTGTCGATCCGTGCAGCGCTTCTTCAAGCGTGACCAAAATGTCGGCTTCGACATCCGCTCCGCGCTCTGCGGTTGCTTCGCGTCCGCCGAATCCACCGAATGCCGAGCGGCCGCGGCCGCCGCCGAAAAAAGCTTCGAAAAAATCGCTGAACCCAGTCCCACCGAATTCAAATTGCACGCCGCCGCCACCGTCACCACCCCATTGATAAAATCCTCCACCGGGCTGACCGCCCCACTGCGGCGGCGGTTGGAATCCGCCCGGTTGGTTCCAGTCGGCGCCGAGTTGATCGTATTTCTTGCGCTTCTCCGGGTCGCTCAGGACTTCGTAGGCTTCATTGATCTGCTTAAATTTTTCTTCGGCGGCTTTTTTGTCCTTGGCGACGTCAGGATGATATTTCCGCGCCAATTTCCGAAACGCGCTTCGGATCTCATCGTCCGTCGCCGTTTTGGAAACGCCGAGTGTTTCGTAATAATCTCTGAACTGCACCGCCATCGAGCCTCAACCTTGTGCCGCCGATCAATTCGCGCAACCTTCTTGGTAATGCGCGAGCTCGGAAAATTCCTCGTCATGATCGGCGCGGTCGTCGTCATGCTCGGTGCGATCTTGTGGAGCGGGTTTGCTCCTCAATGGCTGGGGCACCTGCCGGGCGACATTCGGATTGAGCGCGAACACTCCGCGTTTTATTTCCCAATCGTCACCTGCATTATCATCAGCATCGTCCTGAGCTTGCTCTTTTCGATTTTTCGGCGCTGATGGTAGCGTCCGCGAAACAAGTCGTTCTAGATCGACATGTTGCCCGGCTGGTTCGATGCCGGCGTTGCCCGCGAATGAGATCGACGCCGGTGTCCGGTGGCGCGGTCGTCAGCGACGTGATGTTGATCGGACAAGCACCCGGTCCGCGCGAGCCCACTTTGAAACGCCCATTCGCCCACACGGCTGGGCAAACACTCTTTCGCTGGTTCGAGCAATTTTGCGGAATAGACGAAGCCGCCGTTAGATCGACAATTTATTTCGCGGCCGTTTGTCGCTGTTTTCCCGGCAAATCTCCCGGCGGGACCGATCGCGTGCCGGCGCCGGATGAGATTCGAAATTGCTCGTCCTGGATGAACGAGGAAATCAAAATCTTGAAGCCGCGTCTCATAATTCCGGCCGGCCGGTTGGCGATCGCGCAATTCATCGAGTGCACGAAATTGGAGCAGGTCATCGGCCGCAAATTTCGCGCGCGTCGCGCCGGACACATCTTCGATCTGATTCCGCTGCCGCATCCCTCCGGGGCTTCGCAGTGGCACAAAATTCCGCCGGGAAAACAGTTATTAGCGAAAGCGATGCGCCAAATCGCGCGTCATCCCGCGATTATCGATCTTCGCAAAGGCGGGCGCGATTGACCCCAATCGCTCGCTCGCCTTAGTACGAACGCAAGATGGAGACTCTAACCCGCGCTGAAATTCCCGAGTCCGATAAGTGGGACCTGGCGCAGCTCTTCGCTGATGTTGGCAAATGGCAGGAAGATTTTGCCTGGGTTCAAAACAGTTATCCGCGAATCAAGGAGTGGAAGGGGAAGGTCGGCCAGTCGGCCAAGAATCTCGCTGAGTGTTTGGAATTCGAGAAGGAACTCGATCTTAAACTGGAACGGCTTTATCACTTCGCTTCACTTCAGCTCGCGGAGGACAGCGCGAATACGAAGTACCTCGCGCGCGTCGGCCAGATTCAAAACTTGCTGACGAAGATCGGCGAGGCGTTCGCGTTCGTCGTTCCGGAAATTCAAGCGATCGACGACCAGACTCTTGCGAAGTTTATTGCTGATCCAGCGCTGGCCGATTGGCGGATCAAACTCCACAAAATTCGCCGACTGAAGCCACACGTGCTTTCCGAGCCGGAGGAACGCATTCTCGCCCTCGGCGCCGCCGCGCTCAGCGGTTACGACGACACATTTTCGCAACTGACAGACGTCGACATGAAGTTTGGTGTGCTTGTCGATGACACCGGCCGCGAAAAACCGCTTACTCAAAGTTCGTTCAGCTCTTTCTTGGTGAAACGCGATCCCGGACTCCGCAAACGCGCGTTTGAGCAGTTCTATGTCGAATTCCAGGACCACCAATACACGCTCGCCAGTTCGCTGGCGTATTCGGTGAAAGCGGATGTTTTTCGCGCGCGCGCGAGAAATTATTCATCTGCCCTCGACGCAGCGTTGTTCCCCGACGATGTGCCGGCTTCGGTTTATGAAGGTTTGATCAAACCGGTTCGCGCAAATTTGGCGCCGCTCTTTCGCTATTTCGATTTGCGGCGACGAGTGCTCGGTTTGAAGGAACTTCATCACTACGACACCTACGTCCCGATGGTGGCCGAGATTGAGACGCATATTTCGTTCGACGAAGCGGTCGAGCGTGTGGTCACAGCGTTACAGCCGCTCGGAAAGGAATATGTCGAGGTTTTGGAAAGCGGTTTGCGCGGCCGCTGGTGCGATCGTTATGAAACAAAAGGCAAACGCAGCGGCGCGTTCTCATCCGGAAGTTACGGCGCGCCGCCTTACATCTTGATGAATTACAAGGAAGATGTGTTCGCCGACGTTTACACGCTCGCGCACGAAGCCGGCCATTCCATGCACACCTGGTTCTCGCAAAAAGCGCAAAAGTATCAGGATTACGATTACCCGATTTTCCTCGCCGAAGTGGCATCGACCTTCAATGAAGAATTGCTCACGCATCATCTGCTCGAGCAAACGCACGATCCGAAAATGCGCGCTTACATCATTAATCGGCAGATCGACGACATTCGCGGCACGCTGTTCCGGCAAACGATGTTCGCCGAGTTCGAAAAGGTCATTCACGAAATTGAGGAATACGGCGACGCGCTGACCCTGGACACTTTCAAGTCTGAGTACCATAAATTGCTCACCGGTTATTTCGCGGAAAATTTCGTGCTCGATCCTCAGCTGGATTTGGAATGTCTGCGCATTCCGCATTTTTATGGGGCCTTTTACGTTTACAAATACGCCACCGGAATTTCCGCAGCGGTGGCGCTTTCGGAAAAGGTTTTGCGAGGCGAAGCGGGCGCGGTAGACGCGTATCTTGGTTTCTTGAAATCTGGCGGTTCAAAATTTCCGTTGGAAACGTTGAAAACAGCGGGCGTCGACATGACCACCTCCGCGCCGATTGAAAGCACGTTGCGACTGTTCGAAGGACGCCTGGGCGAACTGGAAGCTCTTCTTCTGTAACCGTTAACCGCCGCCCACCGGAGGCCCTACCGCCTTTGGCAAGCTCTTTGCTTAGAACCATGTGTGGACTTCGAATGGCGATTACGGGCCGCGGCCGGCTATGCCGAATTGGGCATGAACCGCGAGTCGATTGCCGAGTTAAATGCCATCGACACACCGTCGCAAATCCGCCCGGAGGTCCTGCAATTGCGTCTTCACCACCTGATGCGTGAGAAGAAATGGGCGCGCGCTTTGACAGTCAGCCGCAAACTTTGCCGGGTGGCGCCACACTGCAGCGCTGGGTATCTTCATGCTGGGTTCTGTTTGCATGAACTAGGGAAGACTCTCCAAGCTAAGAAGCTTCTCCTGAAAGGGCCGGTCGCACTCCTGCGAGAGCCAATTTATTACTACAACATGGGTTGCTACGATGCGCTTCTCGGCAATCCGAAGTCAGCCCAGGTCCATTTGCTCACCAGTTTCAAAATGGATCCGTCATTTCGCGAGATCGCGAAGAAGGATCCCGATCTGAAGGCGGTCCAGGAACTGATCTAATCCGAGAGACGCGCTCCGTCGCGCCCGAAGAAAATGTGGACGCCACAGAGGTCGTCCCTCCATGTTGCAGCAAATGCAACTTAATGCGGACGAACTGCGCGCGCGCCTCGAACCGCTGTTTCAAGGGAACTTCGAGAAGTTCGGCGAGCTCGGCGCGGCGGTTTCCGTTTGGCAAAACGGAAAGGAGTTGCTCGAGCTTCACGGCGGATTTCGGGACGCCCGCCGCGAACGAGCTTGGACAGACGAAACGCTCGTTCTGATTTGGTCGGCAACGAAAGGGCTCGGCAGCGCTTGTCTGTTGCATGTCTTGCAGGAACACAAGATCGACATCGAGCGACGGGTAGGGGAATTCTGGCCGGAGTTCGCGCAAGCCGGGAAAGAAAAAATCACCCTCGCGCAATTGCTGTCGCATCAAGCGGGATTGGCCGCGTTCGATCGAAATGTGGACGTGCTCGATTACGCAACGGTTATTGATGCTCTCGAGAAACAAAAACCAAACTGGCCTCCAGGGACCGCGCACGGCTATCACGCACGGACGTTCGGGTTTCTCATCGACGAACTCGTCAGGCGAATCGCCGGAGTCACTTTGAGCGAATATTGGCGGAAAACCTTTGCCGAGCCGCTTGGTCTCGATCTTTGGATCGGTCTGCCAGAAAAGGAAAATGCACGTGTTGCGACGATGTATGCGGCCCGAGCGGGCAAACCGCCGGGGCTTAAAAAAGGCCTGTCCGGCTCGGACCAGTTTTATCGCGATCTGACCAAGCCGGGAACTCTTGCGCGCAAAGTTTTCAATTCACCGGCCGGACTTCACGCCATCAGCGCGATGAACAAACCCGAAATCCGAGCGGAGCCGATCGTTTCGTTCGGCGGAATCGGCAGTGGCAATTCGCTCGCGAAGTTTTACGCAATGCTGGCCAACACTGGGCGAATGGACGACCGACAATTTTTTTCGGAAAAGACGATAAACTGGATGACTACGACGCTGACGGACGGAGCTGACCGCGTTTTTCAAATTCCGACTGCCTTCTCGGCCGGCTTCATGAAGGATTCAGAAAAATCAGCGCGACGAATTTTTGGAAAATCGACCTCGTCATTCGGGCATCCCGGCGCCGGTGGCAGCCACGCTTTCGCGGATCCTGAAAACTGGATCAGCTTCGCCTACGTCATGAATCAGATGGAGCAATCGGTTTTGCCTAACGAAAAATCGTTGCGTCTGGTAGACGCGATTTACCGGAACAAGCCATAGTCGGCCACATCCGGCGCGAGTGCTTAACGCGCGCGCGTCCTGCTGGCTATTCCCCGATAATTGTGGCTGACACTTTCCGCCGATGAGTGTCGCGGCGATGCTCAAAGAGAAACAGGCCCTGCCACGTACCGAGCTCCATTTTGCCATCGACAATAGGCACGCTTTCGTTCGTGCGCGTCAGCACCATGCGAATATGCGAAGGCATATCGTCCGGGCCCTCATCATCGTGCTCGTAATCCGCGTCTTCCGGAACCAACTGTTCGAAAAACCGCTCGACATCGCGGCGCGCTGCCGGGGCCGCGTTTTCCATCATGGTCAGGCTGCAACTCGTGTGCTGAACGAAAATCGTCACGACACCATTTCGGACACCCGATTTGTCGATCTTGTCCTGCACCTGATCGGTGATTTCGTACGTGCCCTTGCCGTTTGTGCGGACCTCGAATTTTTCCTGCTGCACGCGCATCATAAAAAAAAATAGCATTTAGCCTGGAATAGTCGCGCGTTGATCTTTGCGCGAAGCGATGCCCTAATAAGTCTGGTGCAAGGCGATCTTGAGCGCGTTTTGTTTGACGAGCCCACCATTCATCGGCGGCTTGATGAAATCGCCGCGCAAATCTCGAACGATTATCGCGACCGCGAATTGACCGTGATCGCGGTCTTGAACGGAAGCCTCGTTTTTATGGCGGATTTGATGCGGAGAATTACGCTGCCCCTGAGATTGGATTGCTTGAGCGTGGCCAGTTATCACGGCAAAGCGCAAACGAGCGGCGAAGTGATCTTCAAACAGGTCGCGCCGCCGGATGTGAAAGATCGACATATTCTAATCCTCGATGACATTCTGGACAAAGGACACACGCTGGCCGCGATCCGTGAAAAATTAGAAACAGCTCAGCCGCGCAGCATTCGCGTTTGCGTTCTCTTAAGCAAAAAGAAGCAGCGCGCGCGGGAAGCCGATGCCGATTATCTCGGCTTTGAGATCGAGGACGAGTTCGTGGTCGGCTACGGACTCGATTACGACGAGCGGTATCGCAATTTGCCGTGCATCGGAGTTCTGCGGAAAGAACTGATTGCCGGGCCGAGATAGATGAAACTTCGGATCCAGTTTTATTCCCAGCTCCGTGATTTGGTCGGACGCTCAGGATTCGATGTCGATCTTGCCGAGGGAACCGTCGTCTCCGATTTGCTGGAGCAGATTTATGCGAAAGCTCCCGCCCTGCGCTCGTACGACAAAAGTATTTTGGTCGGCGCCGGCGTGGAGTTTGTCGATCGCAATTACAAACTGAAGTCGGGTGACGAGATCTCGATCATGCCGCCGGTGCAGGGCGGTTAGTCGCGAAAGTTTTTGAAATTCGTCGCGACGCCGAAATCGCGGCTCTTCACAAACTGAATGACGGTTTGCAGCTCGTCCTTCTTTTTTCCAGTGACGCGAACTTGTCGATCTTGTAACTGGCTTTGAACTTTAAAGTTCTGCGATTTGATCGCCTGAATGATTTCCTTGGCTTTGTCGCCTTCCAAACCTTGCTGAATTTTTAATTCCTGCCGGGCGTGACCAACTGAAGAAAGCGCCGGGTCATCCTGCTTCACGTTGCGCAGATCGACCCCGCGTTTTGAAAGTTTGCCAATCACAATTTCGCGGAGTGCCTTCAAATGTGCGGCATCGTCGGCCGTAAGCACGATCTTGTCCTTCTCCCGAACGATTTCTGTCTTCGCGTCTTTGAGATCGAAACGAGTGGTCAGCTCTTTCCGTGCCTGATTAAGCGCGTTGTCGATTTCCTGTCCGTCGACTTCAGAAACAATATCGAACGAAGGCATTGACGATCTGGTTATGGGTTGTGTTCGGTAATTTTGACGTTGCCATCTTGGGTCTCGAACTGAAAGAGCGTTTTACCGCCGCCGCCGACCAACATGTCGATCTTGTTAATTGGTTCGGCCCGTCGTTGCTCCTTCTCCGCGAAATCGTTGGCGATTTTACCAGTCGCTGTGTGTGCGATCAGATGAAATGCCGCGTCGGTTGGAATATAAGCGAGTGCGTTTCCGTTTTGAATGGTGGCGCGGATTGAGAACTCTAGGTCCTCCCACCATTCGTAGACGATCGCGAGATTGCCGGTTTTGAGATGGAGGTCGAGATTGCCGAAACAATTATGGGCGAACAACCGACCGTTGCCCAGTTGGGCGCGCACTTCTTCGCTCCGCATCCCTTCCACCAGCACTTCGCCATTGGTCAGCTCTAATTTCGAAATGCGGATTGTTTGTGGGACAACAATTACGTAATCGACTGTCCCGGACCGGTCGGAAAATCCTACATCTGAATCTGGCGGACAGATTGTTTCGATCGAGATCGAATTCGGTTGCGCTGACACTTGGACCGAAATCGCTTTTAGTCGGTCGGCGCTGTACGCTTTTTTGATCGCTTCCACGTGGACATCGCGCGTTTCGTCGCCGGCGGCGTAAACTCGAATCGAGCCATCGCGATTCGTCACGCTCAGAGTCGCGGTTGGCTCGACCGGATAAACGTGATCGATGATTTCCTCTAATGTTCGGTCGACAGCCGGGCGACAACTCAGGAGCAAACAGGAAGCGATCGACATCGACACGAAACGGATCGTTCTGCTGGTCAGCATGTTTTCCAGTCGGGTCAAACTCAAGCGACGGGGAGATGGAGGAAACGAATGATCACGCTCGCGCCGCTGATAAATGTCGCCGCGAGAATGGCGGCGATAGCGAGAAAAAGTGCGACTTCGGCGATAAAATTTCGGCGTGCTTCGTAGCGGAAGTATTCGCGACTGATGTTGAGGAACGACGGCTGCGAACTGCCGGTGGAACCGCCGTGATAGCGATCAAACGAGAAGGCTTGAAAATTGCAATCGGTAACAGGAAACCGGGATCCGGTTCGCCGTCGACAAAAATTCCTACCTCTCCGGCCGTCGTTTCCTTCGGAGCTTGGTTTCATCGTTTACTCACGTTCCTTTTATGAGATGCAGCCAGTCTCAAACCCGGATTCAACATTCCCACAAAATCCGCCGCCGCAAGGTCTCAACTCAGCTGACGTAGCGCTTAGATCCAGAGCGTGCGATCGAACGTGCGATATTGAATCGCTTCGCTGACGTGTTCCGGTCCGATCGCGATCTTGTCGTCCAAATCGGCGATTGTGCGCGAGACTTTCAGGATGCGATCGTAAGCGCGCGCACTCAGGTTCAACTCTGTCATCGCCACGCGAATCAGCTCCTGAGAATCAGCAGTCAATTTGCAGTGCGTTTTCAAATGCCGGGTGGTCATACGCGCGTTGCAATTTGTTTTCGCATCGCGGGCAAAACGTGCGTGCTGTTTTTGCCGGGCTTCAGCAATTCGCTCGCGAATAGCAGTGGAATTTTCTTCGGCGCGTTCGCTCGAAACATCGCGATATTCCACCGCCGGCACTTCAATGTGCAGATCGATCCGGTCGAGCAGCGGTCCGGATATTCGCTGCCGATAGCGCTGGACTTGAACCGGACTGCAGCGGCATTCGCGTTTTAGATCACCAAAATATCCGCACGGGCAGGGGTTCATCGCTGCCACGAGCATGAATTCGCTCGGGAAGGTGAGGCTACCGGCCGCGCGCGAGATTGTGACTTTTCCGTCTTCGAGCGGCTGACGCATCACTTCGAGCGCAGATCGTTTGAACTCCGGCAATTCGTCGAGAAAAAGAACGCCGTTGTGCGCCAGGCTGACTTCGCCCGGAGTCGGGAACGCGCCACCGCCGAGCAAACCGATGTCGCTGATCGTGTGATGTGGCGAGCGGAACGGCCGCGTGGCGACAAAAGATTTTTCGCCGTCTAGACAACCGGCAATGCTGTGGATCTTCGTCGTCTCGATCGCTTCATCGAGTGACATCGGGGGAATAATTGTCGGGATCCGTTTCGACAACATCGATTTTCCCGAGCCCGGCGGGCCAATCATGAGAATGTTGTGACCGCCGGCGACCGCCACTTCGATTGCGCGTTTGACATGGCGCTGTCCTTTTACATCCGCAAAATCGACATCGTAGCTTTGGTGCGTTGCAAAAAAACCGGTGAGATCGCCTCGCGTTGGCAACAACGGAAGTTCGCCGCGAAGGAATTGGAATGTCTCGCGCAAATTGTGCACGCCATAGATGTCGATCTTGTTCACCATTGCAGCCTCGAGCGCGTTCGCTTCCGGAACGAAGAGCGCCTGTTTGCCGCGGCGGCGCGCTTCCAACGCGACCGGCAGCACGCCTTTAACTGCGCGGACGCTCCCATCCAGCGCCAGTTCGCCGACAAAACTAAATTTCTCGAACGCCGAAGTATTCAGCTCTTCGGCGACGGCAATCATTCCGAGCGCGATGGGAAGATCGAAGCTCGGCCCTTCTTTTTTAATGTCGGCGGGCGCCAGGTTGATCGTGGTCCGTCTGCGCGACCATTTGTACGCGCTGTTGGCGATCGCTGTTCGGACGCGATCCTTGCTTTCCTTTACGGCGGCATCGGGCAAGCCGACAATGACCATCTTCGGGTCGCCCGCGCCGGCGTTGACTTCGATTTCCACTTCATAGGCGTCGACGCCATAGACGGCGGCGGAATAAATCTTTGCCAGCATGGGAGGGAACGATTGGGCATAGATTTGCAGAAAATGACAAAGGCGAAAAGGGCAAATACCCCGGCGTCAGGGGACCCTTCGCCCTGGCGAAACCACTCTGGCGAATGTTTTAAGAAAAATTGAACAAAGCCAATGAGAGGAATGTCAAAATTCGGAATATTTAACCTTGTTAAGTAGTTTCCCTGATGTTAAGAAATCCGTTTAAGGAGCCAGCCACGAACATAAAAGCCGGCAACCTGTCGGCCCTACCCCCAATTTTTCATGAAGAAAGGCTATATGGCCGCTGAAGATAGCGATACCGGAATAAAGATTTACCTGCGCGAGATCGGGCAAATCCCGCTTTTGACCCCGCAACAGGAGATTGAGCTCGCCGCCAAGATCAAAAAGGGCGATCGCGAGGCGCGCGCGCTCATGATCCGCTCCAATTTGCGCCTTGTCGTCAAGATTGCGCACGACTATGCGAATCTTGGACTGCCGCTGCTCGACCTGATTTCGGAGGGCAACATCGGTTTAATGAAAGCGGTCGAGCGTTTTGATCCGGCCAAGGGCGGCAAGCTCAGCACTTACGCCGCCTGGTGGATCAAACAATCGATCAAGCGCGCTCTCGCCAACCAATCGAAGACGATTCGTTTGCCGGTCCATCTGGTCGACAAGATTTCCAAGATGCGCCGCGTCTCGTTGCAGATGAGCGAGGAGCTGGGCCGCGAACCGACTGACGACGAACTCGGCGAAGAGATCGGAATTGCCGCCGGTAAAGTTTCGCAGCTCAAGACGGTTTCAATCCGTCCGGCTTCACTCGATGCGCCGATCAGCGATGACGATTCGACTGAATTCGGCGAAATCGTCGGTGACGAGGATGCACAGACGCCGTTCGAACTTTTGCGCGACAAAAATCTGCGCAACGAAGTCGGAGGTTTGCTCGACGTCCTCGACGATCGCGAAAAGAAGATCATCTTCCAGCGGTTCGGTCTCGATGGTGGAAAGCCAAAGACGCTCGAGGAAGTTGGCAAGAAATTTGGCGTCACCCGCGAGCGCATTCGTCAGTTGCAAAACATTGCGCTGTCGAAATTGCGTCGCGCATTGAGCAAAAAAGAAAAACCGATCGACGTCGAATTGCCGGTCGAAGCGTAACGCAAGATCGACATCATCATTTGAAAACGCGGTCGCTCCGGTGGCCGCGTTTTTATTTTGTCGTGCGCAATTGAACGCAATCGACTAATCCGTCCTGCGCGCGCACGTCGCTGATGACGACCAGATTGTCGCCGGCTGTAGTCAGCTTCTGATCCCGCAAATATTTCTGCGCGGTCTCAATTGTTACATTCGGATCGTCGCTAAATTCGATTTGTGCCGGGCAAACTCCCCAGCAGATCGACAACTGCCTCCTTACTTCTTTGCTCGGCGTAAATCCAAAAATGGTGGCGCGTTGCGGGCGCAAATTGGAAGTATTGCGCGCCATCCGGCCGTGTCTCGTGAAGACGATGATCTTAGATCGAGCTAGGGAATTGGCGAGGACGACCGCCGAAGCGACCGTTTTTTGCCGCGCGTCCTCTAGAATGGCTGATTCGGCATAACCGGCGCCACCGCTCCGCTCGATCCGCGCGGCCACGCGATTCAAGACCTCCACACACTCGACCGGATAATGGCCGATGCTGGTTTCGCCGCTCAACATGATCGCGTCCGCTTGTTCGAATACGGCGTTGGCCACATCTGTGATCTCGGCCCGTGTCGGAATCCGATTCGTGATCATCGATTCAAGCAGATGCGTTGCGACCACGACCGGTTTGCCCAGCCGAATGCAACTTTTGACGATTCGTCGCTGAATGATCGGCAATTCTTCCATCGGCACTTCGATGCCAAGATCGCCACGGGCGACCATGACAACGTCGGCGATCTTAATAATGTCGTCGATCGATTCGACCGCGGCCTGGTCCTCAATCTTGGCCAGCACCTGCGCTTTGCTTTTTTTGCGGGTGAGCAAATCGCGAAGCTCGGCCAGATCGCCTGGTTTTCGGACAAAACTGAGCGCAACGAAGTCGACGCCGAGCTCCGCTCCGAGTCCAACGTCAGCGATGTCTTTTTTTGTCAGCGGCGGAAGACTGACATGGACACCGGGCAAATTAATATGCCGCCGCGAGCCGAGTGCCGCCGGAGCGATGACTTTGCAAAAAACGCGATTCTTTTTCTTCTCGATTACCGTGAGCTTGATCAGGCCGTTGTCGACCAGAACCGTGTCGCCGACGCTGACATCATTCGCGAACTTGTCGTAATTTACTTCGACCGATTTTTTCTGCGTTTTTCTAGCGTGGCGAACGGTGAATTCGAGCACGTCCCCCTTCTTTAGTTCCAACGGTGTCTTCACCGGCCCGGTCCGGATTGCCGGTCCTTGCGTGTCGAGCAAAATCCCGATCGGACGGCCTGATTCGTCCGCGAGCTTGCGGATGCGCGGCACAATCTCCCGCACCCATTCCCGCGGTGCGTGACTCATGTTCAAGCGAAAGACGTCTGCTCCACGCGCGATCAGTTGGCGAATCGTTTCCGTTTTTTCCGTCGCCGGTCCAAGTGTGCAGATGATTTTTGTCTTCCGCATCGGTTAAAGCCTCAAGTTTGTCCGGGGGAAAGCAAAGCCCAAAAAAAAGCGGCACGCCGTCAAACGACGTGCCGCGTCAAAACGTAATTCTTACAGGTTTACTTCAGCTTGCCCTGCGTTTCCTGAGCGAGCTTGAGGTGATCACTGACCATTTTCGCGCCTTTGGCCGCGAACGCCTTTACGTCTGGATCAGTTCCGCTCTGTGCTTCTTTTTGGAACTCGGCGAGGTCCGCCTGATGGTCTTTCACCATCATGTCCATGTAATCCTTGTCCGATTTCCATTTGCCCGGCGATTTCGAGGCTGGAAGCGAGACCCCTTCCTCCTTCGCCAGCGCCATCAACTCGCTGTTCGCCTTAGAATGATCGGTCACCATCCGGTTGCCGAACTTTTTTACATCGGCGTTCTGACCGTTCTGCGCCGCCAACTTGCCCCATTCAACTTCCATCATGCCGCCCTTGGCCGCGTTCATTATGAAAGTCTTGTCCGCCGCGCTGAGCTTGCTGGCAGCTTTCGCCGCACCCTTTGCCGGCGACGGGCTCGCCTTTGGCGCGTCCGCGTTCGCCCCGGTTTTCAACGGTGGATATGCATTAAGCGCGCTACTTGTCGTAGCCAGGCAAAGCGCCCCGACGCCCAGCGTGACAATTGCGATTCGTGAGATCATAAGATTTTTTTTCATAAGTGTTTGCAGGTTGTGATGCCGCTCTTCGGCATCAGAGGTTCGCATCTTGGCACAGCTTTGGACGTGCGTGCAAGCAAGCTATTCGGGCGTCGCAAATCGACATCCACCAACTCAACTCCGGCCTTTGTCCTGTTGGTATGAGCTTTCTACGCGCTCGGCCACGTCTCTGTAACCATAGTCCGCTTCGTAGATTTGTTTGATGCAATTCAGCGACTTCTCGCGCTCGCCCATCTTCTCGTAAACGGTCCCGAGATTGTAGACGATTTCCTTTTTCATCGGATCCATCGTTAAAATCTCCTTTGCTGCGCCCTCGAATTGTTTCATCGCCAGATCGAGCATGCCGAGTTCGCGATAGCAAACGCCAAGCAGATTCATCGCTTTCAACCGCGCATTGGGATTTTGCCGCGCGCGTTGTAATTCCGGCACGGCTTCGCGAAATCGCTGGGCGTTAACGAAGTGCTCACCGAGTTCGAATCGGAGCTGGAGATCGGTCGGATTACACTCGAGCCGCTTCTTCGCTTCTTCGATCAACATTCCGGCGCGCTTTTTCTTTGCGGCTTGAAGTTCTTCGGTTTTCTTCGCGTGGACCGCATCTTTTTTCTGATGACCAGCCAGAAATTCCTCGTGCGCGGCGATGTCGCGCTCCGCCCCGCGCATTTTCAAATCGGAAACCCTTCGGGCCAGGCCGGCATCGCTGGCGCCGGTTAAGTCCACCGCTCGCTGATACCATTTGATCGCCGATTCGATGTCGTCCTTTTGTTCGCACAACGCACCGAGCCGCCGGGCAAGATCGACATTCTGCGGTTTGGCCTGCTGCTGCGCTTCTAATTCGGCGATGTGCTGGTCGAGCGCTTCACCCGTCAATTGCATCCGGCTTTGCTGCTCGAGCGAAATGGCGACATCCTTGTCTTTGATCAGTTCGCGATAGCTTTCCGCCTGGGTCCAGCCGCCCGTGCTCATCGATGCTCGCGCCGATGCGTCCTTCCCCAATCGCAGCGCCGCCGCGTCGAGTGGATCGATCTCCGTGATCCGATTGTAAATCTCGACCTCCTCCTCGTTCTGACCGGTCAGGTGATAAAGCTGTCCCAATTCGTGCAGCAGTTTTAAATCGCGCGGATTTTCCTCGAGCAACGTTCGCAGCGCGAAAACGCCGATCTCCGGCCAACCCGCCGCGACTGCCGCTTCTTTCAACGTCAGATTCGCCTGCCGATTGTACGGCTCGTCTTCCAAAACCTTTTCGATCATTTCCACCGCCCGCGGCGGAGTTTTTTTTATTTCGCGCTGCGCTTTCATCAGCGCGATCGGCGCGGTCGAAATGGTGAAGAAACGCTTTTTGCCGGCCTTTTGTTTTGCCACTTCGGCGCGGCGCAGCAATTGGCGTCCGGTCAAAAATTGCGGCTCTTGTTTCAGGATCCCTTGCAGAAGCGAAATCGCGTATCCGAAATTGCGCAGCTCGACCGCAGCCATCGCTTTCAACCAAAGGCTGCGCTGACTTTCGTTGAGCTCTTTTTCGGTTTTAACAGCCATCTTTGCCACCCCGAGCTTAGTCGAGGGATCTCTTATTATAACAAATCTAGCTGGGGCTTGTCCGCTTTCGCAGGCGGAGATGTCGATCTTTTCCTCCGCGTCTTGGGTTGTTCGGTTACGCCGTTTGGATTCTCCAGATGCGAAAGAATTTCCTTGGCCCGGTCCAGAATTTCTTTTGGCAAACCGGCCAGCCGCGCGACCTGGATCCCGTAACTTTTGTCCGCGCCACCGGGAACGATCTTGCGCAGAAAAATGATCTGCTCGTTCCATTCCCGCACCGCTACGTTGAAGTTGCAAACGCCTTTGCGCTCCTCGGCCAGCTTCGTCAGCTCGTGATAATGCGTCGCGAACAGCGTGCGCGCCTTGATCTTGTCATGCAGAAATTCTGCCACGCTCCAGGCGATCGACAACCCGTCGAATGTCGATGTTCCGCGGCCGATCTCATCCAGAATGACGAGGCTGCGCTCGCTCGCGTTGTTCACGATGTTCGACGTCTCGTTCATCTCCACCATGAACGTCGACTGGCCGCGCGCCAGATCGTCGTTCGCGCCCACGCGCGTGAAAATGCGATCGACCAGTCCGATCTCCGCGCTCACCGCTGGCACAAAGCTGCCAATCTGCGCCATTAACACAATCAACGCGACCTGCCGGATGTAAGTCGATTTGCCTGCCATGTTCGGCCCGGTCACGATCGCTAGTCGCATGTTTTCGCCATCCAACGTCGTGTCGTTAGGCACAAATTTCTCTTCAACCAGGTTCTGATCCAGCACCGGATGCCGACCATCTTTTATCACGAGCCGCAATGATTCATTCAATGTCGGCCGGCGATAATTGAAAAGTCGCGCCGTTTCCGCGAGCCCGCAGATAACATCGACAATTGCGATCGCTTCCGCGGTTCGTTGAATTGGCCCGAGTTCGCGTAACGTTTCCTCGCGAAGTTTTTGGAAGAGTTCGTACTCGAGATTCCGGGCGCGCTCGTCGGCGCCGAGAATTTTTCCTTCCATTTCCTTCAGTTCCGGCGTGGTGAAACGCTCACCGCCGACGGTCGTCTGTTTGCGCGTGTAATGCGCCGGTACGCTCGCCAGGTTCGATTTTGTTACTTCGATGAAATAACCGAACACGGAATTGTAACGGACCTTGAGCGACTTGATCCCGGTCGCGGCGATCTCGCGTTCTTGCAATTGGCTGATCCAGTTTTTGCCCTTGCGCGAACCGTTTCGCAGTCCGTCAAGATCGACATCGTAACCGTCGCGGAAAATTCCGCCTTCTTTCAACGCCAGCGGCGGATCATCCACCAGCGCCTTCGTTAATTTCTCGGCCAGCGCAGGCATCTCCTGAATTTCGTTTTGCAGCCGTTGCGCCAGTAATTCGACTTTGCCGTCTTCCTTTGCGCGGTTTGCGCCGAAGGCGAGGCGATCGAGCATTTTCTGCAGTTCCGCTTTGAGTTTTGGGATTTGCTGGAGCGACGCTTTCAGCGCAACCAAATCGCGCGCGTTGCCGGAGGCCTGGCTCAATCGCCCGACCGCGCGTTCGATATCGCGGATCGATTTCAATTCCGTTCGAATCGAGTCGAGCAACTCCGGCTCTTGCAACAAATCGGCAATCATTTGCTGCCGGCATCCGAGCTCGGTCAGATCGCGCAGCGGCTGCAAAATCCAGGAGCGCAATTTGCGCGCGCCCATCGGCGTGACGGTCCGATCGAGCACTGCGAGCAAGCTCGTGTCGCGCAAACTTCGCGATTCAACCAGCTCGAGGTTGGTTTGCGTGGCGGCATCGAGTAAAACGTAATCACTCGGCGCATCGCACCGTAGCGAACTAAGATGATCGATCTTGCGACGAAGCTGATGCTTCAGGTAATGCACAATCGCGCCCGCAGCCCCGACCGCCTGCGGCATGTGCCCGCAGCCGAAACCGTCGAGCGATTTGACCTGAAAATGTTCGCACAAAGTGAAGCTCGCGTGCTCCGGCAGGAACGCGTAGCTGTCGTACTCACTCGCGTGATCGATTTTGCCTAACGACTCTTTTTGCTCGGCGCTGACCAACAACTCTGACGGCGACACGCGCGCCAGCTCGTCCAGCAGTGCTTGTCGATCTTGCAATTGCGTAAGGTGAAACTCGCCGGTGGTCAGATCGGCGTAGGCAAAACCAAAGCCTTCGTTGTCGGCGTAAACCGCGCCGAGATAATTCGAGAGCTTGGTGTCGAGCAAATTCAATTCGCTCACCGTCCCGGCGCTGATGATTTGGGTGATGTCGCGCGAAACAATTTTGCCCGGCTGCGGTTCGCTCGTTTGATCACAAATCGCGACCCGCCGTCCGGCTTTGATCAACTTGGCGATGTAACCCGGCGCCGCGTGATAGGGGACGCCGCACATCGGCACTTCGTTGCGCTTGGTCAATGCGACGTTGAGCAACACCGACGCCTCCTTCGCATCCTCGAAAAACAGTTCGTAAAAATCGCCCAGTCGAAAAAGCAGAAGCGCGTCCGCCGGAATGCTTTTCCGCAGCCGCTGATACTGCTGCATCATCGGAGTGAGCGCGTCCTGCATCGCTTTAGAATGAAATCGACCGTCCGGAATTGCGAGTTTCGAATTCGTCAACCGCGCCGGTCCGAGTCGAGACACGCCAGCATTTTCTGGCCGAGGCTTTTGACGTCCGGCTCCCGCAAATGCTGGCCGTGATAGCCGGGCAGGTCGTGAATTTCGATTCCGCCGAAGGCCACCCCGTTCCATCCTAGAAACGGGTCTTGCTCAAATAGTTCGGCCGATGGCTGGTGCTCAACGCGAAACAGATCGATCCTGCCGGAAAATGGTTGCAACTGGTAACGACGTCGGGCCGCAAAGCAAACTTCCTGTAAATAAAGAAATCTTAGCCGATAAGGCAGCGGTCGGCGGCGAAAATGGAAGCGCAAATCAAGATGAATCAGCTGCCGCCGAAACCAATCTAAGACTCCTTTTCTAAGAGATCGAAAATTCACGTCGTCTCTTTGCGCAACCGGCAACAATCCCTGGACTGCGACTTTTAATTTCTGTCGTCTGGAAAGATCTTTTCTCATCCTCGGATATTCCCCGCCGTAAGTATCGAGGAGGCCAAGAAATTTGACTTCCTCTCCACCTTGGGACAGGAGCCGAGCCATTTCGAAGGCAACCACTCCACCAAGCGAGCTGCCGCAGAGAAAATATGGTCCGCGCGATTGGTGACGTCGCAACGAAGCGATGTAATGCGCCGCCATTTCTTCAATCGAGCTGAGGTAAGGTGCGGATCCGTCAAGACCTTGCGGTTGAAACGCGAAACACGGTTGGTCGTCGCCGAGATGAGCGGCGAATTCTCGAAAAGCGAGCGCTTCGGATCCGGCGCCTGGCACGCAATAAAGAGGAGGTTTCGTTCCGCGTAATTGCAAAGCGACCAGGCGCAGCTCGGCTTCGGACCAGCCGCCTTTTCGGATTAGCGCGCTTAATTTTTCGATCGTTGGCGCTTCGAGCAGAGCTGATACTGGCAGATGAATGCCGAAGAAACGCTCAACCGCGGCCAACATTGTCGCCGCGGCGAGGGAATCTCCACCGAGGCTAAAGAAATTCGCCCCGGTATCGATCTTGTCTGTCTCTAAGACTTTTTGCCAAATACGCACGAGTTGCAAAATGAGTGAGTCCCCGGGCGCGCGGGTTTGCCGCGTCTTTGTCCTTTGTCGTTGATCGGCTTCGCGGGAAAGAGCGATCCGATCGATTTTCCCGTTTGGCAAAAACGGTAATCGCGAAAGTCGAAAAATATCGTGGGGCAGGGAATAGAGGGGCAATCGCTCTTGCAGCGCTAACCGCAGTTCTTGCTCAGGCAGCTCTCCATTGCTCCACGAAATAAATGCGATGATTTTCTTATCAGCCGCACCGGTTGTGACCACCGCCGCTTCACGAACGTCCGGTATTTGCATGAGAGCGGCTTCGATTTCTGCCACGCTGATCCATTGCCCGCTCAACTTGAGCTGATCGTCCTTGCGGCCAAGGTGTTCGAAAATCCCGTTGGAATCACGGCGACCAAGATCTCCCGTTCGAAACCACCCGTCCCGATCTGGGCCGTCCGATTGAACATTGCGTCCCGTCCAGAACCCGGGGGCGACATATTTTCCGCGCAATGCGATTTCACCAGTCTCGCCGCAAGACGCTTCAGTGCCATTGGCGGCAAATATCGTCATCTCGATCCCTTCAAGTGGTTTTCCCACCGGGACTGTCGCGGTCCTGATCTGTGTGTCGGTTTTAACTTCAAAGTGACAGGCGTTGCCATTTGCTTCGGTCAGACCGAGGCCATTGATCAGGATGCAATCGCGCCCGAAGTGTCGACGAAACAGATCCACGTCCGAAGCAAACACCGGTTCGCCGCCGAGCTTGACCACGCGGACCGATGAGAGGGTCTCGCTTGCCGGCAAAGTCTCGGCGAAGCGGCGGAATAGACTCGGCACCGAATGATAGACGGTGATCTGCTGGTCGTTAATCCAGCTACGCATTTTATGCAGGCCTTCATGAAGCGGGTTGAACGAGCAAAGAGCGCAGCCGTTCAGAAGCGCTCCGAAAATCGACGAGACTGAGGCTGCGGCTGAGGCGGGCGAAAGTAGCGTTAAACGATCGGCCGCCGTGATTTGCAAAGATCGGCAATGGTTGCTGACGCTTTGCCTTGTTCCCCCGTGGGTGTAAACGAGCGGACGCGGTTTTTGCGACGAGCCCGAACTATAAAAAAGTGCGAACGGAGCGGCATCTTGAACCGGCTGCGCTGAAAATGAAGCTGGCTTGGCTGTGAGTTCTTCGAACAGAAACAGTTTGGCCGCAGACGCCGTAAGTTCCCGTCCTAACTCGGCGTGTTCAGCGTCAGCAATGAGTGCGCGTGGACAAACTTCTCTGACGATCTGGCGCAAGCGCGCGGATTGTAGCGCACGATTTAAGACGAAATAGAATCCGCCGCTTCGCAAAATCCCGACGATCGCGGCGATAAGTGGAACATCTTGCTTCATTATCAAGGCAATCGGGGCGAAACGATTTTCCAATTTGTTCTGAAGGACTCCGGCGCAGCGTGCCGATAGGTCTTCCAGCTCGCCGTAAGTCAACGTTCCGGATTTTCCCAGCACTGCATGACGCGATGAGCACGAACGCAGTGTCTTCTCCAGTTGTGAAACCAGCGTGGTTTCTTTTTCAGCGACCGGTGGCATTCACGAGAAGGTTTTCATCAGCACCATCCGCCGCAAACGCGAATCGGTTGGTTGCCGCGTGTAAACGCGAGCCTTGACCAGCATATCGCTGAAATCTGTGCGACAAGGCGAAACGAACGCATACATCATCTGGTAACGCGGAATCGCGCAGTCTCGGCTCCCGTAGTGGAAACATCGGCTCGAATCCAAAAAGAGAACATCGCCCTTCGCGCCCTTGAACGGAATTGTCTCCTTCTCGTCCACGACAGAGTACATTTGTTCGTCGGTGATCCGATAGGCCGCGCTTCGATTTCGGTAATTGAGCGCCTTGGCCGCGCGCTCCGAAACTGACGCCGGCAAAAATGTAAACGGCCCGCTTTCCATCGTCACATCGCGCAACAGCACAATCACGTAGACCAGCGGAGTATCGTGATGGTCTAAATGGTACAGTTGACTTTCGCGATATGGACCGCCGGCGCCCGGGTCGTACTTGCTGCTCGATTCAGTCAATCGCAATCCCGGCGGCATCGTTCTCGAAAGCATCGGAATAAAGCCGAGATACTTGGATACGATCGTCAAAACGGGCGCGGAAAGCGCGAAATCCAAGAACGATGGAAAGCGCTCCAGGTCCGCCGGCTTCGCAATGTCGATGATAAACGGTTTACCGGTCGGCGTTGGCGGGCCGCCGCCCCGTTCCGCGATCACCACTTCGGCTTCGGCGATCAATTCATCCAAATGTGGCCAGGAGTGCGACGTATCGAGCAGCCATCCGTCTTCCATCGTCCCAGCGACTTTCGGCACTGAGCCATTCGCGTGTTCGGCCAGCAATCGGTCGAATTCGTCTCGATAATACCGCTCGCGGCGACGCTGATATCGACCATAGCGAAGGCGATTCATTTTTTTTGCCAGCCGCATTGTCCGGTCGATCCCGAGCAGTTCCATGTCGTCTCGACTCAGCTGAGCCGCGATCTGTTTAAGCGGACTCCACATTTTCATGAGAAATAAATTGCCTGCATCCGGGTGAAGAACTCGCGGTTGGCCGGGCCGTGTTCAGGTGGTCCAATTCCGGACGCTTTCCACCCTCCAAATGGTAAGTCCACCGCGGCGTCGGCGGTTGAACTATTGATTTTTAAAATGCCGGCTTTGGCCCGACGCAGAAAATCTTCGATTAATGTTTCGGAGCCGGAGAAAAGTGCTGTCGCCAGTCCCTGCTCAACGCAATTGCAAAGTGAAATCGCGTCGTCCCAATCTCTCGCGCGTTGCACGACCAGGACCGGGCCGAATGTCTCTTCCTGCACCACTTCGTGGTTCGGGTCGTCGCAGCAAATAATTGCAGGTGACAGCCAGGCATCGCCCCTGGACGTTGGCGATTCTTGCAAAGGCCGGATCGCTCTCAGCGCTGACTTTTTCGCGCGCTCGATCACGCCTGCCACGCGATTGCACGATGCCGATGAAATCAACGGCCCAATTTGCGTTTCTTCGTTAGTGGGATCACCCCACGTAAGTCGGCCACACGCCGCCACCAGTTCGTCCAGAAAACGATCGTAAATGCCGGTCCCGACAATGGCTCGGCGATTTGCCGTGCAACGCTGTCCGGCAAAAGCAAAAGCGCCTTCGGCGATGCTCGCGGCTGCTCCGGATAGATCGGCGTCCGGCCACACAATACTTGCGTTGTTGCCGCCGAGTTCCGCTTGCAACGGAGTTTGACGAGCGCTGCAAATCTCTTGGGCGACGCGCCCGGTATTCAACGAACCCGAAAGCGTGACTGCATCGCAACTGCTCATCAGCTCGCACGCAGTTTGTTCTCCACCGCACAAGACTTGCAGAAGCTCGGGCCGGTCGGTTGCTGCTGCGAACAGCTCGGCCGTCCTGCGCGCGATTCGTGTTCCGGGAATCGCCGGTTTCCAAATAACAGCATTGCTGTAAAGCAACGCCGGAACGATTTTCCCGACTGGTATTGCCAGCGGATTGTTGAACGGCCCGATCAGCGCGATCACGCCAAGCGGTTCGCGACGATAACCGGTTTCCGTTGGAGAGCGATCTTGCCCCGTGTCGACCTGTTGGGCGGCTGCGTCGATTAGAGCCAGCGCGCGGGCCCACTCGCCGCGGGCATATCGAATCGGTTTGCCGATATCTCCAACCAAAAGATCGACAATCTCATCGCGGTGGTCTTTCAGTTGGCTTCCGAAAGCTTGCAGCGATTTCAGTCGCTGCTCGGCGCCAATTGCTCGCCATGGATCGAGAGCTTCTCTCGCCGCCGCGATCGCAGAGTCGATCATTGATTTGCTGGCGGTTGGCCATCGTTGGATCTGCCCAGAGCAAGGCGGCCGGTGAGTTACAATCTCCGATCCCACCGCCGGCAAAACACCGTTCTCGAGATCAACTGATAGAGGAACAGGCTTCATCCTGAATGGCCGCGTTACAAATTTCTCCGGCCACCAATTCTCCGAACTGGCGCGTGCCCGCAATCCTGCAACCTGGTTCGGCCAGGTCGGTTGTCCTCCAACCGGTGCGCCAAACCGCGCGCACTGAATCTTCGACCAACTGCGCTTCTGTTCGCAAATCAAACGTTTCTCTCAGCATCATTGCCATGGAAAAGATCTGTCCCGCCGGATTGGCCATGTCGCTTCCAGCAAGGTCGTAGGCGGCGCCGTGATTTGTCTGATAAATTGCGGCGCCTTCCGCGGAGTAGCTCGCTCCGAAGGTGAGGCCGCGGGACCCGGCCAGAATACCGCCGAGATCAGAGAGAATATCGCCAAAGCAATTTGGCGCGGCGATAACGTCAAACGATTCTGGTTCCTGCAAAAGCCTGTAAGCGGCGTAATCGACATCGAGCATGGAAAATTCCACGCCGGCTGCCTGACCTACTTCCATGGCGCACGCGCCCCAGAGAGCATGCACCGCAGGAGCGCCAGAGTTTTTCCCAATGACCGTGAGCATGTTTCGCCGCGACCGCGCTCTTGCCGCGGCTACTTCCAAAACCGCGCACACCTGTTTTTCGTTATGAACGAACGTGTGCGAAACCTCTCGGCCATCTTCCGAAGAATTCTCCACCGAATCGCCTTGATAAATCCCCTGCAGGTTCTCACGCACCACCAGGACATCGATCGGTTTTGCCGGAAGCTTCAGCCGGCAAACATCGCGCAGCTCCAGATACGAGCGCAGCGGGTTTAGCTTGTAGTAAAGATTGAATCGGCGGCGGATGTCGTAAACGAACCGGCCTCCGGCCGCTCCGGCGAAAACTGCGCCGCCCGCTCCAAAAATCTTTCGGCAAAATTCGACGACCTCGCCGGAAAGGTACTCGCCGGTGCGTCGAGCGGAGAGAGAGCCGATGTCTCCGCCCGTTTCGACCCGCAACTTCAGACCGCGATTTTCGCAGACGCCCTCCAGGACGCGCAAGGCGGCATCGATTAATTCCGGCCCGCTGCCTTCGCCCTGCAAAACTCCGACCGTAAGAGGTCGCGAAGCTGGTCTGGACTCGTTCGGGCGTCGATTCACGGGCGCCGAGATTACTGTAATCACTTATCCGATACAAGGCTTAGGCACCCGTGCCGAGCCCAGGACGTCGCAAGTCCTTCTTAATTAACAGCGTAGTCACTGCGGAGGACCAGCTTGCGGAGCCGGGAATCCTGCGCTCGGACGTGGTAACGGAGTGGTTTCATCATTAGCTCGCTCAAATCAGTGCGGCACACCGGCGAAAATCCGTACATCATTTGATAACGGGGAATGACGGCGTCCCGGCTGCCGTAATGAAAACAGCGTGACGGATCGATGAAAAGCACCGTGCCTTTAGGATAGGCCAGCTCATGTACGCTTTTTGGATCTACTACTGAGTAAACCGTGTCGTCTTGCAATCGATACGGCGTTCCCTTTTCCCAATACTTCAACTTCGAAACAGCGGCCTGCGATTCGACTGCCGGAACCCAGCGAAACGGTCCGCTCTTAGCGGTCACGTCCCGCAACAGGACGATGATATAGACCATTGGATCCGAATAATAATCGAGATGAAACAGCTGGCTGTCGCGGTAAGGCGCAGGCTTGGCATCGAACGACGCGCTCGATTCGGCCAGCCGAATTCCCGGCGGCAGCGTGCCGGACAATACCGGGATCGATTCCATGTACTTGCATACCGTGGTCAGCGCGCTCGATGACAATGCGAAATTCAGAATCGACCGATACTTTTCCGTGTCCTCTGGCTTCGCAATGTTCTGAAAAAATGCGCGATACGTGTCGGGTCTCTTTGTCGCTTTCAAGCCGCGCTCGGCAATGATTTGCTCCGATTCGGCGATCAGTTGATCGATTCCTGGCAAAGTACGCGAAGTATCGAGCGCCCATCCGTTCTCCATCAAACTAGGCTGGCCGACTGGCGCTCCGTTTTCCGCGATTAACTCGTCGAAATTCTCTCGATACAATTTCCGGCGTTGTTCGTCTCGCTTTTTGCATCGGAATTGATTGTAGAAAGCTGCTGCGCTCCTTGTCCGTCGGATGCCGAGCCGCCGCATGTTCGAAGCCATTAGCCACGACGCAATTCCTGACGATATCCGTGCCATTGGTTGTCGATCTAGAATTCTCCGATCGCCGCTCGATTGAAGTTAGTGTTCAAAGGCCGGCTCTCTCCTCTTATCTTGTACGTCAATCCACCGAGGCCGAACCAAATCGGCCTCGGTGGAGAAAGCCAAACGATACCTGGTGCTACCGTCTAGAATTTGTAGTTCAAACCGGCCCGAACGATGTGACCCTGATCGTGTGCCACGAACCGGAAATCACCAACCACTCTGGTGAAAATGTCGGCCGTGCCGCTGAAATTCTGATCGTCGAGTCTGTAATACAGATACTCGGCTTTGATCGACCAGTGACAGCCGATCATGCGCTCGATTCCGCCGCCGACCGTCCAGCCCCAATCCAATTCCTGTTTGTGGGCGTCGATCGTGAAAGAGCCGCAACCATTGGTGTTGCAGTCGTCCCGCACGCTCGTGTCCCAATTCACCCCAATGCCGCCCCCGGTTGCGTAAAACAACCACTGGTTCAGTGCCACGCCAACCCGTCCTCTAAATGTCGTATAGAAATCGCTATCGCTGTGCCCGCGAGTATCGAAGTTGCGGCGTTTGGTGTCCGGGTCGGCACCGCTACCCTCGATATTCATGTAGCCGCCATCCGCTTCGATACCCAGGACAACCCAGTTCCATTGGAAATTGTAACCGACCTGTCCGCCGGCGACTACGCCCGATTGGCTATAACCCCACTCCCGATTAAATGGATCGGGGCCTACGGCGTTGCCTTGGTACCGATCGACGTCCACGTCCTCAGTGTGACCAAACTGCCCACCGACGTTGAGACCAATGTAAAAACCGGTCCAGTTGCACTCCGGCAGCGGTGCCGGTGCAACTTGTTTCATTTCCTTACCACTCGGCAACGGTTCAGGCCCTGCCAGCGTGCTGAGCGGCAAGCCGGCGCATGCGCAAACAAGAATCGTTAGGCGCAATAGCTGTTTCATGACGGCTCTTTCCCAGAAAAGGCGGCGGTAGTCAAGCAGTTTGCTGGAATTCCTGGAAGTCGTCTCGAAATAGACCCCGCAGTGGATTAAAGTTTCCGCGCGTGAAACTGTTTAGCTCACTCCGGCCTCGTCCGCTCTTAGCGAAGATCGACAAGGAACGCCTGCGCGATATTCAAACGCGCCACGCTTCCTCCACTAGCCACTACGCGAAGTACGCCGACGCCGAGCGCTGGCTCAAACGAAACATCCCGCGCATCCGGCAATTGCATCTGGATCGGTCTGGTCCGAAGGAAGTTCTGGATCTCGGCTGCGGCGGCGGTTTCTTTTTGTTCATCGCCAAACAGCTCGGCCACTCCGGCATCGGCGTTGACGTGGGCCACCACGCGATTTGCAATGAGCTTCTCGATCTTTTCGGCGTCGAGCGAAAAGTCTGGCGCATCCGGGCGTTTGAGCCGCTGCCGGATTTTGGTCGGAAATTTGATTTAATCACGGCATTCTCGACGGCGTTCCATCGCAGTGCTGATAAATCGATCGCTTGGGCAGCTGAGGAATGGAATTTTTTCCTCGACGATTTATTCGAGCGACAGCTCAAACCGGGCGGCCAGATGTTCTTCGACATCAATTCTGGTAAGGACAAAAGATTGTTTCCGCCGGCGGTGCGCGAGTTATTTGCCCGCCGCGGCGCCAAGATCGACGGCGAGCTTGTTTGGTGGAAACCGAAGTCGAGCGCTTGAACGGTCAGGAATTGAACAAAAGCCGGCTACCTTTGATTTTCGCCCGTTTAGAAACAAAAAAGTTTCGTAGCTCGGGCGTATAAGAGCTGCCGTCATGCTCAAGATTCAATTCGAGCCAGATGCGGCCTTTGCGCGCGAGATGTTTGGCCAGATCGTCGAGGAAAAATTCCCATTCGGAGACTCCCCAAAGGTCATTGCGCTTGTGGTTGTTGAAACAAATCCGGTAGGCCGTGATCAGGTCGAACTTTTTTCCAAGCGGCGGAAGCGGAGCGAATGGTTGGATCGGCCAGATCACGCGCTGGATCTCAAGCAGTCGCGTGATGTCGCTAAACATTGGCTGCTCATCGGTGTCGAGGCCGACGCAGTCGTGGCCAAGCAGCTGAGCTATATAAATGAAGTAACCTGCACCGCAGCCGAGATCGAGAACGCGCTGCGACGACTTCGCGTCGAGGCCGGTCCTTCGAATCTGCGTCAGGTTGATGTCGATCCAATGTTCGAGCTGCAAATACTTCGACCAGCGTTTAGCCGCCGGATCGGTTTCGTAGCGTTGCCGAATTCTCGCAAACTTATCGAGATCGATCGTCTGAATGATGCGATTCCTGTTCAATTGGAACCTCGGTGGGACAAGCCAGCGTCGGACGTGTTTTCTCGCGCTGAAAACGCCTTCACCATTAAACAGCTTTCCAATCTTGCGCCGAAGTCTCATCGCCGCTCCATCCCTTCTGTTGTCATTGCGCAATCGTTTTCGTAAGACTGTAGTCAAATGGGCGCTTCGGAAAAAGCTACCTCTGAGAGCAGGAGGCGAACCGACCGACAGCCGAAGCTTTGGATAGTTGCCGAGCGTCCGGTTCGATTGCCAAACGCACTTATCGCGGCGCAATTTCTTCGGGACCATTTTCCCGGAGGGATTCAATTTGTACGCGATGAATCGGCAGCCTGGGACAACGTGCAATGGCAGCTTTACGCGCGCTATTTCGACAAAGTCTACACCTTTTCACTAGTGAAATCTTGTCGCGGGCTGCGCGATCTGCCGCGTCTTTATCGACAGACGCTCAACCGAAAAACGGCAGTCGCCGATTTGCCGATTGATCCGGACACGGACGTTTTACTCTGTTTTGCCGGCGTGATGGGACTGTCCACGCTCGCCGCGGCTGTGCATCGACGAGTTTACAAAGTGCTTTCCATTTCGTCATCGAGCTACGAGCGGCTGACACGAACGCCGAATCGAAAACATTTTCGGTTTACGGCTTCCGGCTGGCTGCAAAATCGCGTGGTGGAGCCGATCGTGGGAATTGAGCGCACCCTAAACCTTAGGCCACGAGTGGATCCGGGCGGCGACGGCACGCGTTTGATCCGTCTCAAAAAAAATCCCGACGAGATCTTCGATACCATTGTTGTCTCCAGCATCAACGGACGCGAATTGCCGGCATCCGGGAACGCTCGATTCGTTGCGGCGCGATATCCATCGATCACGGAGCTGCCACGGTTTTCAAGATCGACAATCGATGCCTCGACCCGACGCGTGCTCTTTTTCGGAACGCCATTTCTTCTCGTGCGCAATCTAACGCCAGAGATTTACGTCCAACACGCCAACCAGTGCCTCGACTATCTCCGGCGAAATTATCCGGGGTGCGATTTAATTTACCGGCCGCATCCGTTCGAAACGAAAGAGCCGGATCAATTGAACTTGAACGGTTTTCATGTCGAAAGCGACGGCGACGCCGCAGAATTGTACTTTCTGAACCGTTTTGCCGAAATCGAAGCAGTCTTTTCGGTTTCATCGACCGTCTCGCGAAGAGCTATGACGTTTGGGCTTAACGCCTACGCGTTCTGGCGCTGCTTTCCTTTTCCGGAAACGGCGGCGAAATTTTTCGAGAAACTAATGGGCGACGTCCCGCCCGAGTTCGACATTCGGGATTTGGCAAACCCGCCAATCGGCTACCAATCGTCGCGAGGAATTGATCCCGCTAGTCGCAGTTTCGGTGACGCGTTGAAAATCGCGCTGGATCTGCGAATGACTTCGGCCCATCGCAACTACTGAAATGGATTGCTTCGATGTCTGACAATTTCCAGATTCGCCTCGCCACAATTACCGACCTTGGGCTGATCAGTTGGCATCGCGCCCGAATGTTTCAGGATATGGGCGAACTTGCGCCGGACTTGTTTGAAACATTCCGGATCCGATCTCGGTATGCGCTTCAGCAAATGTTTGAGCGAGAAAATTACGTCGGCTGGCTCGCGAGCGCGGAAAATGAACCCGAGCGGATCGTCGCCGGCGCGGGAGTGCAATTGCGTGAAGTTCCGCCGCATCCGCAAACCAACGCGAACGGCAAGATCGACGTCGTCTCAGGCCGCCAGGCGATCATCCAGAATGTTTATACCGAGCCTGATTGGCGGCGTCGTGGTTTGGCCGCGCTCTTAATAAAGAGGATTATCGATTGGACCCGTCGGGAGGGGATCGATTCCCTTGTTCTTCATGCTTCCGACGAAGGTCGCGCGCTCTACGAACGACTCGGCTTCATCGCGACAACGGAAATGCGATTTCTCGGCCCAGGCAGGTGATTAGCATCCTGTTAAGTGCCACTCCGGCTCGGAGCTCGGACTCAGTCGTTAGGGTAAAACGGTTGCGAGGGCGGCACAAAATCGTCCGGCCGTTCGACGTAAACACGATGTCTCGGACGCGGAGCGTAAACATCGCCCTCGTTTAGGGGCGGCAGAGTCACTACCCGGCCCGAAGATAAACGCACAATTAATCTACCATCGGGCGTTCTGCCGACTACTCGGGCGTGGTGTCGACCCTGGTAAACTGGCTCTCGGTCGTAATTGTCTTGGTCCGGTGAAGTGCGATTGATCCGCCCGCTTCTAGATGTCGATGTTCGATTCGACGCGACCGATTTCTTTTTGCTCTGCACAGTCGATTCACTGGATTCCGTCGAGGATTGCTCCGAATTCTCCGTCACAGACGGTGGTTCGCTTGGTCCTAGCGCGGGTGACGCAGGTTGCGCAGGTTCCGATGCTTTTGCAGCGGAAGCGATTTGATTCCAAACTTGCGTCGGGCTTGTGATCGAGTTCGCGGGGGACGCGTTCGATGATTGACCTTGCTCAGCAACAGGCGGCGGAGCTTGGTTTGTCGCCGCAATCGCAGGCGACGCATTTTGGGTCGGCTGATTGACCGCAACTGGCGCAGCGCTTGTCGTTTGATTTGGAGTGGTCGCGAATTTCGACGCGTCGGGGACACCGATCGGCACGCCGACTTTTCCCCTTCGATGCAAAAATGGAATTTTGTCCGGGAAGAAAAACTCGGCCGCCGCTCCCGCTGCCAGGATGAAAATAGCGAACGCCACGACTCCCCGCATCACTTGAGCGAGCGGTGTTGCCGGTTGTTTCGGCTGTTTGGATTTTCTCGGAATGACGGCCGCCAATGGAATTCCCAATTTCCGACCGATGGCCTGACGCCTCTCGATTTTGGTCAGGCAATCGCGCATCTCGTGCTCGAGCGCGACGGGATCTTGCGGGCGATTCTCCGGATTCTCGCGCAACAAATGCACCAGCAGATTGTGCAACACTTTGGGCGCCCGGCGCAGTTCGGGTAAACGCCTGATCCGCAAATGCGCTTTCATTCCGCTGACCGCCAGCGGCGCTGCGCCGGTCAGCAAAAAACACATCGTCGCGCCCAGCGAATACATTTCCGATCTGAAATCGATTTCGCCATTCGCTCGTTGCTCCGGGCTGGCGAATTGCGGCGAGATTGAAGGAGCCAACTCGCGCGCTTCACTGCTGTCTGAGTGCAGCTCGAGTCCGGCCAGACCGAAATTCAAAAGTTTCACGAACGGCCAGCCGCCGTCGGGCGATTGCCCGGGCACGATCATGAGATTCGACGGTTGAATGGCGCGATGCGTTAAATTGAAGAACGCAGCCGCGCCGATGGCTCGGACCACTTGCAGTCCGACGCGTAAAGCGGCGTCCGCCGGCATTGGCCCGTTGGCGACAATCCAGGAATCCGCCGTTTCGCCTTCGAAATGTTCCGAGACCAGGGCGAGGTAATCGTGCTCGACGCCGACCGCCAACGTTTTGGCAATGTTAACGTGATCGAGCTTCTCCGCCGTTTCCGCGCGCTCTTTTAACTGCTGGAGTTTCGTCGGCTCGATCGTCGCGACCGGAATCAGTTGCAGTTGAACCGGTTCATTCGAGCGGGTATCGATCGCCTTATAATTAATCGCCGCGCCGGTCCGACTGACTTCTCGGCCCGCTTCGCCGGTGCCGATGCGGTAATGCTCGAAAAACGTCGTGGGTTCCATACAGGCGCTGGCCCAATTGGCACTGTATTAACAGTCGCGAGGGCGCCCGAGTTGCGCGAGACTTTTCTTAGGGAATGCTATTGGCATGCTTACCAAACATTGGTTGAAGATTGCTGGTCTCAGCGTGGTAGCGCTGCAAGTTGGCTTGTTGTCTGCACAGGCGCAACGCCACGGCGTCGAGCCACTCGTGACAACAGGAACGCCACCCGGCTTAATCAAAAAGGTTGAGCCCGAGTATCCGATTGGATTCGTACTCCACGGCGCGAAAGGCAGAGGCGTTTATCGCCTGACCATAAATCCCAAGAGTGGCCTAGTGGACGAACTCAAAATCGTTAAAAGCGCGGGGTACAGAGACCTGAACGAATTGGCCGCCAAAGCTCTCCTGCAATGGCGGTTTAAGCCCGGAACCCCCAGCCCGGTCGAAGTGCCAGTGGAATTCGACATCCAGGGCGGTAATCGCATCCTACACTGACGCCGCTCGATTGGCGGAAGTCTAATAGCGGAGTCCAATTTTTTGTACTCACTTGCAATGTGAGATTACCCATTTGTGGAGTGAATACTCCTCGGAACAACTGATCCGGGGCGCTTGTTAAACGCCAGTCCGGCTCGGACCTTAATCCCGCGCCATTCTCATTCCCAGCCGAATGATCGCGTCGATTAACTGCGGATACTTTAGGCCCGCTTTCTCCGCTGATTGGGCAAAGTCTTCATCGGCCGCGAGATGCGGGTTCGGGTTCGCCTCGATGAAATAAATTTTATTGTCCGCTGCGAGTCGCAAATCGATCCGCGCGTAGCCGTCGATCGTGAGCAAACGATAAATGTCTTTGCACGTTTGCTCGATCTCCGTGACCAGCGCCGGATCGAGATCTTCAGCGAACTGGTTCTCCAACCCCCAGCGTTTGCGATATTCCTCGTCCCACTTCGCCTTGTAAGTCGCGATCTTCGGTTCGTTCGGCGACACTTCGCGAAACACGAGCTCGCGGATCGGAAACACATTCAACCGCGTATTGCCCATCAAGCTCACATACAGCTCGCGGCCTTCGATGTATTCCTCCGCGATCGCGTCGGAGTTGTGTTTCTCATGGATGAACGCGATCCGTTCGCGGAACTGCTCCTCGTTTTGAGCGAACGACGCCTGGGAAATTCCGTAGGACGCCTCTTCTTTCACTGGCTTCACCAAAATTGGAAACTTCAATTGCCGCGGCCTTCCGATCCGTTGCCCGCGCGGAATGACCACGAAATTCGGCGTCGGGATTCCGTGATGGCCGAGAATCTTTTTTGAGATTCCCTTGTGTTTGCAAAGAGTAAGACCAGTCGCACCGCAACCGGTAAACGGCACGCCTTGCATTTCAAGAAGCGAAACGATGTTCTGGTCGAAGCCGGGATTGTTTTTGAATTGCTCGACCAGATTGAAAAGAACGTCCGGCTCGAAGCTCTCCATCTTTTGCCGGACAAGATCGACATCGTCAAAGATAGCGAGATGCTCGGCGGTGTGACCGAGCTCGCCCAGCGCGGTCATCACGTTCGCCTCGGTTTTCCAATCCTCCGTCTTCATTTCCTTGCTCAAGTCCTCGTCGATTTTGGTCGGGCGGACGCCGTCGAAAAGCACCAGGACTTTGAGTCTCTTTTTCACGGTCGTTATTTGGTGCGCTTGAACTTGCCGGTGAAAAGATAATTCATCACCAGCGTCGTGATGTAGGAAGCGACGCGAAAATCCTGCTGCGGATCGTCGTTCTGCACGCGAAGGCCGAGCTCGTCGCTGCGATCGATCAAACGAGTGAGCAGTTTATTTACCCGAAACTTTTTCTCGTTCGTCCACTGGGTCACCGAATTCATCAACCGCCGCCGCCGCTGGCGCAGATACGAACTCGCTCTGATCCCGCTCGTTGCGGAAAACAACTGCTTAAGATCGACATCGTAGAAGCCGGGATAC
>DATNKD010000027.1:0-12400 GCA_035603575.1 Chthoniobacterales bacterium
GACAATGCAAGGCACGAAGCAATCGCGACCACGACCGATTCTGACGGAAAATCGCGCGGCAAAATCATCTATCAAATCGGTGATGCGGGCCGGTTCGTCAGCGGCGTTGTTTTTGGACCGGACGAAAAGTTCCTTTTCAAGAGCATATATAAATATGATGGGGCCGGACGGCTGGAGCAGGAAACCCATCTGGGGAAAGATGACGCCCTAACAAAGAAGATTCTCTATAAGTATAATCCCGCTGGGAAGCAGGTCGGTTACTCGGCATTCGACTCAGCTGGGAAATTGGTTTCCGGAAGCCCTTCGCCCACGCCGAGCGCCACGGCCAAACCGAGCAACCCGCTCGGACGCTAGTGGGAACGAGGGCGGCTTGCCTCCGCCGGTAAAAGGGGCTAAGAAGATTGCCCCCATGATTGACTACATTCAGAAGGGCGGGTTGCTCATGTGGCCGATTCTGGCCTGCAGCATTATTGCCATCGCGGTTTTCCTGGAGCGCTTTTTCTATCTGCATCGCGCTACCATTCACGTCGGCGAATTTTTAAAAGGACTTTCGAATTTGGTCCAGCGGCGCAACTTCGCTGAAGCTTTGCACGAATCGGCCGGTACCCCGGGTCCGGTCGCGCGGGTTATTCATGCCGCGCTTTTGCGGCACGACATGTCGAGATCGGAGCTGCGCGAAATCGTCCAGGAAGCGGGACAACTGGAGGTTCCGAAGCTCGAACGTTTTCTTGGTGTTTTGGCGACGCTCGCTTTTCTGGCGCCGTTACTCGGTCTGCTCGGAACCGTTGCCGGAATGATCGATGCCTTTGGAACGATTGCTTCCCACGGCGGCTACGCCACTGTCACCGAACTTTCCGGCGGCATTTACAAGAGTTTGCTCACCACTGCGGCCGGCCTTGTCGTCGCTGCGCCCACGTTCGTGGCTTACAGCTATCTTTCATCCCGGGTGAATACGATGCTTCACGAAATAGAACGCGCCGGCATTGAGATCGTGCACATGTTAAAGGACAGCGAAGCGCTCACCGGCATCATCAGTTTTCAGCAATCGCCCGAAACACTGACCGGTCCGCGGGAAGCGCATCGCGATCGTTAGATCGATCCGCCAAAGGACGGATTCGCCGTGGCGAACAATCGCTTAGATCGACAATCATGAACACATGAAGCTGAGCCGGACAAAGGAATACAATTTCGGCTGGCTGGTCGTGTTCCCACTCATCGATGTGGTGTTTCTCCTCATCTTTTTTCTGCTCCTGAGCTCGAATTTTGTTTTGCAACCGGGGATCGCGGTCTCGGCGCCGGCCTCGCCATTCCTGCTTGGCGCGCAGCAGAACCAACAAATCATCAGCATTACCGGCGGCGCGGTCCCGGCGATTTATTTTCGGGACCAAAAGATCTCGCTCGAGCGGCTCGGGCCCTTACTGGATGCGGCCAAGCGTGAAAATCGCTCGCTTATTATTAAGGCTGACCGCCAGACGCCCTACGAGTTGGTCGTGGCCGTGACCAATGCCGCGCTCGAGCACGGAATTTTATCCGTTTCACTGGCGGGCGCTGCTCCGAAATGAACGCTTCCACTACTGCGCTGTTGCTTTTTAACTGGGACGCACCGCGCGGTCGCAATCTGGCGATCATTGGTTTTCTCATCGCATCGCTGGCGGCGCACGCGACGGGTTTCTATCTTTTCCAAATCGTTTATCCGCCAACCGTTTCGCTTACCCCCGCGCCGCAGCGAGTGAATTTGATCACCGCTAATTCAGAGCAAGGGGCCACGCTTCTTCGCTGGATCGATGCTGAAGATCCGGCGCTCGCGTCAACGACACGAAAAGCGCCTGACGCCAGACGCTATCTCTTGGGAAAGGTTCAGCATTTTCCTTCTTATTTCGCGCGTGAGCCGGCTTTGAAAGCAGCGCCGCCTTTGGCTGTCGATCTTCGTGTTCCCAGCGCACAACACCCTGGGCCGGTTCCCGCACCACTTCGAGCGCGATCGACACCGGTCGGAGTAGCTCCAACCAAAGTGACTTTTTCAAACGAACTGGATCCACTCGGTCAGCCAAAATTTGTTCCGGCAAATTTTAAAGGCTCAACTCACAAGCCGCCGCAAAATGCGGAGTTTCGGATCGCGGTCGATGCGGGAGGAGCAGTCCTCTATTGTTTCAGTTTAACGTCATCCGGTGATGCGGCTTTGGACGAGCAGGCGAGAGAACACCTCGCGCTCTGCCGTTTTCCAGCAAGGCTTGTCCTGAGCGGAGCCGAAGGATCGACATCCCCCGGCGACTCGCTTGTCTGGGGAATCGCCACGGTCGAGTGGGGAAACGATATCGTGGAGCCGGACGCAAAACCGACACCAACCGCGCCGTGATTCGAGTTAGTCTCGCCGCGCTGGTCACACTTTATCTGCTCCTTTCCCTTGCCACGATTTTCCTTCTCTGGATAGTAGGTGAGTGGAACCGGCGCCGGCGTGAGCGACGTGCATTGCGCTATCGGTTACGGTGCGTGATTTGCGCGTTCGAGTTTGAGGATCGGACGGCGACATTACTCCCGCGCTGTCCGCGTTGCGGCAGTTTGAACGAAAGATTTAGATTGGAGCAGATTTAACTATGGGAATGTGGATTGGCCGAAATCGAAAAGCACGCGTCACCTACGGGTTCGACGAGATCGCGTTGGTGCCCGGGCGCGTTACGATTAATCCCAACGAAGTCGACATTCGTTTTCGTCTGCCTCGCAAGAACGCCGACCCGCTCGAGTTGAAAATTCCGATCCTGGCCAGTGCGATGGATGGCGTTGTCGATGTTCGCTTCGCCGTCGCCATGAGCAAGCTCGGCGGTCTGGCCGTTTTGAATCTCGAAGGCGTGCAGACGCGTTACAAAAATCCGCAGGAAGTCCTGCAAAAGGTTGTCGAGACCGACAAATCCGACGTTACCTCGCTGCTGCAAAGAATTTATCAGGAGCCGGTCCATCCCGATCTGATCGCGGCGCGCGTGAAACAAATCAAAGATGAGGGCGGGATCGCCGCTGTCAGTTCCATTCCGCAGCGGGCGGCCGAGTTCGGCCCGATCGCGCAAGAAGCGGGCGCGGACGTCTACGTCGTCCAAAGCACGGTTTCAACCGCGCGACATATTTCCACGGAATACAAATCGCTCGATCTGACAAAATTTTGCGCGGACATGCGCATCCCGGTGATTGTCGGCAACACTGTTGGCTACGATGTCACTTTCGAAATCATGGAATGCGGCCCCGCCGGCGTGCTGGTCGGTGTCGGTCCTGGAGCGGCCTGCACTTCGCGTGGCGTGCTTGGACTCGGCGTGCCGCAAGTCACCGCTACGGTGGACTGCGCGGCCGCGCGCGATGCTTATTTCAAAAAGACTTCGCGTTACGTCCCGATCATTACCGATGGCGGCATGAGCAGGGGCGGCGACGTTTGCAAAGCGCTCGCGTGCGGCGCCGACGCAGTCATGGTCGGCAGCGCCTTCGCTCGCGCTCAGGAAGCGCCCGGCTCCGGTTATCACTGGGGAATGGCGACCCCGCACGTGAATCTACCGCGCGGCACCCGCATCAAAGTCGGCACCACTGGTCCGCTCAAACAAATCCTGTTCGGCCCGGCCGAAGTTGATGATGGCAGTCAAAATCTCGTTGGCGCCATTACGACTTGCATGGGCAACGTCGGCGCACGCACCATCGCCGAGTTTCAGCAGACTGAGATCATCATTGCACCGTCGATCAAAACTGAAGGGAAACTTTTCCAGGCTGTGCAAAGCGTCGGTATGGGGACGAGCTGACGCTTTCACGATTTAACCCTTTTTCGACATGAACGATCGTCGCGTCGTCATTACAGGTCTCGGTGTTGTCACACCCGTCGGCAACGATCTCGAGACGTTTTGGAAAAATCTCGTTCAAGGCAAGAGCGGCATCGGCCGGATCCAAACCTTCGACACCGCGAACTACGATTGCAAAATCGGCGGTGAAGTGCGCGACTTCGATCCGAAGAATTTCTTTAAGAACGCCAAAGACGTCCGGCGCACCGATCGTTTCGTTCAACTGGCTATGGCCGCGGCTAAGATGTCGGTCCAGGACAGCGGCCTCGACCTGGAGAAGGTGAACCGCGATCGCTTCGGCGTGATCGTCAGCAGCGGCATCGGCGGACTGAAAACGCTCGAAGACCAATTCAGCGTCTTGATGAACAAAGGGCCGCAGCGCGTTTCCGCTTTTACCATTCCGATGTTGATCAGCAACATGGCCAGCGGCGTTATCTCGATGGAGTTCGGTTTGCGCGGTCCCAACATGTGCATCGTCACCGCTTGTGCGACTTCCAACAATTCCATCGGCGAATCGTGGCGCATGATTAAGTTCGGCGACGCCGATATTTTTGTCGCCGGCGGTTCCGAAGCGGCGATCGTCGAACTGGGTCTCGCCGGCTTTTCCGCGATGAAAGCGCTCAGCAAGCGCAATGACGAACCCGAGCGCGCGTCGCGCCCGTTTGATCGCGACCGTGACGGTTTCGTCATCAGCGAAGGCGCGGGCATCGCCATTGTCGAAGAACTTGAACATGCGAAGAAGCGCGGCGCGAAAATTTATTGTGAGCTCACCGGCTACGGACTTTCGGCCGACGCCTACCACATGACCGCGCCGCCGGAAGACGGCGGAGGGGCCGCGCGCGCCATGCAATTGGCGCTCGATCACGCGAAGATTTCGCCAAGCGACGTCGATTACATCAATGCTCACGCCACTTCCACCGGTCTCGGCGACATCAGCGAAACCCAGGCGATCAAAAAGGTCTTTGGCGAACAGGCAAAGAAGGTTTCGATCAGTTCCACCAAATCGATGACCGGCCATTTGTTAGGCGGCGCCGGCGCAACGGAAATGGCGGCTTGCGCATTAGCGATCCGCGACGGCGTGATCCCGCCCACGATCAATCTGGAAAATCCGGACCCGCAGTGCGACCTCGATTACACCGCAAACAAAGCGAAAGAGAAAAAAGTGCACGTGGTCATGAACAACTCATTCGGGTTCGGCGGCCACAACGCCACGCTCGTTGCGACGGCATTTGAAGAATGAATCGCGACGACGTTTGGGAATGAAATTCGGGAAAGCGCTTGGGCTTTTTCTAAGCGGGCACTTTTTTGGCGCGGTAGTTGCGACGTTCATTACTTATTACGACGAGCTAGGTTGGGACACCGGCCCCGAGATGATCGGGCTTTCACTTCCAACGACAGCTGTTTACTTCATCGGTCTCTGGGCACTTGGTATTTGGAAACCGACCCTGTTGAATAGCGCAGGCTTGGCGGTTGCAGGCTTTGTATCAGCGATCTATCCCACCTTTTGTGGAGTCCTTCCGATTTATGTTCTTCGACTCGGCCTCAGTATTCCATTTGTCGCCGCTCAGTTTGCGTTCATCGTCGTGATAGCGGCAGTGTTTTCGCTACTGGACAAGCACCGCGAGTCTTAAGTTTCCGGATTTACTGGGAAGTGTTTGTTCTTGAGATTTTCGGGGACGCGTTTCGTTTGTTCCGCTTCAATCTTTTCGGTGGCTTCGTTTAGCGCATCGTAAGCTTCGCGGCTCTTCTTGGCGCGACACATGTAAGCAACGGCGTGGGCGAGTGGGATACGCGCCTCGGGTAAACCGACAAATTCGACCGCTTGTTGGGTGGCGATGGCAAGCGGTAACGCCTCCGGATCGGCCAAGCCGACGTCTTCGCTCGCGAAGATCACGATGCGGCGCGCGATGAAACGAAAGTCTTCGCCAGCATGCAGCATTTTCGCGAGCCAGTACATCGCGCCTTTCTCATCAGACGCGCGCATGCTCTTAATAAACGCGCTGATCGTGTCGTAGTGCGCGTCGCCGTCGCGGTCGTAAACGATCGCTTTTTGCTGAATGCTTTCCTCCGCGACCGCGACTGTGAAATGAATGACGCCTTTAGAATCCGGTGGGGTGGTCATCACGCCGATCTCAAGCGCGTTCAAACATTTGCGGGCGTCGCCGTCGCTCAACTTGGCCAGATGGCGGCGCGCATCCTTCTCTATCTTCACCTTGTAATTGCCGAGCCCGCGTTCTGTGTCAGCCAGCGCCCGGTCGATTAATTGTTCGAGTTCCTCGACGCGTAGCGGTTCGAGTTGAAAAACTTGAGAGCGCGAAACGAGCGGGCTGTTGACGTAGAAAAACGGATTGTAAGTGGTCGCGCCGATCAAGCGCAGATTTCCGCTTTCGACATCGGGCAGCAGAATGTCCTGCTGCGCTTTGTTGAAATGATGGATCTCGTCGATGAACAAAATCGTTTTCTGACCGGATGTGCGCGTGCGATTGGTCGCGCCGGCGATGACGCGTCGCATTTCAGCCACATTGCTTTCCACGCCGCTGAGCCGCACGAATTTCGCGTGCGTCATGTCGGCGATGATGTGAGCGAGCGTTGTTTTGCCGGTGCCGGGCGGTCCGGACAAGATCACTGACGGCAAACGATCCGCCTCGATCGCGCGGCGCAATAATTTTCCCGGCGCCAGGATATGTTCCTGGCCGATAAATTCCTCGAGCGACCGCGGCCGCATCCGTGTTGCAACCGGCGCGCCCGCCTGAGGCGGGTTGCCCTTAGCAGAATCGAGATCTTGTTCTTCAAACAACTCCTGCACGCGCAAAGTTAGTGCTTCGGCGACGTCATTTCCAGTTGAGCGCTTCTAATCGCGATCCGGTAAGAATCGGAACTTCGCTGGTCAGACGCCGTATTACGTAACGGACGAGTTCTCTTGTCGGGATGAATGCACCGCGGCAACCATTTGTCGGTCTGGCGTTGATGGCGGCGCTTGGAATTATCATTGCAGATTTTTTCCCAATTGGAGCGTCTCGATGGTGGCTCGCCGCGATCACGTTTGCGCTTCTAGCAATCGCGCTCTTCTGCTGGCCGAACCTAGGAGCGACATACCTCTTGGTCGGCGCTGGTTTCTTTTTGCTCCACAATTTTCGGATCGGTAATACAGCGGGCCTGCAACTGGCGGCTGATCTGACCGAGCGGCCGCGCGCGGCGAACGCGGTCGGATTCGTAACATCGGAGCCAAAGGTGGCGCCGAACGGATTCGCAACATTCCTGCTGAGACTCGAATCGATTGAGTTCGAACGGAAAACTCGGCCGACTGAGGCGACGTTGCTCGTCCGCTGGCGCGGCAATCCCGAATTTGGCGATAAATTGAAACTTTTCGGAATCGCCGAACCGATCACGCCGCCACGCAATCCCGGTGAGTTCGATATGCGTTCATATCTCGCGCGTCAGGATGTGCGGCGAAGTCTGTTTGTCCGCTATCCCGAAGACGGCGTCCTGCTGAAACGCGGCGCTGGAAATCCGATTCTCCGAGCAGCGCAAAAGTCGCGGGCCTGGATGCAAAGCGCGATTTGTCGCGGACTCGACGATTCGCCGCAGGTGCAGAATTTCCTAAGCGGCATTGTTCTCGGGTTGCGCCATCAGTCGCCGGAAGACATCGAAGAACCGTTTCAACAAACTGGAACGCTTCATCTATTCGCCGTTGCTGGTTTGCACGTCGGAATCGTGGCGCGTCTTCTGTGGATCCTCGCGATGGTGGCCCGGCTTTCCCGAAAATGGGCGACAATAGTAATCATTCCGCTTTTGCTTTTTTATGCCGCCATCACAGGTCTGCATGTTTCCAGCATTCGCGCCGCGGTGATGAGCTCGATTCTGCTCGGTGGCTTTTTCTTCGAGCGAAAAGTGTTCGCGTTAAATAGTTTGGCCGCGGCCGCGTTTTTTCTTCTCTCTTGGAATACCAACGAGTTCTTCTCGACCGGATTCCAATTATCGTTCGCTGTCGTGGGCGGAATTATTTTATTGGCTGATCCGCTTTCGGGATGGCTTCGACCAATTGGCGCGCCTGATCCATTCCTGCCGCGACGGCTGGTGAGCGGTCTGCGTCGCATGATTGGAGTCGGTTACGAATGGGTTTTCCGCGGCGGTTCGGTTTCTCTGGCGGCGTGGCTCGGCTCGTTGCCATTGATCTTCTGGTATTTTCATCTGATCACGCCCAGCTCGCTGTTTGCGAATCTTGTCGTGGTGCCGATCGCGTTTTTCATTTTGGCGATTGCGCTGCTGTCGCTGGTCGTGGCGCCGATTGCTTCGGGCTTGTCGCTGATTTTCAACAACGCGAACTGGTCGCTCGCGACGGCGGTGATCACATTCGTCCAATGGTTCGCGCACCTGCCGGGCAGCCATTACTACGTCGCGGAACCGCATTGGCCGGAAAAATTGTGCGCGAAAATCACAGTGCTGGATGTCGGCGCGGGAGCGGCCGTTCGTGTTCACGCGTCGAGAGCTGACTGGCTTTTTGATTGCGGCAGCGGCCGCGATTACGAGCGAGTGCTTCGGCCGTATTTGCACGCGGCGGGAATCAATCGAATCAACGGACTGCTTCTCACTCACGGGGATTCGCTTCACATTGGAGGGGCTGAGAATCTGTTGCGCGATTTTGTTCCGACAGTTTTGATCGACAATCCAGTGGCCGACCGTTCAACCGTCCATCGGCGGCTTCGCGAAGTTTTTCCAACTCATCGATTGAACCTCATCAATCTGAAAGCGAGTAAGAATTTCTCCGTTTCGTCCGACGTCGCTGGAAAAATTTTGTTTCCGCCAGCGGAGTTCACTGGGAGCACAGCCGACGATCAGGCGTTCGTGGTCCAGCTATCAGTTAGAACCGCAAAGGTTTTGTTTATATCCGATAGCGGGGACGCGACGGAAAGGTCGTTGATCGGGTCGGGCGTTGATTTGCGCAGTGATGTTTTGGTCAAAGGTCAGCACCATTCGGGTAATTCCGGCTCGGACAATTTTCTCGACGCAGTGCAACCGCGATTAATCGTGGCAACGTCGCGTGATTTTCCCCAGCAGGAGAGAATTTCAGATGAATGGGCGCAGCGGGTTCAAGCGCGCGGCATCAAACTTTTTCGCCAGGACGAAACCGGCGCGGTGGAACTGGAGTTCGGCGAGAGCGAGTGGCAGGCGCGGGCCTATCTCACGGGCGAAATTTTTCGCAGTACCAATCGGTAAATCGGCGCGCCCCGCGCGCTAAATCGCCGTTCGAATTTGGTTAAGGGAAGATTGGTCCGTGTCGGAGTGCCATTTGTATCGGCATGCGCAAAGCCGGAATGATTTTCGCCAACGCGCTGGATTAGCTCGAAATAATCCAATTGATCGGTTGCGATGCGGAGAGAACCACCATCCTCAAGCGCGCCATGAATAGAATCGAGAAAGTCCGGTGTGACGATGCGACGGCGATGATGGCGGCGTTTTGGCCAGGGATCGGGGAACAGCAAATAAAATGATTCGACCGATCTTTCGGGGAGCAAGTAACCGACGGCATAAGAGCTTTCTACATTCAATATGCGGACGTTTTCCAGTGCGGATGCTTTCCGACAAGCCTTCGCAACGCGTCTGACTAATCGCTCAATGCCGAGAAAATTTTTCTCTGGATAGCGCGAGGCCAGTTCGCACAGGAATGAACCGTCGCCGCAGCCAAGATCGACATGCAACGGTGCGACGCGTCCAAAGATCGCGATTGGATCGAGAAGCGCGACGTATGTTTCCGGGATTAATTCGATCACCGAATAAAAATGGAGCCGTTGCGAGGAGATTCAACCTTGCAAGGGCTAAAATTGGATCGCGAAAGAGTTACGCGGTTTGTTTGGGGGTAGCGAAGCCGATCAGCAACATCGCGGCGGCGAGCCCGACATGCAGGTAAGTGTCGGCGGGATTGTTTGAAATCATCCCGAGCAACATTCCGTTCGGAGTCATGAATCCGAGGACGGCGACGATCGCATAAATAATTCCGAATAATTGGAACCATAAACGGGCGGCTCCTGCTCCTGACATTGAAGCGATGAGGAAGATTGCGCCCGAGGCGATGTGCACAATGCTGTGCGCGGTATTCACCATGAAAACGCCGAGAAGCATATCATTAGTGGTAACTCCGGGCACGAACCCAAGGACTCCAATTGCCAAAAAGACAATACCGAAAAGCATTCCAAGTGTTTTCGCCATAGTGAACCTCCTATTGGTTGAAGACGCAGGCTTATGGCAGTTCGCACCGATGGCTGGCAAGAGAAAAAGGGGTATTTCGCAACGCGTCTTCGACGAGATTGTCTAAGACCGACAATATGAAACTTGTTCATCTCTTGGTCGCGGTGTGGCTGCTCCTGAACGTCGATCCTTTGTCGGCTCAGGATTCGCCCTCAACGACAAAGACCGCCGTTTTCGCAGGCGGTTGTTTCTGGTGCATTCAGCTGGCATTCGACAAGGCGCCGGGCGTAATCAAGACCACTGTGGGTTATTGTGGCGGGACCGAACCCAATCCCACTTATGATCTGGTCGGCTCAGAAAAAACAAACTACCGGGAATCGATCCAAATCGTTTACGACCCGGCAAAAGTTTCATACGAGCAGTTGCTCGACATTTACTGGAAGCAAATCGATCCAACGCAATCCGACGGCCAATTTACCGATATCGGTCCAAGCTATCGGGCCGCAATTTTTTATGGAAGTGATGAGGAAAAAAAGATGGCGGAACTGTCGAAGGAAAAGCTGGGTCAATCGGGCAAATTTAAAAAACCGATCGTGACCGAGATTTTGCCGGCGATGAAATTCTATCCGGCAGAGGCCTATCATCAAAAATATTACGAGCAGAACCCTGAACACTTTGAAGCGTTCGAACATGGATCCGGCCGCGTGTCGTTCCAGAAGAAAACCTGGGGCGACAAACCGTAAATCTCGAAGTTTGCCGGCCTAGAATTTGTAGAGCTCGGCGTGCTGAGATTCGACGAACTCCGCGCGGTCGACGGAAAGAGGCTCGTTCATGACCTTGCCCAATTCCTGAGCGAGTACGATGGCAATGGATCGCGCATCGCGCGTGTAAACCGGAATCGGAAACGAACCGGCGTTACGATCATATCCGTAAATGGTGCCTTCGGTTTCCCAAACGCAATAAGCATGGCCGGCAGGATGATCGTTGTAACGGACGAGGAGAATTTTTGCCCAAAAATTCGTGTCCAGAGCGTGCTGGGTCTTAACCACCGCCAGGTAATTGCAAGCCGAGATAACGCAGCCGTTCAAAACGACCAGCTCGCTTTCGCTGGGAGAGAGAATGACTGCTCGCTGAGGACGGCAACTGAGGGTGACACACGCCAGCAAGATGGCGGAGTGATAAAATACTTTACCGAGGACGCGATAATTCATTGAAAAGGAGCCGCTATGCTTATGGGGTTTATAGCTGTTATAGCCGACGAACTCCCCAATGTGAAGCCTTATTTTTCACCGGTGCAAGAAAATTGCACACGCGTGCGTGGAAGCGGGTTTTCTAAAGGAATGGTCCGCCCTTCGCTAAACTGCGGCGCGACAGTCCCGCAAGCTTCGGGACTGGAGGCGAGGGGAGTTGAACCCCTGTTAGGGCCAAGGCTTGTTCACCGTTGTTTAGGATTGTTCAATTACCTGGGAAAAGAAGATTCTCGAATCTCGACGAACGGGCATGAACGGGCGCGGATGTTCCTAGTACAGTTCCTACCGTGGAGGGCGATTGGTCAGGATCACATACGCTTTCCGCGACGGTGGTATGGTTCATTCAATTTCGAAATGGCTAGCGTGACCCGGCCTTTGCCTTCTTCGGCGACAACCCAGACCTAAGCCGCTCTTCGGCTTCCGATAACTGGCGCTTAAGGTCTCGTGATTCCAAAAGCTCTTTGCCTTTGACCGGCTCCGAATCAGTTCCTTTCTCGACTTGCTCCAATGCTTCCTTGTTAGCGTCTCGCTTTGCCACGGTTAAAACATGTCATCGGATTGAAGTAGCGCAAGGGATGAGCAGTCATGTAATATTTCCGGGATGGGAATGGTTGAAGTCGCCGATTCCTTGCCGCAGGAAGCTGGCCGGCCTTTACAATGAGATCACGAAACGGCTGTCTGAATAACTGGAATGCCGCTGTTTGAAAGCCACACTGCTTTTCGGCATTACCATCTATGGATTGACGTTGGGCGGCAATATGATGCAGTAATAGAATGAAAAATCGTCGCTGCGTTATTGCCCAATGGGTTCTTCCTGGGCTTTTGCTGATGAGTTTTTTCAGCGGCTGCTCGGTTTTGAAAAGGCACTCGCGGACGGGTACTCCGGACCACGCATTTATTGTTTACTGGCCGCCCGCTGAAAACAGCAAACAATTGCACCTGGCAGTCAAAGATCTCATCGACATGAAGGGTGTGGTTACCACTGCCGGCTCCGAATATATTGCCACGACCAGCCCACCGGCTTCGCAGGATGCGCAGTGCCTGGAGCTGGCACGGGAGCGAAACGTGCAGATTGTGGGGAAAACGAATCTCACTGAATTTGCGGTGACGGTTTCTGGCAAGAACGAATATTTTGGAACTCCGAGAAACCGCCCG
>DATNKD010000028.1:0-8171 GCA_035603575.1 Chthoniobacterales bacterium
GATATTCGAAATGAAGAAACTTTTGAATCCAGTGAGTGGTCGAAACGCTTCTCACTAGAGACGAAAGGGAGAAAATTATGAAACCAACCACACTCACAAACAAGAACGCGCGGAAATTCCCGTTCGTTGATTACAATTATCAGACCGCAACCCTGGGAAATTTCACCGGCCGCTGCGCAAAAACATCGTCGAAATCGTTGCGCGACATCAGCCGCGACTATTTTGATAGCGAAGCGAACCACGACTTCCTGAGCGACTCCGCAGTCTTCGGGACGTTAATCGTCACCGCAGCGGTGCCGATCATCGCCGGCCTGAGCGCAGTCGTCGAACTTTGCCGCGCCCTGCCGTTTTAAGGAACTCGTGACCCCACAACCACAGAAAGACGAGGATTCCACCATCGTTAGGCCGAGCGGGTTTACGCCGGGCCTTTCATCCATGGATGTTCCCCGCGAAGGCGTTGCCGCGAAAAAGCGGAAACGCCGCATTATAATTATTGCAGCGAGCGCGGTCGCATTGATCCTGGCGACGTTCGCCTTGTCACGCTTGAAGCCGGCGGCGCCGAGTGTCGATCGATCGAGTGTCTGGATCGACACGGTGAAAAAAGGCCCGATGGTCCGCCAGGTCCGCGGGCTGGGCACGCTCGTTCCGGAAGAATTTCGTTGGCTTCCCACGACGACGGAAGCAAGCATCGAGAAAATTTTGATCTGGCCGGGAACAAAAGTTGAAGCCGGTGACGTTATATTAGAGTTGACCAGTCCGGAATTGGAACAAAGCGCGCACGAAGCGGAGTCGAAGGCGAAAGCTGCGGAGGCTGAGCTTGCGACGGAGAAAGCCACATTACAGCGCGAACTGCTCGATCAGGAATCCAAAGCTGCCGTGGCGCATTCCGCCTACGAGCAGGCCAAGATGGAGCGCCAGACCAACGATCAGTTGGCAAAAAACGGTCTGGTGGCAGAGCTCGTTTACAAGACTTCGAAGATCAAAGAGGACGAATGTCAGAAGAGCGATGATATCGAGCAGAAGCGATTGACCTTCTCGCACGATTCAATCGAGCCGCAGCTGGCGTCGAAACAAGCCGCGGTCGATCAAGCGAACCAACTCGCGAAATTAAAACTCGATCAAGTCGAAGGGCTGCACGTGAAGGCTGGAATGTCCGGCGTCCTGCAAGCGCTGCCCGTGCAAGTTGGTCAGCGGGTGAAACCGGGCGACAACCTCGCGCGCGTCGCTGATCCATCGAAGCTCAAAGCGCAGATTAAGATCGCGGAGACGCAGGCGAAAGATATTCAGCCAAATCAGCAGGCGGTGATCGACACGCGTAACGGAGTGGTCAAAGGCCACGTCAAACGCGTCGATCCAGCGGTGGAGCAGGGCACTGTGACGGTGGACGTCGCGTTTGACGAAGAATTGCCCAAAGGCGCGCGACCCGACCTGAGTGTCGATGGAACGATCGAGCTCGAACGACTCGACAACGTTGTTTTTGTCGGCCGGCCGGCGTTTGGCCAGGAAAACAACGCCGTTGGAATGTTCAAACTCGTTGCCGGCAGCAACGAAGCGGTGCGCACGCCGGTGAAGCTCGGCAAAAGCTCCGTCAACACGATTGAAATTCTGAGCGGCCTGAATCCCGGCGATCAGGTCATCCTTTCCGATACCAGCGCCTGGGATTCACACGAACGAATTCGACTTAACTAAACCAACCATGACATCAACCTCACAAAATCCTCAAACATCATCGCGCAAAAACGGCTCAACTCCGTTGATCCAACTCAACGCCGTGACCAAAGTGTTTCTGACCGACGAGGTCGAAACGCACGCGCTGTCCGGGATCCATCTGGACATCCGCGACGGCGAATATATTTCGATCGCGGGGCCGTCGGGCTGCGGCAAATCGACGTTATTGTCGATCCTGGGTCTGCTCGACACGCCTTCGAACGGCAGTTACGCGCTCAAAGGCGGCGAAGTGGCCAACCTTTCGTTTGCCGATCGCGCGCGCATCCGAAACCGCGAGATCGGTTTCATTTTCCAAAGCTTCAATCTGATCGGCGACCTGACGGTTTTCGAAAACGTTGAATTACCGCTGACCTATCGCGGAATGGGCGCGGGCGACCGGAAAACCTTGGTCACCCAAGCGTTGGATCGCGTGGGAATGGCGCATCGCGCGAAACATTTGCCGAGCCAGCTTTCGGGAGGTCAGCAGCAACGCGTGGCAGTTGCGCGTGCGCTCGCCGGCAAACCGGCGATCCTGCTCGCGGACGAGCCGACTGGAAATCTCGATTCCCGCAACGGTGAAGCAGTGATGAATTTGCTTAAGGAACTGCACGCCGGCGGCGCGACCATCTGCATGGTCACACACGACGAGCGGTTCGCGCAGCACGCCGATCGCACCGTCCACTTGTTCGACGGTCGGGTTGTCGAAGACAGCCGGATCGCGGCCTAACGAAATGTAAAATCGACAACCACCAGCGATTATGCTGAGCGAGATCAAAGTGGCGCTGCGGGGCCTGGCGAAGAGTCCCGGGTTCACGATCATCGCGATTGCAACGCTGGCGTTGGCGATTGGCGCGAACAGCGCCGTTTTTAGTTTGATCAACGCGCTCTTGGTCCGGCCGCTGCCGTACCAGCAACCGGCGAAGCTCGCGCTGATTTGGGAACAATTTGCGACCCAGGGGCTCGACCGAATCCCGGTTTCTCCTCCGGAATATCTCGACCTCGAAAAGGCCTTTAAAGGCGGTTCCCAGCTCGCGTCGTTCACTTATCAAACATTCAATCTCGGCGGCGGTGATGTTCCCGAACGCATCTCCGGTGCGCTCGTGACTCCGACGTTATTTCCGCTGCTCGGCGTCGAGCCGATCAAAGGCCGCACCTTTGCCCGCGAAGAACAAGGTCAGGGTCACGATGACATGATCGTGATCAGCGAGCGGCTTTGGAAGCGCCGGTTTAATTCCGATCCGTCACTGATCGGCAAATCACTTCTTTTGAATGGCCGCAATTACACCGTGATCGGGATCATGCCGGCCAAATTTGAATTTCCGATCCCACTGTTTGGTGTTCAGGGAAATCAGTTCGCGGAACGCGTCGATATTTGGAAACCGGTCGCGTTCACGCCGACCGAGTTGAAGGATCGCGGTAACCGCAGTTATGGCCTGATCACGCGATTGCGGTCCGATGTTTCACCGGTCAAAGCGCAGGCCGAACTGGATACAATCATAGCAGATTGGATTCGCGCGTACCCTGACAATTACAGCGGAGCGGGTTTCGGGGCTCGAATCTACCCGCTGCAGGACCAGGTTGTTGGTGGAATGCGGACCGGCTTGGCGATTTTGCTCGGCGCGGTGATCTTCGTGTTGCTAATTGCCTGTGCGAATCTGGCGACGATGCTGCTGGCCCGCGCGAGCGCACGGGAACGCGAGCTCGCGATTCGAATCGCACTCGGCGCCGGAAGGTGGCGTCTACTTCGGCAAATGCTGACCGAAAGTGTGTTGCTGGCGCTGGCGGGCGCGGCCGGGGGAATCATTCTTTCGATTTGGGGACTGGAATTGCTTAAGCAAATTGGCGCGCGCACCGTGCCGCGGCTCGCTGAAGTAAATGTCGATCTTGTTGTTCTCGTCGTTATCGCGGTCGTTGCGGTCGGAACCGGGATTTTGTTCGGCTTGATTCCCGCGTTCGCGAGCGCGAAACCGGCATTGACCGAAGCACTCAAGGAAGGCGGTCGGTCCTCGACCACTGGCGCGCGCAGAAATCAGCTTCGCAATTCACTCGTGGTCGCAGAAATCGCGCTCGCGCTTGTTCTCCTCGTTGGCGCAGAGCTCTTGCTGAAAAGTTACGCGCGCGTGCAAAACATCGATCCCGGGTTCGATCGACACAACGTGCTCACGGCCGAAATCGATCTCCCGGACACGAAATATCCGCCGCGCGGGAGTTCTGACTACAACCATGGCCAGGCGATCATAAATTTCTGGAACGAAGCGTTGCGTCGCGTTCGACAATTGCCCGGAGTGGAGGCGGCTGGTTGCACCATCGTCCTCCCGCTAAGCGGCTCCAATACCGACTCCTCGTTTGCGATCGAGGGCCGATCAACCGGTGGAAAAGAACCGACGCCGGACGAGGAACTTCGCATCATTACGCCGGATTATTTCCGAGTGTTGAAAACGCCGCTGCTTCGCGGGCGCTTCTTCACCGAATCGGACAACGTTGACGCGCCTGGTGTCGGAATCGTTAACGATGCACTTGCGAAAAAATACTGGCCGAACAAAGACGCGCTCGGAAAGCGCATCACCCTGGATGATCCGCGGAAAAATCCGAAGTGGCTGACGATTGTCGGAATTGTCCGAAGCATCAGGCACCGCAGTCTCGATCTCGATCCGCAGCCTGAATATTACCTTCCTCTCGCCCAAGGCGCCGAACGCACCATGGTTCTGACGGTCCGGAGCACGGAGGATCCGCGCAGTCTCACTTCCGCGGTCCGGCGCGAAATCCAAGCGATCGATCCCGATCAGCCGATTGCGAACGTTCGCACCCTCGAAGCTGTCACCGCCGATTCGATTGCACCGCGCCGGATGTCGGTCGTGTTGCTCGGCGCTTTTGCCGGGATCGCCTTGTTATTGGCGGGCGTTGGAATTTACGGAGTGATTTCGTATCTGGTCGTGCAGCGCACGCACGAAATCGGTGTGCGGATGGCGTTGGGCGCGCAACGCCGGGACGTTCTGCAGCTTGTCGTCGGACACGCGCTTAAGCTTGTCGGAATCGGGACCGTCATCGGATTGGTTCTCGCTCTCCTATCGACCCGAACGCTCTCGGCACTGCTCTACAGCGTCGGCGCGTTTGACGTGACGACATTTGTCTTCGTCACGATCACGCTCGCCGCCGTCGCCTTGCTCGCCAGTTACATCCCCGCACTTCGCGCAACCCGCGCCGATCCGATGATCGCGCTTAGCCACAACGCATGATCCGTCTTCACAACCTCGAGCGTTCCTATCCTTTGGCCAAAGGAAAGTTTTTCTTCGTCCTGCGCGACGTCGATATCGAGGTCGCAGAAGGCGAGTTCGTTTCGGTGATGGGACCATCCGGCGCCGGAAAATCGACGCTGCTTCACATCCTCGGAATGCACGATCACGGATGGAGCGGCGAATATTTTCTCAATGAAACGGCCGTTCACCATTTGAAAGCGAAAGAGCGGGCCACATTGCGCAACGAGCAGATCGGTTTTGTTTTCCAGCAGTACCATTTACTCGACGATCTGACCGTTTACGAAAATCTCGAGATCCCGTTGTCGTATCGAAAGGTCAGCAAGACGGAACGAACGGCGATGGTGGCGGACACGCTCGATCGTTTTCAAATCGTGGCGAAAAAGGATTTGTATCCGCGCCAGCTTTCCGGCGGCCAGCAACAACTCGTGGGCGTAGCCCGCGCAATCATTGCCAACCCGAAACTGATTCTGGCGGACGAGCCGACCGGGAATCTTCACTCCAGTCAGGGCCAGGAGATCATGGAGCTATTTCAAAAACTAAATGCCGAGGGCACGACCATCATTCAGGTCACGCACTCGGAAAAAAATGCAGGATACGGGAATCGGATCATTCAACTGCGGGACGGTTGGGTGGTCGCGAACAACCCAAATCGTTAAATCATATGTTCGACTCTTTTTTCCAGGATATCCGCGTTGGTCTCCGTGTTTTGTTGAAGGAGAAATCGTTTTGCTTTCTGGCGGTGCTTGTTCTCGGGCTCGGTATTGGTGGCGCAACCACCCAGTTCACCGTGGTCAACGGGCTCGTTTTGCGCGGTTTCTCTTTTCCACATCCCGAACGGCTGATGAGCGTCGGCTTGATCGATCCGAAGGCGAGCGATCAAAATAATAATTTCGGTCTCGGCAATATTCCAACCGCGCAGGATTTCGAGGATTTACGAATAGGCCAGCAGTCGTTCGCGCAAATGGCCGGTTACCTGAACGGATCGACAATCAACGTTACCTACAAAAACAATCCGCAGCGTTACACCGGCGCCTACGTGACCGAGGATTTCTTTAAGATCATCGGTGTATCGCCAATTCTGGGCCGCGATTTCACGGCCGAGGACAATAAGCCCGGCGCGGAGAAGGTCACAATTCTTGGCAATGAAATCTGGAAGCGCGATTTCAGCGGTGATCCGAACATCGTCGGCCAAAGCGTTCGGATTAATGGCAAGGCCGCAACCGTTATTGGCGTGATGCCTCCGAATTTTAAGTTCCCGGTTTCCGAGGAACTTTGGGTGCCGCTTTATAATGAGTTTCCTCCAAAACCGCGCGGCGAACTGTTGCTCGGCGCCAACAATGCCGCACCCGCGGTGATGGGCCGATTAAAAAACGGCGTGAGCATCGACCAGGCAAACGCGGAGTTTGTCGGCCTGGCCCGCCACTTGGCCCAGGACAATCCGAAAACGAATCAAAACCTGGTCTCGGCCAGTGTGCAGCCGCTTTTAAACGCGATGACCGGAGTGCAACTGCGCCAGACGGTTTGGGCAATGTTGGCCGCGGTCATTTTCGTTTTGCTGATCGCCTGCGTGAACGTGATGAACATGCAATTCGGCCGGGCCGCGTTGCGGGCAAAGGAAGTAGCGATTCGCGGCGCACTCGGCGCCACTCGTTGGAGAATCGTGCGCCAAATGTTGACCGAAAGTTTCGTGGTCGCGTTGTTCGGAGCGGTCGCTGGTATTTTGATCGCCTATTGGGGTGTCGATCTATTCGTGCGCTCGATCAACTCACTGCCGTTCCCGCCGCCTTACTGGGTCCAATTCAAGATCGACGGCCCGGTTCTCATATTCACGGTTGCGATCACGCTGATGGCGACACTGGTCTCCGGTTTAGTCCCAGCGCTGATCAGCGTGAAAGGCAACGCGGCGGAGATGATGAAAGAGGGTGGACGCGGCAACACCAGCCGTCTGGTCAATATCATCACGCGCGTTCTCGTCGTCGGACAGATCGCGTTGACCGCTGCGCTTCTGATCGCCGCAACTCTCCAAATCAAATCCATCCGCAATCAGCTGAAGCTCCATTATGGTTACGACGAGGACGCGGTCTACACCGCGCGCATGGGTTTGATGGAAGGCGCTTATCCGACAACCGAGGCGCGGCGCGAATTCTTTCTCCGCGCTGTGCGCGCGTTGCGGAGCAATCCTCAATTCGAATCCGCCGCTATGAGCAGTCGTTTTCGCATGACCTTTGACGGCCAGGGTCAGTACGAAGTGGACGGCCAAAATTATCTGACCGACCGCGATCGGCCGCGAGGGAACTTTGAATCGGTCTCGGACAACTATTTCACAACCCTTGGCTTGAAGATCCTGGAAGGCCGCGACTTCACCATCGATGACGCCGATTCGAAGCAACCGGTCGCGATCGTGAACGCGAGTTTCGCGCGAAAATATTACGGGAGCGGAAGTCCAATCGGCCGGCGAATTAGGATTTTTAATCCCGGTAAGCCGCAACCGTGGCGAACGATTGTTGGAGTTGTGCCCGACACGCTGATGCAGGGACCGTTCGATCAGCAGACCGAGAACATCGGATTTTATATGCCGTTGCTCGGCGCTGAGCCTGCGACTCAGTTTTGCACCATCCTTGTTCATCCGCGTGCAGGACAGCGGGCGGATACGCTGGGGCCGGCTTTGAACAAGGCCGTAGCCGAAGTCGATTCAAATTTGCCGACTTATTTCGCGGGTACTCCGGGGCGGTTTCACAATGAAATTCTCGGAGGCAACCGCATCATCGCCACGCTCTTCAGTATCTTCGGAGTTGTCGCGTTTCTTCTCTCGGCGGTTGGGCTCTACGGCGTGATGAGTTTTTCGGTGAACCAGCGCACGCAGGAATTCGGCATTCGCATGGCATTGGGCGCCGACGCGCGCCGAATCTTCCGCATGGTCATGACGCAGGGCGCTTGGCAACTTGCCATTGGCCTTGCTCTTGGCGCGGGCGGCATCGCGTTGCTTCTCGGAGTCGTCGCATCTGCGGCTCTGAAAAATATTCTTTTCAAGGTCGATGCGCTCGACCCGACGATTTATTTCGCAGTCGCGGCCCTGCTGACCGCGGTCGCGGCCGCTTCCTGCTTCGTTCCGGCGCGTCGCGCCACGCGGGTCGATCCGATGGTCGCGCTTCGTTACGAATGATCATGAACTATCTTCGTCTGGCTTTTCGGCAGTTGATCAAGAAT
>DATNKD010000029.1:0-9280 GCA_035603575.1 Chthoniobacterales bacterium
TTCGATGCTTTCTTTGCCGCACAACCCACAGCTGGTCGAAATTGTGCCGAAGCGCTGTGCAGAATTCAGCTTTGGTTTCGTATCCGGCGCCAGATGAACGGTGATGATGTTCTCGCGGTTACGCGCGGACGCCGGCCGTGAAAACCTTTTAATCGCATCGCTGTTTCGAATAATCGCTTCGGAGAGAAGAAAGCCGGCGGCTAGCTCTTCATCGTGACCCGGCGTGCGCATCGTCGTTGCCACCGTTTTGCGGCCGATGCGGATCTCGAGCGGCTCTTCGACCGTAAGTTCGTCGCACTGATACTCAAGCGCGCCGTCGCCCTTTCGCCTAATGACTTGGCCGGGTCCGATTCCGTTTTCTTTCATCGATTCGATGCCAATGATATCATTTGGGGCGGTGGAAATCTGTCATCTTTACATTTCGCCGGGACATAACTTTGTCGGACACCACGGACAGGAGCCGGATGAATTTCCGATGATCGAAGTGCCGATGGTCGAGTGCGTGGCCGGCCGCGGATTGCGGGGCGATCGTTATTTCGACTTCAAGCCGGATTACAAAGGACAGGTCACCTTTTTCTCGCTTGAAGTTTTCAACGAGCTCTGTGACGCATTGCATGTGCAGGGAATCCCGCCAAGCGCGGTGCGGCGAAACATTTACACGCGCGATGTCGATCTTAACAGCTTGATTGGACAAGATTTTGAAGTCCAAGGCGTTCGCTTTCATGGAACGGAGGAGAGCCGGCCATGTGATTGGATGAATCGCGCGATTGCGCCGGGCGCGAAAGAATTTCTTAAAGGACGGGGCGGTTTGCGGGCACGAATCCTCACCGACGGCGTCCTGCGTTCCGCGGCACCAGCTCCGGCGGCAACCGAATGAAGATCAGCGCGGTGCTGCTTGCCGGCGGCAAATCGCGTCGCATGGGGCAGGACAAAGCAGCGATTCTGTTTCGAAACGCACCGCTCTGGCAAATTCAGCTCGATCTCTTGCGGAAACTCCAGCTCGAGGAGCTTTTCGTTTCCGCGCAGTTTGATCCCCCGTGGCGGCCGGCAGACATCGAATTTGTGCCCGACGATCAGCCATCGCGTGGTCCGCTGAGCGGTATCGCCGCTGCCTTGTCGCGCATCAGCCGCGTCCACTTGCTCGCTCTCGCAATCGACATGCCGTTCATGACGGAAAGTTATTTGCGCAGTCTCTGCGAACGAGTTGAGCGCGGTCGTGGCGTTGTTCCGTTAATTGAAAATCGGGCCGAGCCGCTGGCGGCGATTTATCCGCGCGATGCATATGACGATGTCGTCGGCGCCCTTGACGGCAGCGATTTCTCGTTGCAGGCGCTCGTGGGAAAACTAGTCGCGACTGGAAAATTGCAGGCGATTCAAGTCTCTGAGGAAGAGAAGGCATTATTCCGTAATCTGAACGAACCTGGCGATCTGGACGGCGGTTAGAAGTGTGGCACCGAGGTTGCTCAAGCACGTGCCGCTGGCATGAGAAAATTTGAACCGCTGCCGGAGGAACTTCAGCCTGTTGCCCACGGCCTTGAACTGAAAGCCATTCTGGTGGTCGATGACGACAAGCAACTGGCCTCGGCGCTGCAATGGATCCTAGCTGACAAAAATTTTCTGGTCGATATCGCTTTCGATGGCGAGGAGGCGCTGCTCAAAGTCAAAGCGCACGAATACGACGCGGTGATTTGCGACCTGAAGATGCCGAAGCTCCGCGGCGACGAATTTTATCTAAAGGCAAGAGAGATGCGCCCGTCACTGAGCGATCGCTTTATCTTCATCACCGGTTTCGCCGCCGATCCGCACATCGCTTTGTTCTTCAACAAGCACGAGGTGAAGTATCTGGTGAAACCGTTCTCGATCTCGGTGTTGATCGATTGCGTGAAACAACTGCTTTACTGAGGTCCGGGCCGGACTGGCATTTAATAGAAAACGTTTACTGATGCTTCGAAAGAATTTCCGCAAAGCGCCAGACTTCGTGAAACGTGTTGTAGAGCGGCGTCGGCGCGACGCGGATGACGTTCGGTTCGCGGAAATCGCATTTCACGCCGGCGGCCTGGAGTTCCTTGAAGAGTTCTTTTGGATGTTCGTGCGCCAGGATCGACAACTGACAGCCGCGCGCATCCGTTTCGCGCGGTGTCACAATCGTAAAGCGCTTCGCACCGCCGCGCTCGAGTAAGAATTGCAAATAGCCGGTTAGCTTGATCGATTTCGCCCGCAGCGATTCCAACCCGCCGGCGTGGTCGAAGATCGACAATGACGCGCGCAGCGGCGCCATGGAAAGAATTGGGGGATTGCTGATCTGCCAACCATCGGCCGAGGGGACTGGAATAAATTCCGGTTCGAGATGCATCCGGAAACGCGTGTTCGGATCATTTCCGAACCAGCCGGCAAGCCGCGGCAATTTTGTATTGGTCGCGTGGCGCTCATGCACGAACGCGCCGGCGACCGCGCCGGGACCGGCATTGAGATACTTATATGAGCACCACACCGCGAAATCGACGTTCCAATCATGCAACGACAGCGGCACGTTGCCGATCGCATGGGCAAGATCGACACCGACAGTAATTCCGCGCTTTTGCGCTGCCTTCGTGATCGTCGGGATGTCGAACAACTGGCCAGTGAAAAAATTCACGCCTGCAATCATCACCACCACAAGTTGGTCGGAGTGCTTCTCGATGAGATCGACAATGTCTTCCGTTCGAACGGCGAATTCGCCGTTGCGCGGGCGCGCGAGAATCAGCGCGTCTTTCGGGTCGAGTCCGTGATGCACGATCTGCGTTTTGATCGCGTAGGTGTCGGAAGGGAACGCCGGATCTTCCATTAAAATTTTGAAGCGAGATTTCGTTGGGCGATAAAAGCTCGCCATCATCAGGTGAAGATTCACCGTCAGGCTGTTCATGCAGATAACTTCGACCGGTTTCGCGCCAACAAGCCGCGCCGTCGGTTCGCGCAACGTCTCGTGGTACGAATACCACGGCGTCTTGCCGTCAAGGTGCGCGTCGACACCGAGCCTCGCCCAGTCGTCCAATTCTTGATCGACAATCTGCCGCGCCGCTTTCGGCATCAGGCCTAACGAATTGCCGGCAAAATAAATCAACGGCTTGCCATCTTTACCGAGAGGGAGATGAAATTTTTCGCGAAACTGACGCAACGCATCCTCTTGATCGAGTTGCTTTGCGAAATCTTCGTCAGTTGAAAACTGCATCGTCATACTCTCAACACTCAACGATCAACCATCAACTGGCTTTGGCATCTGCATGAATTCGATCGTTGTTCCATCAGGGTCCCGAACGTAAACCACACGTTTCCCTGCATTCGGACCAGCGGTGAGCATTTGTGGTTTGCCAGCGGCTTTCCAGCCGGACGCTGTGATCTTCTCCAAAACGGCGTCGAGATTATCGACCGTTAGTGCGATGTGAACTGATCCGACATCGCATGGCCGAAGATCGACATGCTGCTTGCGATCTGGTGGCGCGAGATATTCGAGCAGCTCGATCTTGTGTCCACCTGGCGCTTTCACCACCGACAGTTTAAGCTCGGCGCCTTTGACTCCGGTAATTTGTTCGGCCATTTCGCCCTTTTGATGCGCGCTGTGCGAAAATTCGAATTCGAGAACGTCGCGCCAGAAAGCGAGCGACCGCTCGATATTCGAAACAGTGATTCCAGTGTGATCAGCGTCGAGGATATTAAATGAGCTCACACAATCGCGGGTGATTGAGGTCAATCGCCCCTACCTAAATGCGCGATGACTTTGAGCTCGATCGCGATTGGCGTGGGCAGCGCGGTGACTTCAACGGTCGTGCGGGTCGGGTTTGGTTTGCCGTCGCCGGCGAAATATTCGGCGTAGAGTTTGTTGTAGATCGGGAAGTCTTTCTTCATGTTCGTCAGGAACACCGTCACATCGACAATGTCGTTCCAAGTTGCGTCGGCGTCTTCGAGCACGAGCCGCACGTTTTCGAAAACCGCACGGCATTGTTTCTCAATATCGTAACCAACGATCTTACCGCCCGAATCGAGTGTGACGCCGGGAATTTCCTTGTTGCCGCGCACGCGCGGGCCGATTCCGGAAAGGAAAAGCAAATCGCCGACGCGTTTCGCGTGCGGAAACGCGCCCACCGGTTCCGGCGCGCGTGAGCTCTCGAATGTTTTGCTCATCCTCCTGCAATCGCGCCCATTATGAAGAACGGTTCGGTGCCTTTCACGATCGCGTCGGGCAGGGGAGCATCCGGCGATTCGTGCGAAACGTCTTCACCGCAAGCGAAGAAGCGGACGAGCGGACGACGTTTGAGTGTTCCGTGTTCGCGGATTGTTCCGCGCAACATCGGGTATCTGTCCTCCAGTGCTCCGATAACTGCATGCGCTGTCACGGCGCCGTTAAGATCGACATGCACTTCATCGCCAACTTTCGCCAGCGTTCGAAGATGATGCGGCAAAACAATCCTAATCATAACCGATTGGGAAGTCCCAATAACCAAAACCCAAGCTCCAAACAAATCCCAAACCCCAATGGCAAAACACAATGGCGAATTTTCATATCTTGGGATTTGGTCATTTGGAGTTTGTTTGGGATTTGGAACCTGGGATCTGGGATTTCACTTTAGAGTCTGAGCCTCGACCGATAAGACGGCTGGCAAATCCCTAACGATCGGCTCCCAACTATCGCCAGAGTCCCGTGAAGAATAAACCTGGCCGCCGGTTGTTCCGAAATAAATCCCGCATGGATCGAGCGAATCCACCGACATCGCGTCGCGCAGGACGTTCACGTAACAATCCTTTTGCGGCAGACCTTTGGTCAGCTCTTCCCATTCGTTGCCGCCTTTGCGGCTGCGATAAACGCGCAGCTTGCCGTCCGGCGGATAATGCTCGGAGTCGCTTTTGATCGGCACGACGTAAATCGTTTCCGGTTCGTGCGCGTGCACCTCGATCGGGAAACCGAAATCACTCGGCAAATTTCCGCTCACTTCACGCCAGGAATCGCCCGCGTCATCACTCCGCATTACGTCCCAATGTTTTTGCATGAAGAGCGTGTTCGGCTTCGACGGATGCATCGCGATCCGATGCACGCAGTGGCCGACTTCCGCGTTCGGATCGGGAATGTACTGCGAATGCAAACCGTGGTTGATCGGTTTCCAGGTTTTGCCGCCGTCATTGGTCCGGAACGCGCCCGCCGCCGAGATCGCGATGAAGATTCGCTTCGGATTTTTCGGATCGATCAGAATTGTGTGGAGACACATTCCGCCAGCTCCGGGTTGCCATTTCGGTCCGGTGTCATGTTGGCGGAGGCCGGAGAGTTCGCTCCACGATTTGCCGCCGTCCTTCGATTCGAACAACGCGGCGTCTTCCACGCCCGCGTAAACATGATCGGCGTTATCGAGCGCAGGCTCGAGGTGCCAGACGCGTTTGAATTCCCACGGATGCTGCGTGCCGTCGTACCACATGTGCGTGCCGGGGATGCCGTCGTAAACGAATTTGTTGCTCTCGCCTTTGGGATTGCCTTCCGGGCCTTTCAACTCCTCGGGGCCGCTACCGGGCGTTTCCCACGTTTTGCCGCCGTCGCTCGACCGCTGAATGATCTGCCCGAACCACGCGCTCGTCTGCGATGCGTAAATCCGGTCCGGATCAACCGGCGACCCTTTCATGTGATAAATTTCCCAGCCGGCAAAATGCGGCCCATCCACTTTCCAATCTTTGCGTTTCGCATCTGAAGTCAGAACGAACGCGCCCTTCTTTGTACCAACCAAAAGTCTTACTCCGCTCATGTTTAAATCTGTAACCGCGGATCCGCCTTCGCCAAGTCCGTTTATGTTAATTCAATGTGACGGAGCTACGGCGTGACAAGTTCCGCGGATCCAAGCTGCCGGCGCCGAAAAGGCGAGGTTGATGCGAAATAGAAGCTGATAAGCGCCGTAATGCTTCTCGGCGCTCAACCCCGACGATTTTATCTTGACGAATATTCGGTCGCGCATCAATCCTCGAAGCCCGTCGGCACCGTCCAGCGAGAGTTCATGACTGCGCCTTCCAGTTCCGTACTGACCCAACCGCTTCTTGACCGGTGCCGCGCGCGCGCCCCCGATTACGATCGCGACAACACGTTCTGTCTGGACGACTTCAACGAGCTGAAAGCCGCCGGGTATCTCAAGATGGCTATTCCGAAGGAGTTCGGCGGGCAGGGCATGACGCTCGCGCAGGTGTCACGAGAAACGCGTTTGCTCGCCCAGTACGCGCCGGCGACCGCGCTGTGCATCAACATGCACAACTACTGGGTCGGCGACGCGGCGGACCTCTGGCGCGGGGGCGACAAGTCCTGCGAGTGGATCCTCAAAGATGCAGCGGCCGGCGAAGTGTTCGCGGCGGGCCACGCTGAACACGGCAACGACATCCCGGGGTTGCTCTCCGCGACGAAAGCGGAGCGTGTCGACGGCGGCTACAAGCTGACTGGCCGGAAGGCTTTCGGCAGCCTTACGCCTGTGTGGACCAGGCTTGGCGGACACGCCATGGACACAAGCAATCCAAAGGCACCGAAGATTGTCCACTTCTTTCTGCCGCGCGACGCGAAAGGCTACACGATCAAGGACACGTGGGACGTGATGGGGATGCGTGCGACGCGCAGCGACGACACGGTGCTCGAAGGCGCGTTTGTGCCCGACAAGTACATCGCGCGCGTCGTGCCCGCGGGTGTCGCCGGCGTCGACAATTTCATCATCGGCTTCTTCACGTGGGGCCTCACGGGCTTCGCCAATGTCTACTACGCCATCGCCCTTCGTGCTCGCGAGGTCCTCATCGAGCAGCTGAAGACGAAAACGGTGATCGCGCTGACGCGTCCGATGATCTATCACCCCGAGGTCCAGCACGGCGTCGCGGAAATGACAATGGACATCGAAACGATGGGACCGCACGTGGAGGCCATCGCCAACGACTGGAGCGAGGGGCGTGTCGAGCCCGACTGGTTCCTGCGTCTCGTCGCCATGAAGCATCGAACGGTCGAAGCCGCCTTCCGGGTGGTCGATCGAGCGCTCGATCTTTCGGGCGGCTTCGGGATGTTCAAGAAGAGCGAGCTGGAGCGGCTGTTCCGCGACTGCCGCGCCGGTCGCTTCCACCCGGCGAACCCGCTGCTGACGCACGAGTTCGTCGGTAAGATCTCGCTTGGGATTAGCCCGGACGAGCAGCCTCGGTGGGGATAATCTGATTTAAATCTCTAACCGCGGATCCGCCTCCGGCAAGCCTACGGCGCGACAAGTTACGCGGATGAAAACGGATTTTCTTCCGACGCTCAACTCCTCGATTTCTGCCGTAGGCGTATTGCGGATTGCAATTCTTAGCTTCGCTCGCAATCATGAAGCGAGGAGCGCGGTCATTCAGTTTCCAAACATGTAAGTCGTCAACGAGCGCTTATGGAACGCGAACTTGGCTGGTGGCGAAAATACGTTTTCTCAACCGACCACAAGGTCATCGGAATCCAGTATGCGATTTCGGGCTTCGTTTTTCTCCTCTTCGGTTTTGGCCTGATGATGCTGATGCGCTGGCAGTTGGCCTACCCCGGCAAACCTTTGCCGATTATTGGGAAACTGTTCGGAGCTTCCATGCCGGGAGGGGTAATGACGCCCGACTTCTACAACTCATTAGGCGCGATGCACGGCACCATCATGGTCTTCCTCGGAATTATCCCCGTCGCATTTGGAGGTTTCGGTAACTACATCATCCCGCTGCAAATCGGGGCTCCCGATATGGCGTTTCCGAAGGTAAACATGTTTAGCTACTGGGCGCTTGTTCTTGGGGCGGTGACGTTGCTGAGCAGTTTTTTTCTCCCAATGGGAGCAGCCGCTAGCGGCTGGTCGTCTTACACGCCTCTGGCCGACATCGCACAGCTGGGGCACGGGCACTCGATTCTGACCGGTCAAAGTTTTTGGCTGATCGGAGTGGTCTTCCTCGCAACATCGTCCGTCCTCGGTGCGGTCAACTTCATCACCACCATCGTGCAGCTGCGAGCGAAAGGAATGACCTGGATGCGGCTACCGTTCTTCGTTTGGACTGAATTCGTCGCCGCGTTCCTCCTGCTTCTGGCGTTTCCTCCGATGGAAGCGGGAACGATCATGCAACTGATGGATCGAGTGGCCGGAACGAGTTTCTTTTTGCCATCCGACCTCATAATAAACGGCCAGAAAATGGTCGTGGCAGGTGGCGGCGCCCCACTTTTATGGCAGCACCTGTTTTGGTTTCTGATCCACCCTGAGGTCTACGTGTTGGTCCTGCCGGCGATGGGGATCGTTGGGGAGATCGTGGCCAACAATACGCGCAAACCGCTCTGGAGTTACAGGGGGATGGTTTTTTCTGTTTTCGGTATTGGCTTTCTTTCGTTCATCGTTTGGGCCCACCACATGTTTCTCACCGGCATGGGAGAAACGGTGAGTTCATTTTTTCAAACCACCACCATTCTCATTTCTATCCCGTCAGTGATTATCTTGAGTTCACTGCTCTTATCGCTTCGGCGCGGATCGATTCGGTTCCCTGTGCCGATGCTCTTCGCCACCGCTTTCATGCCGATGTTCGGCGTCGGCGGCTTGACGGGCATCCCGCTGGCGTTGGCTCCGGCTGATCTTTATCTGCACGATACCTATTATTTGATCGCGCATTTCCATTACCTCGTCGCGCCCGGAACGATCTTCGCCTTATTCGCCGCGACTTATTACTGGTTTCCGAAAGCTACGGGAAGAATGATGAACGAGTTCTGGGGCAAAGTGCATTTTTGGCCGACCCTCATCTTGATGAACGTGATTTTCCTTCCGATGTTTCTCCAGGGGATGCTCGGCATGCATCGCCGTTGGTACGATGGCGGCCAAGGCTGGAGTGTGGCGGGGGAAAAAGTCTGGGGCGTGTCCGGTTTTGGTTGGAACGTACCGATCTCAACCGCCGCTTGGCTGATGGGGCTCGCTCAAATTCCATTCATCATCAATTTCTTCTGGAGCATTCGTCACGGACGCAAAGTGACATCGGATAATCCGTGGGACGCGACAACTCTGGAATGGGCGACTCCCACGCCGCCCCCGCACGGCAATTTTACGGAGCCGGTCACTGTGTATCGCGGACCGTACGATTATTCAGTTCGCGGAGCCGAACGAGATTTTTGTCCGCAGACGGAAGCTATTGCTGCTCATTAACCGCGGATCACGCGGATGAAAACGGATTTTCTTTTCTTTCAACACTCAGCTCTCAATGTCGGCATCAGAACCCACAAAGTCCAACCCGACAATAAGGTTGTCTACAATCTTCAGTTCAGAAG
>DATNKD010000030.1:0-5812 GCA_035603575.1 Chthoniobacterales bacterium
AGACCTTCATTTTGAAGAAATGGATGCCGGGTTATCGCGATGCCGTTCCGGAGTATGCCTATCTATTCAACTCTTACTACAATGCCGCCGGCGCGATGCATCGCCGCGACCTCCGTGGATTGATCTCGCGGCCAACGGTTGGAGAAGCAAAGAAATATCGCGTCTCGGTCGATTCCGACATTGATGATCTGGTTTCCAATGCCGACGAGAAATTATTTCGCGAAATCGAACCGATTCTGACGCTTGGAATCCATCACGAGCAACAACATCAGGAGTTGCTCGTCACGGACATCAAGCACGTCTTCGCCCAAAACCCGCTCTATCCCGTTTTCCGCGAAGCCAAAATCGATCCGCCAAAGGACGGATTCGCCGCGGCGAACATCGCCCCGCTGAAGTTTGTCGACTTCGATGAAGCGACGGTTGAGATCGGCCATGACGGAAACAGTTTCGCTTATGACAACGAAGGACCGCGCCATCGTGCACTGGTTCTACCTTTCTCGCTCGCGGATCGACTGGTCACTAACGACGAGTATCTCGAGTTCACGGCTGACAATGGTTATTCGCGCCCGGAATTTTGGCTCTCGCTAGGCTGGACTACAGTCACCGAACAGAATTGGCGCGCGCCCCTTTATTGGACCGAACGGGACGGCGAATGGTGGAATTTTACTCTGTCGGGTCTGCGCAAGATCGATCCGAGCGAACCGGTCACGCACCTCAGTTATTTCGAAGCCGACGCCTACGCGAACTGGGCCGGTGCGCGGTTGCCCACAGAATTTGAATGGGAACGCGCGGCTGCGAAGATCGACATCGACGGAAATTTCGTCGAGACCGAGCGTTTTCATCCGGCACCGGCGCGCGGGCGCGCCGGCTTCAACAGCGATTTTCAACAAATGTTCGGCGACGTCTGGGAGTGGACGCGCAGCGCTTATTCACCTTATCCGGGCTATCGTGCCGGGCCGGGCGCGCTCGGCGAATACAACGGCAAGTTCATGTGCAATCAATATGTGCTGCGTGGCGGCTCTTGCGCGACATCGCGCACGCATATTCGCAAAACTTACCGCAATTTCTTTCAACCTGATAAACGGTGGCAATTCACAGGGATCCGTTTGGCGCGCGATCTCTCGTGAACGAAAAAATTGTGTCTGTTGCTGCGGCAGCCACGAAAGAAAACTTTCGCGAGGAAGTTCTGGCCGGCCTTTCCAAATCGCCCCGGCAATTGCCGTACAAATTTTTCTACGACGAACGTGGCGCGCAGTTGTTCCAGGAAATTTGCGATCTGCCCGAATACTACATTACCCGAACCGAGATCGAGATTCTTCGTTTGCATGGCGCCGACATGGCAAAGGCGCTCGGTCCACAAATCGAATTGATCGGCCTTGGCACCGGCGCCGGAACAAAGACGCGAATTCTCCTCGAGGAGCTGCACGACCCGCTCGTTTACGTGCCGATCGACATTTCGAAGGAGCAGTTAGAAAAATCCTCCGACCGGTTTCGGGAAATGTTTCCCACGCTGCAAATCCTGCCGGTCTGCGCTGATTATCTGGAACCATTCGAGTTGCCATTGCCGCGCCGACTCTCTTCTCGGAGCGTCGTATATTTTCCAGGGTCGACCATTGGCAATTTTGAGCCAGAAATCGCGAGTGAGTTCCTCGCGCGCCTGGTCGAGCTCGCCGGCGACGGCGGCGGTTTGTTGATTGGCGTAGACCTCCAGAAAGGTCGAGATGTTCTCGAAAGCGCCTACAACGATGCCGCCGGTGTGACTGCGCAGTTCAACAAAAATCTTCTCGCCCGTACCAATCGCGAGCTGGGGGCAGACTTCGATCTAAACCGCTGGCAGCATCATGCGATCTACAATTCAACCGACGGACGGATCGAGATTTACCTTATCAGCGAGAACGAACAGACAGTTCACATCGGCGCCCGCGAATTTCAATTTCACGCCGGCGAGAAAATTCTCACCGAATACTCCTACAAACACACCATCGCCGGATTTATCGAGCTCGCGCGCCAGGCCGGCTTTCATTTCGAGCAAGTCTGGACTGACGGCGCGCGCTGGTTTGGCGTTTTCTATTTCACCGTGGCAAACTAGCCGCGGTGAGCGCGTTGGTTCAACTGGTCGGCGTTTCAAAAACTTTCGGCGACGCTGCCGCCGTTCATGCGATCGATCTTTCGGTTGAGCGCGGCAAAACAACGGTGCTGATCGGGCCGAGCGGTTGCGGCAAATCAACGCTGCTCCGCTTGATCATCGGCTTGATCCAACCTGACACTGGCATAATCCAATTCGACGGAACGCAACTTCGCGCCGACAAGATCGACATCGTCCGGCGGCGCGTCGGTTACGTGATCCAGGAAGGCGGACTCTTTCCGCATCTGACAGCGCGCGGGAATATTCTACTGATGGCGCGTCATCTGGGTCGCGCCGACACCGAAATGCGGGCGCGGCTTGGCGAACTTTGCGTGCTGACGAGGTTCCCCGAGAATTTGCTTGGGCGATATCCGCTCGAACTTTCCGGCGGCCAGCGCCAACGCGTGAGTTTGATGCGCGCGCTGATGCTCTCGCCTGAATTACTCCTGCTCGACGAACCGTTGGGCGCGCTCGACCCGCTCGTGCGCGCGGCGTTGCAAAAAGATTTGAAGGAAATCTTCGCTCGCCTCCGGCAAACGGCGCTCTTGGTCACGCACGATCTTGCCGAAGCCGCTTATCTCGGAGACGAAATCGTGCTCGTGAATGAAGGCCGGATCGTCCAACAAGGTTCGCTCGCCGATCTTCGCGAAAAACCGACCAGCAATTTCGTTTCTGAATTTATCAACGCGCAACGCGCCCTGGTTTTGACATGAGATTGATCTTGGCGTTTTTCATCGCAGCGGCGACTTCAACTGTCGCGGAAAATAAAGTCGTGGTCGGCTCGAAAAAATTCACTGAGTCGTATGTCCTCGGTGAAATTGCGAAGCGAAGTTTGAGTGATGCGGGACTTTCCGCCGAGCACCGGCAGGGAATGGGCGGCACGATCATTCTCTGGGAAGCGCTGCGCAGCGGACAGATCGACATTTATCCGGAGTACACGGGCACGATCGCGCAGGAAATTTTGAAACGCAGCGATGAATTGACGTTCGAGCAAATTGCGAACGAGCTCGGCAAAGCCGGCATCGGCATGACCGAACCGCTTGGCTTCAACAATACCTATGCGCTCGTGATGTTGAGAACCCGTGCAGAGAAGCTCGGTCTTCGCACAATCACCGATTTGAAAAATCATCCGGAACTGAAGGTCGGGCTCACGCACGAATTTTTGGATCGACAGGACGGATGGCGGCCGTTGACGCAGCTTTACCAATTGGATCCGCAAAACGTAATTGGGATCGATCATGCGCTCGGGTACGCGGCCCTTGCCAAAGGTTCGATCGACGTGAAAGACGCCTACTCAACCGACGCGAAGATTTCAGAGAACGATCTGGTCGTGCTCGAGGACGACCGCCAATTTTTTCCGCAATACAAAGCTGTCTTCTTGTTCAGGTTCGCGCTTCCGGAACCCGTGATCTCTGCGCTGCGCAAACTCGAAGGGACAATTGATGAAGCGAAAATGATCCGGCTTAACGCGGGAGCCGAACGCACGAAGAATTACACGCGGGCAGCCACCTTGTATTTCGACAGCAATACAACATCGACAACCTGGACGGGCGGTGAATCATTTCCGCACAAACTCGCGCGCTGGACAACGCGTCATCTCGAGCTGGCCGGGTTTTCTCTGCTGCTCTCAGTACTAGTTGGAATTCCGCTCGGGATTTTCGCGAGCCGCGGCGGCGCAATTGGACACGTCATTCTCGGTTTTGCCGGAATTGTCCAGACGATTCCATCGCTCGCATTGCTGGCGCTCCTTGTGCCGCTGCCATTTTTTGGAATCAGTGTCCGCACTGCGATCGCGGCGCTTTTTCTCTATGGCCTGCTGCCGATCGTTCGAAACACCGCGACCGGTTTGCAGGACATTCCACGCGCGTTGCGCGAATCGGCGATCGCGCTTGGACTAACTCCGGCAGCACGACTTTGGCAAATTCATTTGCCGATGGCTTCGCGTTCCATCCTCGCCGGAATTAAAACGAGCGCGGTGATCAATGTCGGGACCGCCACGCTGGCGGCGTTAATTGGCGCCGGTGGCCTGGGCGAACCGATCCTGAGCGGTCTCAATCTGAACGATCACGCTACGATTCTCCAAGGCGCAATTCCCGCTGCGGTGCTCGCGTTGCTGGTGCAGTCGCTGTTCGATTTGCTCGATCGCGTTTTGATTCCAAAAGGACTGCGTTTATAAGATCGACATGGCGATCGCATCGATCAATCCGGCCACGGGTGAGAAGCTCAAAGATTTTTCTCCCTTTAACGACGCCGAGATCGAGAAACGGCTGAAGCACGCAGAACACGCCTTTCAGCAGCATCGCCGGGAATCTTTTCCAAAGCGCGCGCAATTGCTCGTCAGCGTCGCGACATTGCTCGAACGCGAAAAGAAAGATCTCGCGCGGACAATGACGCTCGAAATGGGAAAATTATTCCCCGCTGCCGTCGAGGAGATCGAAAAGTGCGCGCGCGGATGCCGCTATTACGCCGAGAATGCCGAACGTTTTTTGGAGGATGAAGTCGCACAAACGGACGCGCGTCGCAGTTACGTTCATTATGAGCCGATGGGACCGATTCTGGCGATCATGCCTTGGAATTTTCCGTTCTGGCAGGTATTTCGATTTGCCGCGCCCGCTTTAATGGCCGGGAACGTCGGACTTCTCAAACACGCCGCTAACGTTCCGCAATGCGCCCTGGCGATTGAGCAATTGTTCTGTCGCGCCGGATTCGACGAAGGAGTTTTTCAAACGCTGCTCATCGAAGCCGATCAAGTCGAACGATTGATTGTCGATCCTCGGATCAAAGCAGTGACACTGACCGGGAGCGAAAAGGCCGGTAGCGCCGTGGGCAGCACAGCGGCCCGGGAAATTAAGAAAAGCGTGCTCGAGCTCGGTGGCAGCGACCCGTTCATCGTCATGCCGAGCGCCGATTTCGGGCTCGCGGTCAGCACCGCCGTGAAAGCACGGACGATCAATACCGGCCAATCGTGCATCGCGGCGAAACGATTTTTCATCGCCGACAAAATTTACGACGATTTTCTAAAAGAATTCGTCGGGCAAATGCGCACGCTGAAAGTCGGCGACCCCTTCGACGAAACGACTGAGATCGGTCCGCTCGCAACCGGGCAGATTTTGAACGGCGTGCACGAGCAGGTCCAAAAGTCGATCGCTGCCGGCGCGAAATTGTTGACAGGCGGCAATCGAATCGCGGGACCGGGGTTTTTCTACGAGCCGACAGTACTTGTCGATGTACCGAGAAATTCGCCGGCTTATCGCGAAGAAGTTTTCGGCCCGGTCGCGGCCGTTTTTCGCGTTCGCGATTCCGCGGAGGCGATCGAAGCGGCAAATGACAGCGAATTTGGGCTGGCGGCGAGCGCGTGGACCAACGATCCAACCGAACAGGACCTTTTCGCGTCCGAATTAGAATCAGGAATGGTTTTCATCAACGCAATGTCGGCGTCCGACCCACGGCTGCCATTCGGCGGCGTGAAACGTTCTGGCTTTGGGCGCGAGCTCGGCGCCGCCGGCATTCGCGAGTTCATGAACGCCAAGACAGTCTGGATCGCGTAGTCGGCACCTAACCAGCGCTTGGTTAGGTCTTTGGCCTACCATGGAAGTTCGGGGTTCGGCTTCGGTTCTATCTCACGATGGAAGATAATTTTGTCACCCTTCCTAAGACTAATCGACCAGACCTGCGCATCTTTTGGTC
>DATNKD010000031.1:0-3229 GCA_035603575.1 Chthoniobacterales bacterium
ATAGGCCCAAAGCGTATGTTGTCCGCGGGGGGCGCGCGTTTCGTCGAAAAGACTCTGTTGCGCCACCAGCGCAAACGGACGCTTCGGAACTTTGCCGCGCGTGATATCGCGCTCCGCGTTCGCAATTTCATCAATTGGTCCGCCGAGGTGAACGGTCCCGGCGCGGCGGCACTCTTCCGCCTTCCACGGGATCGGGGACGATAGCGCATAATCGATTTTGAAAATTCCCGGCGCGTGTTTGAAATTTTCCAGTCGTTGGCGATAACGCACGGGCAAGCTTTCGCTGGCAATCCGCGCGAATGTCCAGACGGTTGTATCGAAAAGGGTGACGCGCGATTTCGGCAATTGATCCAGATTTTGGATGCGACAGTTGATTTCGATCTTGCCGCCGAGCTCGAGAAAATAATTGGCGAGCGCGTTGGAAATGGATTGCGATCCGCCACGAGGAATTGGCCAGCCGACGGCGTGTCCGGCCATCCCGAGCACGAGTGCGAAGGCAGAGGACGCCAGCGATTCCAACGGAAGAAAAGAATGCGCCGCGATTCCGGCGAACAAAGCGCGCGTCAATTCATTCTTGAATAGAAATCTTGTCAGCAGCGTGGCCGGGCAAAGTGCGCGAATACCAAATCGGCCGAGCGCAATCGGATATCGTGGCCAGTGCAGCATCGGTTGCAGAAACTCCGGCGCCAGTTTTTCCCAGTCGCGCGTGAGCGGAGCCATCAAGTTTCGGTACCTGCGCCCATCCTGGCCTAACGAGTGCGCGGTAAGATCGACATCGCGTTGAAGGGCCCCGGCGCGGCCGTCATCGAGCGGATGCGCCAGCGGAATTTCCGGTTGGATCCAATCGAGGCCGAATCGTTCGAGCGGTAGCGTTTTGAAAAATGGCGAGCCGGCAGCGAGCGGATGGACCGCCGAACAAATGTCGTGAACAAAACCTGGGAGCGTGAGCTCGGCCGAGCGGGCGCCGCCGCCGATCGTTGCATTCCCTTCCAAAACCAGAACCGAAATGCCGGCCCGCGCGAGGGTGATCGCGGCTGCGAGACCGTTCGGCCCCGAGCCAATTACAACGGCGTCATATTCAGTCGGCATTCGGTGGCCGAAAGCCGTACTCAGCTTGTAATTTTCCCCACAACCATTTCACAAATGGGCGCTCCCGGTCCGTTGTGGCCATCGCAACAGATTCCGCTTTTGCCACGTCGCCGTTCAAACAATACAAATACGTGAGCAGGAAAATATCGCGATTCGTCGCGGCTCGCGCTCGTTTGTCTTCCAACAGTCGGATGGCGTCATCATAATCGCGTTGGGCCAGCGCGTCGGCGATCAAGTCCGGCAAGATTTCGATTGGCGGCGGCTCCAAATTATCTGCGGCCTTGTGAGCCAGAGCCACGCGGAATGAATTTGTGTCCAAGGTTTCCAGGACCGGCTCGCGCAAGCGCGAACCGCGCAGATGAATGTCCAATTCCGCGAGCCAATTCGTTTCGCTGATTCCAGCGAGGTAGCGTATTTCCCGGATGGCGAAGAACGGCTCGATCTGCGCAGTCATCGCCTCCGGCCAAATCTCCTGAATCAACCGCGAGGATCGAAACTTTTGGACGGCCGAAATTGGTTTCATGTAGCTCGCCGTGAATTCATGGATCGCTTTGTCCTCAGCCGTGACGTCGCCGAGCCGCTTCGGGAAAAAATCAGTCAACGGTTCGATCATTATCTTGCCTCGGCTGGCGATTCGATCGATCTCATCGCCGTCCATCACGAACAACGCAGCCAACTGCTCCGGAACTTCAACTCCAATCCGGGCCAGATCATCGCGCGTGCTTCCGAACCGCCAGAATTTCCGAACCTGCGCGTTGTCGATCTTCCGCGGCGTACCTTTGATTCCCATCATGATCCATTCCTCGTCCGAGCTCGACCAGATGAGCGTGTTCGGAAACGCGCGGTGAAATGCCAACAGGATCGCGTCCGCTTCGAGCCAATTCAGCTGATAAACCGGCAGCCAGAAAGTCGCGATGCCGCCATCCTTCAACCGATCGCTCATCAGCGAGAAAAATTGTTCGGTGTAAAGATTGACCGACCCGAGCACTTTTGGCGGCGGCGGTTCGCCGGTGATGATGTCGTATCGCTGCGGGCTGGCTTGCAAAAAGAATCTGCCGTCCTGAACAATCGCCGTGACGCGGGGATCACGCAGTGAATTCGAGTAGCCGGCTTCGCGATAATCATCCGCCAGTGCGAATGCTTCTTTGGAAATATCGACAATGTCGATGTGCTTAAGATCGACATCGTGCACGAGCGCGTCCGCGGTCACGCCGCAACCAAAGGCGATCAGAAGCGCGTCCTGCGGCTGCGGATGCAGCGCCGATGGCAGATAGGCGAACAAACGCATGTAGCGTTGATTACGCGGAGTCGTTGCCGACATCGAAAATCCGTCGGTCATCAGCCGGTAGTAGTACGGCTGGCCAAAGAGATCGCGCCGCAGAAGCTGCCATGTTCCCGTTGTGCCTTCGATTTTCTTAACAAGATGCTGTTCTTCCAATTCGAACAATTCTCTCGCATTCGCGAAATGCAGTTCGTCGCGATGAAACGGAAACAGCGCGACGAGCAAGCCGAACAGAATGCAGAACCCAAAGAGCGCGACCCCGGTCGGGCGCTTGAGCGACCAATTACTTGTCTGGCTTACAAAAACACAGAGCAACACATAGATGGCGGCGCAGATGATCAGGCTCGACTGAAAACCGAGCTTCGGGAGCAGAACAAATCCGGCGAGCAATGGGCCAATTGCGGCGCCGGCGGTGTTAAACAGTGTCGTGATACCAAGGCTGTTCATTCGGCTCGGCACCGTTTCCTGCACGCGGGCCGCGATCGCTGGAAACAAAACGCCGGAAAGAAATGCGACCGGAAACATGAGCGCGATTGAGAGCAGCGCGATTTCTTTCCACGATTCCAAGTAAAAATTCTTCTCGCCTTCTCCAAGTTTTGGAACCGGGAAAAGAATGTAACAAAGCAGCGTTAAAATCGCGGCGGTGACGAGAAGAATCGGAAGCGCCGATTGGCGCATTCTTTTCAAAAGTGCACCGGACGCGATACCGCCCAATCCGATTCCCGCTAACACGATCGCGAGCATGAGACTGAACGCAGTGGCAGAGGATGCGACATACAAGCGAAGGAAACGGAACCAAACCACTTCCAACGTCAGCAAAATGCATCCGGCGCCGAAACTGACCAGGAGTGGTCGCCA
>DATNKD010000032.1:0-6581 GCA_035603575.1 Chthoniobacterales bacterium
TCAATTGTTTCCGTCGTGCGCCGTTGATACGAAAACGGATCAAATGACAATTCGACCTTCGGCGTTGGGCGTTGAATGCCAGTCCGGCCCGGACCGTTCGACGTTTTCTTTTCCACCATCGCGGCCAACGCCCGCGCCACCGGAATTTCGTGCGGGCTGTCTTCCGTTAACGAGACGCGGATTGTGTCCCCGATTCCGTCCGCCAGAAGCGAGCCTATCCCGATCGCGCTCTTGATTCGCGCGTCTTCGCCTTCGCCGGCTTCGGTCACGCCAAGATGGAGCGGATAATTCCAATCCGGGCCGAGCTCATTCAATCGCGCCACCAGCAATCGATAAGCGGCAATCATGATTTTTGGATTGCTCGCCTTCATTGAAAAAACGAATGCGTGATAATCCAGGTCACGCGCGATCCGGGCGAACTCGAGCGCACTCTCCACCATCCCGAGCGGCGTATCGCCGTATCTATTTAGAATGCGGTCGCTGAGCGAGCCGTGGTTGGTGCCGATCCGCATGGCAATGCCGCGTTTTTTGCAAAGATCGACCAGCGGCGTGAAGCGTTCGTGAATGCGGTTCAGCTCGGCCGCGTATTGTTCGTCCGAGTATTCGCGAATCACGAACTTTTTCGAGTCGGCGTAATTGCCGGGGTTGATCCGGACTTTGTCCACCCATTTGGCCGCTTCCATCGCGGCGTCCGGTTTGAAATGGATATCGGCCACGATTGGCACGTCGCACCCGCGCTCGCGCAATCCTTTCACGATATTTTCCAGATTGCGGGAGTCTTTCACGGTCGGCGCCGTGATGCGCACAATCTCACAACCAACATTCGCCAGCTCAATCGTCTGTTGGATCGACATCTCGGTGTCCATCGTGTCGCACGTGATCATCGATTGGACGCGAATGGGATTGTCCCCGCCGATTCCGACATTGCCCACCCGTACTTCCCGCGAGACGCGGCGACAAAATGAGAATGGTGATACGCAGTACTTCACAAGCTCAAATCTAAAAGCTGCGCCCGACCAGCGCAATCCGCTCAGGCGTTGGCACATTTCTTTCATTTTTCTGAAGAATTGGAGTCCAATTCCTGGGAAAACCACAAAAGAAGTGTGCCAACTTTACGGCGGGAGCCACTGAGCGCAGCGAATGTGGCTAGGGAAGCCGGGCGCCTAGCGCAATAGCCGCCGTAAACAGCCCGCGCGCTTCGCCGCGTGCCGATGTAGCTTGAAATCCTCTCGTGCTGTCGCACTCAAACAAAGGATATTAAGCTAGGGCACGTCCCGATCTTTAGTTTGCGATTGAGGAGCGTACTTATCGAGCGCGTGCTTAACGAAGGGCAAATCCTGCAAATCAAAAAAGGTGATGTAGATAATCAGGCCAACGATCAGAACCGTGCAGGTGCCTTGCACTACTTCGAGCACGCGCATGTTCAGAGGCTTGCGCCGGACCGACTCGATCAATCCAAACAGGATATGCCCGCCGTCGAGCACCGGGATCGGCAACATGTTCAAAATGGCGAGATTCACGTTTAGCACAACGCTGAGCCAAAGCGCCAATTGCCAACCGCGCTCGCTCACGAAAAACAAATAGTAAATTCTTCCAATACCGATCGGCCCGCTCAGATGCTGCAGTTTCACGTCCGACTTGGGCGAAGCTACCGCTCCAAGCGTATTTAACGTGCTCGTCACGCTGTTATGAATTAGTTCGATCGGACTCGGATGCGCGATCGACATTTGTCCGCTCGCGTCCCATTGAATTCCGATTCGCGGCTGCATTTTTCCCTCAGTCGGCAATGGCACCGGTTTCACGGGCACCTCGAATTTTGAGCCGCTGCGTTCCACTTCCAGCGTCAACGTTTCATCGGGATGTTTCTTAATGTACTCAAGCAGCGCGACCGGATTGTAGATCGGTGTGTGATTAAACCCGCGAATGATGTCGCGCGGACGCAACCCCGCCGCGGCCGCGGGCGTGTTCGGTTCCACTTTATCAATGATCGCCGTTTCCGCCGGCAGAATGAGCAATTGGCGAACGCTTTTTCGGCGCCATCCGCGCGTCTCGGCTTTGTATGGCTCCACTTGGACGGTTTGCACTTGTCCATCGCGCTCGAATTTTACCGGAACGGTCTCGCCTTCACTCCGGACAACCGCCCAGCTCACGCTGTCGTTCATCCCGAGGAAACGCGTCACTCGTTTTCCATCCACTTCCAAAATTTTGTCGCCCGGGCGCAGTCCCACTTTTTCCGCCGGCGAATCAGGCATGATATAACCAACAACCGTCGTCATGTCCGATTCGCTCACCGGATAACCGACCAGCCAGACCATCGCTGCGAACACGAACGCGAGCAGTAAACTGAAAAAGGGACCGGCCACCGCCACGATAATTTTGTCCAGCGCTGATACCGGCGGAAGCTGTTCGCGATCGACGTCCGCTTTTCCTTCAATGATGTCCATCGGCGCGAGCTGCGGCAGCGCGACAAAACCGCCAAACGGCAGCGAGCCTAGCGAATACTGCACGCCGTTGATTTTCTTTTTCCAAAGCGGTTTTCCGAACCAGACCCCGAACTTCTCGATGTAAAGACCGCGCCAACGCGCCGCCAGAAAATGCCCAATCTCGTGCACGACGATGAGCAAATTGAAAATGACCAGGACCTCGATGATGACAAGGACGACGCGACCGATGTGAAGAATCATTGCGGCTGGCTGAATTATTTTTCCCCGATTGCGGCGGTCGCTTCCGCGCGCGCCCACTGATCGGCGGCCAATATCGCATCGAGATCGGGATGTGCAACGGTGCGATGTCGATCCATTACTTGCGCGACCGTCTCCCAAATTTGCGGGAAACGCAGATGTCGATTCAAAAATGCCGCGACCGCGACTTCGTTGGCTGCGTTCATGACCGCCGGCAAAGTGCCGCCCTCCTCACCCGCGCGACGAGCGAGATTGAGCGCGGGGAAATCTTCGTAGCGTGGTGGAAAGAATTCCAACTTCGACAGCTTCGAGAAATCGAGCGGCGGCAACGTGTTCGGAACGCGATCCGGCCAGGTCACCGCATATTGAATCGGGAAACACATGTTCGAGTAGCTCAACTGCGCGAGGGTCGAGCCGTCCGTGAATTCGACCATCGAATGGACAATGCTTTGGGGATGGATCACTACTTCCACCCGATTCATCTCCACGCCGAAAAGCCAGTGGGCCTCGATCATCTCGAGCCCTTTGTTAAACAGCGTCGCCGAATCGATCGTGATCTTCGGACCCATGTTCCAGGTCGGATGCTTGAGCGCTTCCTCGACCGTCACATCGACAAGTTGATTCGTGGGCGTTTCACGAAATGGTCCGCCCGACGCCGTTAAAATAATCCGGCGAACGTCCGACACGCGCCCGTCGAGACATTGAAAGATCGCGTTGTGCTCGGAATCGACCGGTAGAATTTTCACGCCGCGTTTCTGGGCCGCATTGGTGACCGCTTCGCCGGCCATCACCAGGATTTCTTTGCTCGCGACCGCCAGATCCTTGCCCGACTCAATCGCATCGAGCGCCGGATGCAATCCCGCCGTGCCAACAATGGCGATGAGAACCATGTCCGCATCCTCTAGTCGCGCGATTTCGCGCAAGCCATTCTCGCCGACAAAAATTTTCGGCTGGTACTCCAGTTTCGTCCGCAAGATGTCGATTTCGCGCGGGTCAACCAAGCAGATTGCTTTCGCGCGCGTCGTGTTCGCCGCCGCCGCCAGCTTTTCTACATTGCTGTTCGCAGCCAGCCCGACAATTTCCATCCGCTCCGGAATGTCGTGCGCCACTTTCAATGTGCTGTCGCCGATCGATCCGGTCGCGCCCAAAATGACGACGCGTTTACGTTTCATTTTTTTGACAGAATGAACAGAATCTACAGAATGACTTCCGATTTGGAAGCAGCGGAGTCCGCCTTCGGTAAGCGAAACTTTTTCTTAAATTCCAGCCACTCTGCCCCAAAGTTTAGCAGCAAACCTTCGTTCAGCCCAGTTGCGGTAAGGTAATTTACGAGCTGAATTTCGTGGGGTTTTACCAAAGTTTGAATCGCTTTAACTTCAACGATGACTGAATCGTTGACCAATAGATCGGCAGCGAACGCACCGACAATCTGTCCCTCGTACTTCACACTGATTGGCTTTTGCGTTTCGGACCGGAGTCCGCCCTTCCGCAGTTCCCAGATCAGAGCGTTCTGATAAACCGATTCTAGAAATCCCGGTCGGAGAGTCGAGTGTACTTTCATTGCGAGACCAATGATTTGGCCACACAAATCATAGGGTTCCGGTACCTCTTCGATTCTGTTCATTTTGTTCATTTTGTTCATTCTGTCAGATTTGGATTACGAAACTCGAATCACGAGACGCAGATAAAAAAACATAAGCGGCGCGGTGAAGAGAAGACTGTCGATCAAATCGAGCGCGCCCCCGATCCCCGGCAGAAGATTTCCGGAATCCTTAACCCCGGTGCTTCGTTTGATGATCGACTCGGCCAGATCGCCAATAACCGCGGCGAAGCCAAGAAGCAGGCCGAGGATCGTCGCGTGCGTCCAATTCAACATCGCCAAGTGCCCCGGCATTAGCCTGAACAGCGCCAGGCTACAAAAAAGCGCGAATGCCAGCGCGCCGAAAAATCCTTCCCACGTTTTCTTCGCGCTGATTTGTGGAACCATCAGATGCCGGCCGATCGCGCTGCCCGTAAGATACGCGCCCATGTCGCTGAATTTGGTGACCGCAATCAAGTAGAGGCAATAAAATTGTCCCGTCACCACGCCGGCGCCCGACCGCGGAGTCAGATAGAGGATTTTGGTAGTGAAATTGAAAAGCCACAGCACGTAAAGCAAACCGAACAGCGTATAAGCCATGGTTTGCAACGGCTCGTCGTGTCGCAAACGCGCGAACATTTGGCGGCCAAAGACCGTCAGCAGAAAAAAGAGCAATACCGCCACTTCGAAGTCGTAGGAACCGGCCGGACCAATCGTCGAGAAGTAATGAAAACTTCCGGCCAGCATGATTGCGCCGCAGATCAATCCGGTGATTTTGAAATTCGGCAGGTGCGCGTGGTCGAGCATGCGATAAAATTCCAGCAGCGCGATCAGCCCGAACGCGCTGATCAACAGCCAAAAGAAAATTTCGTGCCCGGAAAATGCGATCAAGAGCGCGATCGACCAAAGCACGACCGTGCTGACGAACCGGGGAATGAAAATGGAGCGTCGCGTCTCCGGCTCCGATGTCGGTTGCTCAAGCGTCACGGGCATGGTGTTCATCATCTCGAAGGATGACGAACCGCGCAAGATCGACAATCACCGGAATCTGCTTTTCCGGTATCCTTATTTGCCTAACTTTGGCTGGTGCAGAAAACGATGCAGGCCGTCGTGAAGGCGAAAGCTGAGCCGGGATTGTGGCTCGAGAAAGTCCCAGTTCCTGAAGTCGCTGGCGACGATGTTCTCATCCGCGTCCTCAAAACGTCCATCTGCGGGACCGACGTACATATATATAACTGGGACGCCTGGGCCCAGAAGACGATCCCCGTCCCGATGACCATCGGCCACGAGTTTGTGGGAGTCGTCGATCGCGTCGGCAACCACGTGAAAGGTTTTGCCAAAGGCGATCTAGTGGTCGGCGAAGGTCACATTACCTGCGGCCATTGCCGGAATTGTCTCGCCGGTCGCCGTCATCTTTGTCCGAACACGCAAGGCGTCGGCGTAAATCGCAACGGCGCCTGGGCCGAGTTCGTCGCCATTCCACAATCCAACTGTTGGCACGCCGATCCTTCGATCCCGCTCGATGTCCTTTCCTGTTTCGATCCGTTAGGCAACGCCGTTCACACTGCGCTTTCGTTCGATCTCGTGGGCGAAGACGTGCTCATCACCGGCGCCGGACCGATTGGTTGCATGGCGATCCCGATTTGCAAACACGCCGGCGCACGTCACGTCGTCATCACCGACGTCAATTCGTACCGGCTCGAGCTCGCCTGGAAAATGGGAGTCGACCTGGCACTCAATGTTCGAACCGAAAAACTCGCCGACGCGATGAAAAAACTGGGGATGAAAGAAGGCTTCGACGTCGCGCTCGAGATGTCCGGCAATCCGAAAGCATTCGACGACATTTTGCCGAACATGTTTCATGGGGGGAAAATCGCGTTGCTCGGCATCATGCCTGGTACCGCCGCGATCGACTGGAACACGGTTGTTTTCGATCAACTGACGATCAAAGGAATTTACGGCCGCGAGATGTACGAAACCTGGTACAAAATGACCGCGCTGATAAAGAGCGGCGTGGACATTACGCCGATCATTACCCATCGCTTTCCTTACACCCAATTCAAGGAAGCGATCGAGCTGATGAAATCCGGCAACTCCGGCAAAATCGTCCTCGATTGGAGCGAACGCTGATTCGCTTACTGCAACGCGGCGGCTTCCTCGTTCCGGCCTTGGAGCTCAAGCACCATCCGTTTGATATGCGTGTAGTCCGTGTGCGATTGGAGGAACTGCAAACTTTGTTGCGCATCGCCCCAGTGCAGAATTTGGATCGGTTCCTGGCGCGCGCCCCACGTGTTCATGTCGCGCTGGTTGGACATGTAAAG
>DATNKD010000033.1:0-23890 GCA_035603575.1 Chthoniobacterales bacterium
GAAGATTCCAAACTTCAATCTGGATATTCCATTTATTCTGCACGTCGGCTCCAATTTGCGCAGAAAGAATCGAGACGGCGCGCTTCGGATTTTCGCGCTCTGCAAAGGCAAATGGAACGCGCGCCTCGTTTTTGTTGGTGATATGCTCACGCCCGAATTACTTTCCTTGGCGGAAAGTCTCGGAATTTCCGACCGCGTAACGCAAGTGCCCGACGCTTCTGCCGAACTGCTTGAGGCGCTTTATAATCGCGCTGTCGCGCTGCTGTATCCTTCGCGCTTTGAAGGTTTCGGCTGGCCAATCATTGAAGCGCAAGCCTGCGGCTGTCCAGTTGTCTGCAGCAACTCCGGTCCCTTGCCGGAAGCAGCGGGCGACGCCGGTCTTTTCCACGATCCGGATGACGAGGCCGGCTTCGCGGCCGATCTCCTTCGGTTGCGTGATCCGGCGCAACGCGCGATTTGGAGTGAAAAGAGTGTGCGCAACGCCGGACGCTTTTCGACGAGCCGGATGGTCTCGCATTACATCGACATCTATCGCAATCTGGGAGCGCAACTGTGAAAACAATTCTGATGCTGTTCAGTTTTCTTTTGCCGTGGAATTTGCGGAGATCGTTCCTCGAAAACCAATTTGGTTTTCAAATTCATCCGACCGCGCGCATCGGTCTCGCCTGGATTTTACCAAATCGTTTGATCATGGAAGAAGGCAGCACCATTGGAACGGCCACCGTTTGCAAAGGCTTCGATCTGCTTCATCTCAAAGCGCACGCTTCCATCGGTCGCGGCAATTGGATCACCGGCTTTCCACTCGGCTCGTCGCGCCACTTTGCTCACCAAACCGATCGCCGTCCGGAGCTGATCGTCGGAGAGCACTCGGCCATCACGAACCGTCACCTGCTGGATTGCACGAATTCAGTCACGATTGGCCGGTTCACGACATTCGCCGGATTTCATTCCCAGATCATCACTCACAGCATCGACATCGAACAAAATCGACAATCCTCGAAGCCGGTGCGAGTAGGCGATTATTGTTTTGTTGGGACAAATTGCGTCTTGCTCGGCGGAAGCACGTTGCCCGACTTCTGCGTTCTCGGAGCGAAATCTCTGCTCAACAAAAGCTTCACCGATACCTATCAGCTTTACGGCGGCGTGCCGGCCCGGCCGCTAAAATCGGTTTCGCGCGACTGCAAATATTTCCAGCGGACGGAAGGTTTCGTTGTCTAGCGCATTGAAGATTCTGCAATTGGTGCACACGCTCGACCCCAGCGTTGGCGGCGTGGCGACTTCAGTGCTCGCACTCAGCCGCGGAATGGCGCGGCGTGGACACAAGATCGACATCGTCGTGCTGGATGAGTCGCATATGTCCCATACGACCGATGTTTGCGTGCACGCGCTTGGCCGCGGCCTAACAAACTACCGTTATTCGCGCCCACTCCTGCCGTGGCTGCGAGAACACGGCGGCGACTACGATCGCGTGATCGTGAACGGCATCTGGCAATACTTAAGCTTCGCGGCCTGGCGACGTTACGCCGGCTCATCGATTCCTTACTTCGTTTTTCCCCACGGCATGCTCGATCCGTGGTTTAAGGAAACGTTTCCGCTCAAGCATCTAAAGAAATGGCTCTACTGGCCGTGGGCTGAGTATCGCGTGTTGCGCGATGCCGCCGCGGTGATCTTCACTTCCGAGGGGGAACGCTTGCTGGCGCGCAAATCGTTCTGGCTTTATCGCGCTCGCGAAAAAGTTTCACCGCTCGGGGTTGAGGAATCGCCGATTTTGCCGAACGCGGAGGCAGAATTTCTCTCGCGCTATCCACAATTGCAGAACACGCGAAATTTTCTTTTTCTGGGACGACTGCATCCGAAAAAAGGTTGCGATGTTTTGCTGGACGCCTTCGCGCGATTTTCTGGCCGCGACGGAATTTCCCTGATCCTGGCTGGGCCGGACCAAGTCGGGTGGGAAAAGGATCTGCGCAGACAAGTGGAGCGTTTGAATTTAACAGACCGGGTTGTTTTTACCGGAATGCTGCAAGGCGCGATGAAACTAGGCGCGTTCGCCAGCGCCGACGCGTTTGTTCTTTCATCGCACCAGGAAAATTTCGGGATCTCGGTGGTCGAAGCTCTCGCCGCCGGTGTTCCCGTTTTAATTTCGAATCGCGTAAACATCTGGCGCGAGATCGACACCGACCGCGCCGGCTATATTGAATCGGACGATCTCGCCGGCACGACTCGTTTGCTTGAACGCTGGATCGACACACCATCAGCGGAACGCGAAGCGATCCGCGGCAACGCCCGACACTGTTTTGAGCAACGCTTTGCAATCGACCGCGCGGCCGATTCGCTTTTGCGGATCTTGAACGAACCATGAAAATTACCATCGTCCTGGGCGCCTTTTTTCCAGTACCTCCGATCATGGGCGGCGCTGTGGAAAAAGTCTGGTTCGCGCTTGCAGAGGAATTTGCGCGACGCGGCCACGAGGTTCTGATCGTTTCGCGCGCCGTCCCGCAATTTCCGCGCTCTGAGGTGCGCAGCGGCGTGAAGCATTTGCGTGTCCCGGGATTCGACACCCCGTGGTCGATCGTCTGGTTGAAATTTCTCGATCTTATTTACTCGATCAGGGTTCTCTCTGTTCTCCCCACCGCCGACATCATCGTTACGCACACGTTTTGGCTGCCGATTTTGCTGCGCTCTTCCAAGCGTGGAAAAATTTACGTCCACGTAGGCCGCTACCCGAAAGGCCAGATGCGCTTTTATCGCCACGTCGGACGATTGCAGACGCTTACTCGGGCGCTGGCGCGCGCAATTGTGGAACAAGTGCCCGATCTCGAACCGAAGGTTTCGGTCGTGCCAAACCCAGCTCCGGAACCGCAAACTCCGGGCGCGCCTCCTTCCCTGGCCGACCGCGAAAAAATCCTGCTTTTTGTCGGCCGCGTGCATCCGGAAAAAGGCGTTCATCTTTTAGTGGAGGCGTTCGCGGGCAAGCCGGCTGCTTTTGAGGGTTGGAAACTCGTGATTGTAGGGCCGGCAGAAATCAAGTTAGGCGGCGGCGGCAGAGGTTACCTTGTCGATCTCAAGCGCCGCGCGCGAGACGCAACGGTTGTTTTTCGAGGACCGGTCTTGGATCCGCTTGCGCTGGAAAAAGAATTTCGTTCCGCGCGAGTTTTTGTTTATCCCTCATTGGCAGAGCGCGGCGAAACTTTCGGCCTGGCGGCGCTTGAAGGAATGGCGCACAGTTGCGCCGTGTTTGTCTCCGATCTTGGCTGCTTCCACGATTTCATTGGCGACGGTGAGACTGGTTTCATCTTTAATCATCGCGCCCAAAATCCGGTCGAATCGCTCCGGGAAAAAATCGCAAGCGCGATTGTCGATCCAACCTTGCTCGCCCGTGTAGCGGACGCGGGCTATCGTAGATCGGCCGACCATTCGATCTCGCGTGTCGCGGATCAATTTTTGGCTGACTTTAATTCCGTGCTTCAAGAATCCGATGCCGCACGAACAAATCGTTAATCCAGCTCAAACGTCGCCCTACGATTCGCCCTGGCCGTTGAGCCAGCGTTTTCTGCGGGTGCTCTGGGAGTTTTGCTGGACCCTCTTTTGCGTCTGGACGCCGAAACCGCTCAATGAATGGCGGCTGTTTTGGCTCCGTGTTTTCGACGCCAAGATCGACGGCACCCCGTTCGTGCATCAACGCGCGCGCATTGCCATTCCGTGGAATTTAACGCTGCACGATCGCGCCTGCCTCGGCGACCGTGCCAATGCCTATTCGTTAGGCGAAATCGAAATCGGCGCGCGCGCCACCATCGCGCAGGAAGCTTATCTCAGTAGCGGCGCCCACGATTTCGATCGGCCGGAAATGCCGCTGGTCGCGGCCAAGATTACCATCGGCGAAGACGCGTTCATCGGCGCGCGCGCTTTTGTTTTGCCGGGAGTCACGATCGGGGCACACAGTGTTGTTGGCGCGTGCTCCGTCGTGACCAACGATGTTCCGGAAAATGTCGTCGCGGCCGGGAACCCGTGTCGGGTTATTAAGTCGCGACCGCCATCGGCATGAATTTTTCCGCCCTGTCTCGTCACGGGGCTTTCGTCGTTCTTCTTGTTTTTTACGGCGCAATTCTCGCGCTTCAATTTAATCACGGTCTGGCCAGCGGCGACGGCCACGGAATTGTGCGCGCGACTCAGGCGCTGCTGAACGGCGGTCAGCTCGAAGTTTCGCGGCCTCCCGGACATCCCACGACTGAGTTTTATCTTTTTGGCGCGATCGGATGGATTTTGCAGAAAGGTTTCGGCGTCGAGTTTGACGATAACGTTTATCTCGTTTGCCAGGCCGCCGGCGCGCTCGCTACCCTGATCATTTTTTACAATCTGCTCTATCGTCTCGGCGCAACACGTGTCCGCGCTCTTTTAGCCGCGATCTGTCTGGCCTTTTCGACGCAATTCTTTTTTAACGCGATCGATGGCGAAGAATTTGATTTCGGTCTCCTTTTTTTGCTCGTCGCGGTCCGGTTTCTGGCTGTTCGAGCGGCGAAACCGAATTTTACCCGGCTGTCGTTGTCGATTTTTTGTTTCGCGCTTGCGACCGGTTGTCGCCCGGAGCTCGTCTTCGCCGCAATTATTTTCCCGATTTATTGCCTGTTTAAGCCGGAGCTCGGCCGGAAATATGCGCTACTGAGCGTCGCACTTTTAGCGATTGCGGTCTTCATCGTCTGGGTGCCGATCTTGGTCATGGGCATTCGCGCTCCCTACCCCGCCGGGATGAATTTACGCGAATCAATCCTCGGCGGTGTTTACCGGATTATTTTCCAAGCTTTTACGCCGCTGGTGTTCCCTTTGCTCTGCTGGACGCTAATCACCGCGCTGCGCGAGTGGCCACGACAAATCCAGTCGCGAAATTTCGTTTTCACGATCTCTTGTATTGTTCCCATTACTTTTTTGGCGGTCTTCTTTCTCCATCCATCGAAAGCCGCGCATTTGCTCGTGGCGTTGCCGTTTCTTTTGTTGGTCGCGGTGGATCGATCGCTGGCGTTGGTTCTGGCGCTCGCCTTTTTCACTTTGCTCGGAGCTGTCGTGAACATCGACATCTTCAAAGATCGACAGTTAGTGCGCCCGTTTTTTGTTCCCGGAACATATTTTCAGGCTTTTCATCAAAAACCGTATTACCGATTGGACTACCTTCGGAAACTTTTCGACCAGTGCGAAAACCGCCCGGCCGTGATCATTGGCAACGCCTGGCCGTGGGATTTTGAATACCACGTCGAGCGCGCCAACCTGCCGTTGCATGAAAAAGATCTCCACGGCGAAATTAAACGGGATATCCCGGCATTTTTTTCGAGTGGCGATCACTGCATTTTTTTGCCACCCGATGCTGCTTATGAAAATGCACTGTTGAACGAATGGCAGCGGAAAGGTTACGCCATGAAAATGGACGCGAAACTCTATCGCGCTTTGTTTGCGCGCTATGACGTTCGCTCTGGTGTTTCGTCGGCGACGGCCGATGTCGGCGGGGTTCCCTTTGATTTGTTTCGGATCGATTGATCACCCGCCATGCCGGAATCACTCGCCATCATCGTTCTCACGCATAACGAGGCGGACAATCTGCCTCGTTGTATGCAATCCATCGCCGGCTTTGGCGAAATTGTGGTCGTCGATTCCGACAGCGACGACGGCACCCAGGACATCGCGAAGAACGCAGGCGCGCGCGTTCACGAGCATCCCTTTGAATCTTTTGCACGGCAACGAAATTGGGCGCTCGAAAATTGTAACCTAAAACGGGAATGGGTGCTATTCCTTGACGCCGACGAGGTTGCGACACCGGAATTTCGCCAGGCCGTTGCAGATTCCATTGAGCGCGCGGGAAACGCAGTCGCAGGTTTTTATTGTTGCTGGAAAATGATGCTGGATCAGCGCTGGCTGCGTCGGAGCGACTCATTTCCGAAATGGCAGCTTCGGATCGTGCGGCACGGGCGCGCGGATTTCATCGACAGCGGCCATGGCCAGAAGGAGGGAAGAGTTGATGGCGAACTCGGCTACGTCCGCGAACCGTACCTGCACTATGCGCTAAGCAAAGGTTGGGAAGCGTGGTGGGCGAAGCACAATCAATATTCCAGTGAAGAAGCCGCCGATCGATCGGTGCGCTCCGCTTCCTGGCGCGAACTGTTCTCGAAAGATCGTTCGCGCCGAAATCGCGCACTCAAACCGATCTTGAGTCGTATCCCTGGCTGGCCGTTTTTGCGTTTTCTGCACATGTATATTTTCAAAGGCGGGTTCCTCGAGGGCCGCGAAGGGTTCGCCTATTGCGCCAGCATGGGCTGGTACGAATATCTAATCCGCGCGAAAGTGCGCGAGCTTCGAAAAGAGCGGACTGCGCGCGAGTTGCAGACCAATCAATAGGCGCTACCCGGCGGGCGAATCAGCTGCGTGAACGTGCGTAGAATGATTCCGCACTCGAGCGACAGGTTCCAATTTTCGAGATATTCGATGTCGCACGCGACACGATTCTCGATGTCGGCGTTATTCCGTGCTTCGCCGCGAAATCCGCGCACTTGCGCCAAACCGGTGATGCCCGGTTTCACAAACGTGCGCACATGATAGTTGGCCATGAACTTCGAAAACTGTTGGTTGTGTTCGATCAAATGCGGCCGCGGCCCGACGATGCTCATATCGCCGCGAAGCACGTTCCAGAACTGCGGCACTTCGTCGATGCTCAGCTTGCGGAACCACTTTCCTAACGGATAAACGCGCTCATCTTCGGCGCTCGCCTGACGCGATAGTTCGTCATTGTTCGAATGCATCGTGCGAAATTTATAGATCTTGAAATGTCGATTTTGCATCCCGGCGCGGTTTTGCACGTGAAAAAGCGGGCCGGGCGATTGCAATCGTTGCGCGATGAAAACGATTGCGGCCAGTACCGGAAAAATAACGAGCATGACTGGGAGCGCGATCGCGATATCGATCGCGCGCTTGAGAAATCGGTTCAGCGGATTTTCCAGGGGTTCCTCGCGCAGTCCGATAAAACGGAAGCCGCCGTCTTCAAAGTGCGTCACCGAATGGCGCAACCGTTCTTCGAGATCGCTCAGGATGAGAAGACGAATACCAAGCTGATCGCAAATCTGGATGACGTTTTGGTTCGCTTCGGAAAAGAGTGGGAATTCGAGGAGAATGACTTGAGTAATGTTGTGATCGCGAATGATCTGTTCGAGTTGTTGAGGCCTTCCGAGGAGTGGAACTCCCGGATTGTCGATCTTATCGTCGTCAGAAATCAAACCGACGGTCCGCAAACCGATTTCGGATTTGCGCTGAAGCCACTCGCGGAGTTGTGTCGCGCGCTGGCTTGATCCGATCAGGAGCGTTTTATCTTCCCGACGAAAAATTCCCCAGGATAAAACCGACGGCAGATAGTAGTGCGAGAAGAGGAGGGCGATGTAGAGCCAGGGAACGAAATTGAACAAGAATACGCGCGAAATAAATGCGTCCTTGGCGGCGACGAGATAGAGCACGAGCAGCCCGATGCTGGCAGCCGTTTGTCGCAAGCTAAGCCGATGTGGGCGCAAGAGCTCGTTTTGCAGTAAAAAGTTTTTCGAGCGACTCAGGGTTTCCAGCGTTAGCCCCAGGACCAGCATTCCACAGTAAATACTGTACCGGCCCCAGGTCAGTGAGCCGCCCGGCGAATAAAAGGTCACCATGATCCAGACACCGAGCCAAAAGAGTGCGGCGACGATGATGATCTGGCAAAACAGGAAGACGCGGTAAAGTCCTTCCGTCCGTTGCGTGACCATGTTCTATTTTGCTGGGCTGATCATGAGAGTACGCGATGGCCGCACAGCTTCAACTCGTGATAAGGTTCCCGGGCTCATGACGTTTCAATTCCAGCAACCGCTTGGCTCGAAGAGCAAAAGCGATTCCCATACCGTGGTTTTGCACAGGTAATGCCGAACCCGACACACGAAGGCCCAGCTCATGTGCGCGACGAAGGCCCCTCGAGTCGCTGGCTGAATCACGCTTTCGTTGCCTTATTGCCGGTGCTCGCCTGTTTTCTTGGCGGCGCGACCCAAAAGTGGGGCGAGGGAATTGTCTTTGCCCTTCTCGGAATGTATCTGCTCGCGCACCCGCCGCGTTTTTCGCTCGGCCTCGCAATAAATCTGGTCTTGCTCGCGTTTCTAATTTGGTCGCTCATCGCCTTTTTGCCGGGGAGTTGGTTTTTTCAGCCGAATTGGCGCGCAACTTACCTGGACGATTTTGGAATTTCGCTTCCGACCACATTAAGTCCGCAACCCTGGATCACGCTGACGTGTTTGTGCAGTTTCGTCGCTGGCTTGAGCTGGCTTTACGTCGTCTGCGCTCAACAACTCGAATTGCGCGAAGCGCGGCAGCAGCTGCGGCTGTTCACCGCCGGCATTGTTGTTTTGGCTGCGATTTGCATTTTGTTCTGGCTTGCAAAAACGGCGCCGCCCTTCTGGCACAACGAACGCAACTTCGGGCCGTTTCCGAATCGCAATCAAACCGGGAACCTTTTTGGCCTGACCGCGGTGATGATTCTGGCCTGCGGTCAGGACGATCTTCGCAAAGGCCGCAAACGGTGGATCCTTTGGGTCGTGGCGCTCGCCCTGATGATTACCGCGATCATTTTGAATTTCTCGCGCGCCGGCCTTGGCATTCTCGTCGCCGGAAGCGCGCTCTGGCTCGGCGTCTTCTCGCTCCGCCAACGCTCGCCGTCGCGGATCGCGCTTGTCATTTCGTTCTTGCTCCTCTTGTTCACCGCTCTGTTGCTTTTTGGCGGACAAACGCTCGAACGATTTCATCTCCGCAATCTCGCCAACGCCGGCATCTCGAGCGATTTTCGGTGGCGGATTTTTGCCGACGTTTTTCAACTGATTCGCGACTCGCCCCGGGTCGGAATCGGTCTTGGTAATTTTGAAGACGTCTTCGCAATTTTTCGGGCAGCTTCTTACAGCGACCGCCGCGCGATTCATCCCGAAAGCGATTGGCTCTGGCTTTGGACCGAGCTTGGTTGGGTCGCGGTTGTTCTTGTCGTCGTCGGACTCGTCTTCATCATTCGGAAAATTTTTCCTCTGCGGGAAGGAACCAATCAGCGTTATCGGCTCGCAACCCTGATTGCTGTAATTCTCTTTGCGCTCCACGGGCTGGTCGATGTTTCCGGACATCGGGTCGGAACAATGTTTGCCGCAACGTTTTTGCTCGGCCTCTCGCTCCATCGTCCGCACTCATTCAAACCGAGCCGGTCGGTGTCGATGTTGTTCCGCTTGATTGGATTAATTTTGCTCGTCGTGGGCGGCTCGTGGGTCGTCGCTGCTCGCGGACAAAAACTCCTTCCCGGTTCGGTGGGGGTGACGAACGCCGAGCAACTCGCCACCATCGATAATCGCGAACGGAATTTCACCGAAGCTGTCGCGGTCACCACCACTGGACTGAAATGGGCGCCACTTGACTGGGAACTTTATTTTTCCCGCGCCGTTGCCGAGGCCCAATTGAAGCAAACCGAAAACGCGCTCACCGATTTCCGCCGCGCGCGTTTTCTCGAACAAATCTCTTATGAGCTTCCGCTGGCGGAAGGCAACGTCTGGCTTTCGTCGCAACCCGTTCTGGCTGCGACGGCGTGGCGTGAAGCGTTGCGCCGCGCTGGGCCGGAACGCGCCGGAGTCTTTTCCAGTATGCTGAGCAAGGCCTCGTTTCGTAGTCCCGAAGTCAGTCGCATTCTGGCTGAGCTCGGTGTCAGCAGCCACGATCTCGCATTGGCATATCTCGCGCGAATCTCTGGCGCAGAGTTCAACCGCGCGCTTGGCAAAGTCTTGGAGAACGATCCCGATCTCAGTTCGTTCACCGAAACGGAGAAACTCGCGTTCTTTGCGTTTTGGTCGGAACGCGGCGCCGCCGCCCAACTCTCTCGCGCGGCTACTCAACATCCCGATTGGTTGCCGTACGCATGGCTCGGAGTCGCCAAATATAACGCGAGCAACAAGGATTTTCGCGCCGCTTACGAACTGACCCAGCGTTACGGCGATCTTGTCGCTCTCCCGCGTATCTCATCGAGCGCTTCCGTTCAGCAATTGGAAAGCCGGTTCCGCTCCGCACCCGACAACTACGCGATCGCTTACGAACTTTATCGCGCGCAAATGCAAAGCGGCCGGGTCGACGACGCGCTCATGACCGCGCGCCATTTCAGTGAGCGCGGAAATTCGCCCACCTATTTCCGCTACCTCGAAGCGCAATGCTGGGCGGAAAAACAAAACTGGGAACGCGCCTGGAACGCTTGGCTAGCGTTTCATTCAGCGCAATCTGCAGCGAAATAGGTTTTCGTTGTCGGAAACCAGCCGACAAGATCGACCTCTACTCGGCGATCGCGGCCTGGGCGGCGGCGAGGCGCGCGATTGGAATTCGGAAGGGACTGCAACTGACGTAATCGAGTCCAAGCCGGTGGCAAAATTTCACGCTGTTGGGTTCGCCGCCGTGCTCGCCGCAAATTCCAAGCTTGATATCGGGCCGCGTTTTGCGTCCGAGGTCGCGCGTCATTTCCATTAAACGGCCGACGCCTTTCTGGTCGATCGACGCGAACGGATTTGTGTCGACGATATCGAGCTCGGCGTAAACGGGCAGAAAACTTCCCGAATCGTCGCGACTCATTCCAAGCGTCGTTTGGGTGAGATCGTTGGTGCCGAAGCTAAAGAACTGGGCGTCGCGCGCAATTTCATCGGCCAAGAGGGCCGCACGCGGAATCTCGATCATCGTGCCGACGAGATAATCGAACTTCGTTTTCTTTTTCTTTGCCACTTCGTCGGCCACGCGGCGCACGATGTCGATCTGGAGCTTGAGCTCTCGCGGAAATCCGACCAGCGGAATCATGATTTCCGGCCGCACCTTGATTCCGCTCGCTTGTACTTCCGCCGCCGCTTCAAAAATCGCGCGCGCCTGCATCTCTGAGATTTCCGGAAAGGTGATCCCGAGCCGGCATCCGCGATGTCCGAGCATCGGATTGAATTCGTGCAGCTCGTGCACGCGCCGCGCGATTTGGTCCACCAGTACGCCGAGTTTATTTGCCAGCTCATTTTGCTGGGCGTGATCGTTTGGCAGAAATTCGTGCAACGGCGGATCGAGAAACCTGATCGTCGCGGGCAATCCTTTCAGTGCGGTGAAAATCCCAACGAAATCTTTGCGTTGGTAGGGAAGCAACTTGGCGACAGCGCGCGATCGCTCTTCTTTGGTGCCGGCCAGAATCATTTCGCGCATCGCATCGATCCGGTTGCCTTCGAAAAACATGTGTTCGGTTCGACAAAGTCCGATTCCTTCGGCGCCGAACGCAACCGCGTTGGCCACTTGTTCCGGCGTATCGGCATTTGTCCGAATACCGAGTTTTCGGAATTCGTCCGCCCAAGTCATCAGCTTAGCGTATTCGCGATAGGTGAGGCTTTTTTTCGCGTCGAGTGATCGGTCGACTAATACCTGAATGATTTCCGACGGCGCCGTTGTCACTTCGCCGGCAAAGACTTCGCCTGCCGTTCCGTCGATCGAAATGTAGTCCCCTTGTGCGAGCGTCGTGCCGTTCGCGCTGAGCGTGCGTCTTTGATAATCGATCTGAATTCCGCTCGCGCCACAGACGCAAACCTTCCCCATTTGCCGCGCAACCAATGCCGCGTGTGAAGAAACTCCGCCTCGCGAAGTCAGGATTCCCTCGGCCGCGATCATTCCGCGCAAGTCTTCGGGAGAGGTTTCGATACGCGCGAGCACGACCTTCTGGCCTTTGGCTGAGCGCGCAACCGCTTCTTCCGCGCTGAAGACAACATGACCAGAAGCTGCGCCCGGCCCAGCCGCCAAACCGCTGCCGATTTTCTTGGCCTCACTCGCTGATTGTCGATCAAAGATCGGCGCGAGCAGATGCGCGAGGGAGTCGGCCGGAATGCGGCGCACCGCGTCTTTTTTCGAAATCAGTTTTTCGCCGACCATATCGACGGCAATGCGGACCGCGGCGTGACCGGTGCGTTTCCCGTTGCGCGTTTGCAAAATGTAGAGCCGGTTTTCTTCGACGGTGAACTCGAGGTCCTGCATGTCCTTGAAATGTTGCTCGAGAAGTTCGCGGACTTTCATGAGCGCCTTGTGCGCGGCCGGCATTTCCTTCGCCAGATGAGCGATTGGATGCGGCGTGCGGACGCCGGCGACTACGTCTTCGCCTTGTGCGTTGATGAGATATTCGCCGTAGAAAACCTTTTCGCCGCTGGCTGGGTCGCGCGTAAATGCAACCCCGGTCGCGCTCGTCTCGCCCATGTTTCCGAACACCATCGTCTGCACATTGACCGCCGTGCCCCAATCGTGCGGAATTCCGTATTTGCGCCGATAAACAATCGCGCGGTCGTTCATCCACGAACCAAACACCGCGCTGATCGATCCCCACATTTGCTCCTTTGGATCTTGTGGAAATGATTTTCCGGTCCGTTCTTTGATCAGCGCCTTGAATCGCTTCACCAGTTCCTTCAAGTCGGCGACGCTCAATTTCACGTCGGGAAAATCGTGTTTGCCGTAACGGTGGTCTTTCAAATGTTCGATCACACTTTCGAACGGCTCGTGATCTTCGCCCGGTTGCTGTTGCACGCCCATTACGACATCGCCGTACATTTGCAGAAACCGGCGATACGAATCCCAGGCGAAACGCGAATTGTCGGTTTTTTTCGCAACAATCTCGACCACTTCGTCGTTCATTCCGAGATTGAGGATCGTGTCCATCATTCCGGGCATCGAATCGCGCGCGCCCGAGCGCACGGAAACGAGGAGCGGCCGGTCTTTGTCGCCAAGTTTTTTGCCGACCGATTTCTCGACTTTGGCGAGCGCGGTTTCTACTTCGGCTTTGAGTCGCGGGGGATAGCTGCGGTTATGGGCGTAAAAGTAACTGCAAACTTCAGTCGTAATCGTGAATCCCGGAGGGACAGGCAAACCGATCCGCGTCATCTCGGCGAGGTTCGCGCCTTTGCCGCCGAGTAACGGTTTCATCTTGCCGGTGCCGTCAGCATGACCATCGCCGAAGTAATAAACGTATTTCGGCGTTTTCGAATTCTTTACCGTAGCTTGCCCCTTCGTTGTCGATCTTCGACTCGTCGATTTTCCTTTTTTAGCCATGAAGTCTCTCCGACTGGAGAGTTGCCAACCTAATTCTGCGCTCTCGCGTGTGTCAACGGACGGCGCGGAAATCAGTGAAGCGACGCGTTCCTTAAGCCGGCGCCCGCTCGGCGTGTTCGATTACTTCGTCGATAGCCGAGGTGAACTCATCCACGCCCGTGCTCGGGACGATGATGGTATTGCGGCGGCCGTGTGCTTCCTCGGTGATGCGAAGAAATTTGCCGCGGTCGTTCTCACGAAATTCCACGTGAAAATGCTTACGCTCGATCTGCAGTTCCCTCGCCTCGATGAGATTATCCATGTCTGCAAAAAACCGCGGAGTTTAGGCCGGTCAGCATCAAAAAGGGAAGCAGTATTTTTGGCGAAAAAGCGCGCCGGCAACGGCTCTATCGAGAACCGTTTCGGTAATGGATTAACGCCGTCGTGCGCTCTTTTTCGCGTCCTGATCAGCGATGGCGAAGTCGATTTGACGTTTAAAGGTGTCGACTCGCGCAACGAAAACGCGAACCTCATCCCCGACTGAAAATCGGCGCCGGGTACGCCGGCCGGTCAAACGGCGTTGCGCAGCGTCAAAGATATAAAAGTCATCGCTCAGGGTGGAAACGTGGACGACGCCGGTGACGAGAGCGTCCGGCAGCTCAACCACCAGCCCGTAATTCCGAACATCCATTATCGCCGCGCGAAAGACTTGCGGATTGCGCTCCTTGAGCTGTTGCTCGAAGAACTGAAGCTTCTTTAAGCGGACCGATTCGATTTCTGCCTCGGCCGCGTTTCTTTCGGTTTCCGAAATATGCTCGGCCACGGATTCGATTTGTCCGACGTCGATCTTGGATCGTCGCGGCAAATTGCGTTCGGCCAGCGTTCGATGCACCACCAAATCGGCGTAGCGCCGAATCGGACTGGTGAAATGGAGATAATTCGCCTTGGCCAGACCGTAATGTCCGAGCGGCTGCGCCGCGTAGCGCGCCCGCTTCAAACTTTTGAGCAAACCGATCTTAAGTGCCTGTTCTTCCGGCTTACCGCCGATCGAGGCCAGAAATCGTTGTACTTCTTTCCGGTGCGAGAGATCGCCGACTTTGTAACCAAAGCTGAGAATGAATTCGCGATATTCGCCGAGTTTTTCCGGATCGGGATCTTCATGAACCCGGTAAATCGTCGCGATCGATCGATGCCGTAACTCACGTGCGACCGCTTCGTTCGCGGCCAGCATGAATTCTTCAACCAACTGATGCGATTCGTCGTTCTCGACCCGTTCCAAACGGATCGGCCGTCCGTTTGCATCGACATGCACTTTTACTTCGGGAAAATCGAGATCGAGCGAGCCATGTTCGAATCGTTTGCGGCGAAGCAGTAAGGCAAGCTCCCACGCGGTGTGGAGTCGGTGACTGAGTTCGCCGTTTGGCTTCGCTTGCAGGATGGCGTAGGCCTCTTTGTAAGTCAGGCGCCGTGCGCTCCGGATCACGCTTTTGGCAAAACGCGCATTTTTTGCGCGCCCGTTTTTATCGAACTCAATGAAAACGGAATGAGTGAGGCGGTCGACGCCCGGATTCAAACTGCAAACGCCGTTGCTCAATCGCTCCGGCAGCATCGGGATGACGCGATCGGGCAGGTAAACGCTGTTGCCGCGCCGGCGGGCTTCGCGATCCAGCGTGCTCTCGGGAGTTACGTAAGCGGAAACATCGGCGATGTGGACGCCAAGCCGCCAGCCGTCGTTGTCGATCTTTTCAACGTTGATCGCGTCGTCAAAATCGCGTGCGTCGTCCGGATCGATCGTGACAATGAATTGGTCGCGCAAGTCTTCCCGTCCTTGGAGTAATTTTTGTTCGACCGATTGTGGAATTCGATTCGATTCATCGAGAACGGCCTTTGGAAACTGAGTCGGCAAATCGTATTTGCGGATGATCGACAGCATGTCGATGCCGGGGGCGGCGGCTGCTCCAAGGACTTCGACGATCTCGCCTTCCGGATTTACGTGGCGCGATTCCCAGGCTTCCAGACGAACGACGACTTTGTCGCCACGCGTCGGCCCTTTCGGCAACTTTGCGCGAGGCGGAACTTGAACGTAAACATCGTGCACCAGGCGCGGATCGTCCGGCACGACGTAATAAAAGTTTCGCGAGTGTTGCAATGTTCCGACGATGGTGTCGCGCGCACGCTCGAGAATGCGAATGACGCGGCCTTCGGTCCGGAGATGTCGATCTTTTGCGCGACGCGGCGAGACATCGCGACTAATCCGGGCGACGACACGATCGCCGTTCATCGCAGTGCCGGTGTTTTCGGCGGCGATGAAAATGTCCGGTTCTCCCGCCTTTTCCGGAACGAGAAAACCGTAACCGGCCTGATGGATCGACAATTTCCCGGTCACGAGATCGGCTTCGGAAGGAAGGACGTAACAGTTCTTGCGAATGCGGGCGATCTCGCCGGCATGTTCCAGCTCGCGTAAAGTTTTCCGCACCGCAACGCGTTCTCGGCCTTGCAATCCGAGCGCTCGCGCGATCTCGTTTTTATTGCGCGGCCGATAATCACGCGAGCGCAGCAAGGCCAGAACCTTTTCTCGAATTGTGCGACCGTTCTTGGTCATGTTGGCGAAAGCATATTGGAGATTGTTCGCCACGGCGAATCCGTCCGGTGGCGGATCGATCTAACGACCGAGTTTGAAGCATGAAAACAATTATTATTGTCGGATGTACGATCGCGGCCGCATCGTTGGTCGCGCTTGCGGCAGGAGGAGCGAAGATGAAAATCACCAGTTCAGCATTTCAGGAAGGCGGGACCATCCCGGAAAAATTCAGCAAGAACGGGCAGAATGTTAATCCGGAATTGCGAATCGAAGGGGTGCCGGCTGAGGCGAAAAGCCTGGCCCTAATCGTGGACGATCCGGACGCGCCGGTCGGTTTGTTCACGCATTGGTTGGTTTGGAGTATCGATCCCAAGACAAGTGAGGTTGCGGAAAACAGCGTGCCGAAAGGCGCGGTCCAAGGAACAAATGATTTTCCGGGTAGTGGTTACGACGGACCGCAGCCGCCTTCCGGAACGCACCGCTACTATTTCAAAATCTTTGCCCTCGACCGCGTGCTCGATCTCAAGTCTGGGGCGAAGCGCCGTGACGTCGATGCAGCTATGCGGGGGCACATCCTCGCGCAGAGCGAATTGATGGGCCGCTATTCGAAAAAATAATCGATTCACGCCCGCTTCGAATAAGGAGCCCATCATGTTAGTCTGATTAATGATGGGTGAGCGAATTTGGAAAATCGGCGATAAGATTGTCGATCTTTCCAAACGGGGAATGATCATGGGCGTGCTCAACGTGACGCCGGATTCATTTTCCGACAGCGGCGAATTCTTCGAAACCGAAGCTGCGGTCGCGCGCGGCATTCAGACCGCATCGGAGGGTGCAGACGTAATCGACGTGGGCGGGGAGTCGACGCGGCCTGGCGCCGAACCTGTTTCCGTGAAAGAGGAATTGCGACGCGTGATCCCGGTGATCGAAGGTTTGCGCGCCAAAATCGGCCCGCCTTCGCCAAAAGCCAGTCCGGCTCGGACCTCTGGCGTGGCAGGCATCTTCATTTCGATAGACACTTCCAAGTCCGAAGTGGCAAATGCGGCGCTGGATGCGGGCGCATCTATCATCAATGACGTCACCGCGGGCCGGGGAGATGAGAAGATGTTGTCGCTCGCGGCGAAACGGAAGGCAGCGATTGTGCTTATGCACATGCAAGGCGAGCCGCGAACAATGCAGAAAAATCCGCATTACGAAGATGTAGTCACGGAAGTGGCTGATTTTTTTAGACAACAATATGCCTGCGCCCTAGAGTGCGGCGTTGATCCCATGGCCATCGCGTTTGATCCCGGAATTGGTTTCGGTAAAACGCTGGAGCATAATTTGACGCTGCTCAAAAACCTCGAGCCACTACGCGTGCACGATCGCCCGCTCGTGGTTGGCGTTTCCCGCAAATCGTTTCTCGGAAAACTTGTTGACTCTTCAGAAATGAGCGCGCGGGCGGCGCCGACCGTTGCGTTGACGGCAATCTTGCGCGTTCGAGGGGCCGATATTTTGCGCGTCCACGACGTGAAGGAGAACGCGGCTGCGCTGCGCGCGGCGGAGGCTGTGCTGCCATGACGCAGGAAATTCTCCAGGTCTGGTTCAAAAGCTGGCGCAGCATCATCGAGATCATTTTGCTCAGTGTCGGGATTTACTACGGCTATCTTTACTTTCGCGGGACGCGCGGCGCCAAAGTGTTGACTGGCTTGGCGATTGTTTTTCTGACTCTCACTCTGATCTCGACACTTCTGAATTTGGTCGTAATCGGCTGGCTCGTGCGCAGTTTCTCGGTTTTTCTTGCGATCGCTCTGGTCGTGATCTTTCAACCTGAGCTTCGGCGCGGTCTGGCCGAGCTCGGAGGCCATCCCATCTTTTCGCTCACGAGCGAGAAGCGCGAGACGGTGCACGATCTGGCCGAAGCCGTTACCCAACTGGCGAACAAACAATTCGGCGCGCTGCTCGCGATCGAACGGGATACGTCGATTCGCGTTTACGAAGAGACCGGCGTGATACTCGATTCCGATTTCTCGGTTGAGCTTGTCTTAAGCATCTTCCATCCGAAAGCCGCGTTGCACGACGGCGGAGTGATTATTCGCAACGGCCGAATCGCCGCCGCCGCTTGCATTTTTCCGGTGAGCCAGCGCGAAACATTGGATCGCAGCCTAGGCTTACGCCATCGCGCCGCGCTCGGAATCACGGAAGAATCGGACGCGGTCGCGATCGTTGTTTCGGAAGAGACGGGAGCGATTTCCATTTGCCATCGGCGACGAATTGAGCGCAATTTTACGCCGGAAACGTTTCGCCAGCGGATCGGCGAGATTTTATTGCACGGACGTTATGAAGAGACTGCTCCTGAAGAACTGGCGGGCGAAGTTGATCTCCCTCTTACTCGCGACAACCCTCTGGTATCTCATCAAGAAGAACGTAGCAACGACTCCCTCGCCGTCTGAAACAAGATTGCCGGTGCCGGCAGCCGAGAAACGCTAACGCAACCTCAACGCCAAAAGGCTTCGGAGTTAACGCAGGAAACGGGCAAGATTTTGTTCTTCCCAACGCTGCGCACGATGGTAACCGCGAAATTTGCGCTCGCGTCGGTTGAATTCCTCCGTGTGCACGCGCCGCCTGCCACTCCGCAAAAGTTTGTCCGGAACGACAGAGTGAAGCATTTCGTGATAGAGCACGTATTTCAAAAACCACCGCGGCACGAATGCCTGATCGAGCAGGGGATGGATGCGAATCACGCGGTCCTCCTCCTGGATCGTTCCAAAAACAAAATGATCTTTCGGTCGATGTTTTCGGCGACGGCCCCATTCCACTTTGTAATTACGAAGTCGACCGCGAAAATAGCGTTTGTTCAATTGATCGAAGATCTCGCCGAGATCGAAGTGGTCGCCTTCCTGGCGAAGATTTAATTGTTGCTGCATCGGCAGCGTGCGATACGCGATCTTGCGCTTCGTTTTCTTCGCCATAATCGGGCCCGGCTGGAAGGACTGTAATTCTAGGTGGGTTCGAACGGGTCGACAAGAAAAGCGCCTCTTTTTTCCAATTTTTTCGATAAGCCTTTCGCTAGCAGGCATTTATGCATGGAAGGCGAGAGCGAGGAGGTAGGAGGAAGGCGGGCGATGAAATCTGGTGCCCAGTCGCCATTTTCCCGGCTCTGAACTCTCAAACGCGGTTGCGAATTTCGCGGCCTGCGTATACTCGAAAACACCGCGCGCAGTTGGCTCAGGCTCGCGCCGGAGTAGATCGACATGACACCATTCCTTCGAAAGCTGCTTGGCCTAAACTGGCTCCTGCTCATCGTCATGCTCGCGCTCGCGGTCTTCGGAGTTGTCGCCATCTACAGCGCGACCTACATGCGCGAAGATCCGGTCGCGGCAGATTTTTGGCGGAAGCAGGCCAACTGGGTCATGGTGGGATTTTTCGCTTTCATGGTCGCGAGCCTGGTTGACTACCGCTGGATCCGATGGGGCGCGTTGCCGATGTACCTTCTCGGCATCATCTTTTTGGTTCTGACCAAGTTCATGGGTCAGAAAGTCTACGGTGCGCGCAGCTGGCTCCATCTCGGGCCGCTTAATTTTCAGCCCGCCCAACTTGCGGTCGTTGCCGGCATCATGGTGCTCGCCTTGTTCCTCAGTCAGTTCAAACAGATGCATCCGATGTTGCGTTTGCTCGTCTGTGGCGCGATTGCCGGTGCGCCCTGCCTTTTGATTTTGATGCAGCCGGATTTGGGTGAAGTTATCATCTGGGTGCCGGTGCTGCTAGCGTTGCTCTTCATCGGCGGGATGCCGTTGCGCTACTTGATCTGCATTCTGCTAATCCTGTTCGCGATGATTCCAATTACGGCGAACTTGGTGCTTAAGCCGTATCAACAAGCACGCCTCACCGCATTTGCTCATCCTGAAATCGATAAACAGGGCTCCTCGTGGGCGATCAACCAATCGCTTATTGCGATCGGATCGGGCGGTTGGTCGGGCAAAGGTTTTAAGGCCGCCAACACTCAGATCGAGCTCGGTTTTCTACCGGCGACTGCGGTGCACAACGACTACATCTTTTCGGCAATCGGCGAGCAATGGGGCTTTGTCGGTGGAATGTTTCTTATCGGTGCGTTTACCTTGCTGTTGTTGACCTGTCTTTTTGTCGCCTTTTTTGCCGGCGACCAATTTGGTTTGCTTCTCGTCATCGGAATCACCACGCTGGTTTTCACTCACATTTTCCAGAATGTCGGAATGACCATTTCGATTTTGCCTATCACCGGAGTGCCATTGCCACTCATCAGTTATAGCGGCTCATTCGCGCTCATGATCATGTTCGCGCTCGGTGTCGTGAACAGCGTCTGGGTGCATCGACACGAAGTCGCATAACCCGCGGGCCAGGATCGACATCGACCGCGGCAATCTCGTCGCGATTTACTTCAAGCGCGCGCCATCTACAATTCGGTAAGACATGGAGACCGACTACAAGGTTAAGCTCGAAGTTTTTGAAGGGCCGCTCGACCTCTTGCTTTACCTGATCAAGCGCGATGAGATCGATATTTACGATATTTCGATCGAACGGATCACGCGCCAGTACCTCGAATACCTCCAGGCTTTCAAAGAGCTCAAGATCGACGTTGCCGGAGAGTTCGTCGTGATGGCGGCCAATCTGATTTATCTCAAGAGCCGCAGCTTGCTTCCGCTCGATCAACAGCCGCCGGAGGAAGATGCGGAAGAAGACGATCCGCGCTGGGATCTGATTCGCCAATTGATCGAATACAAGAAGTTCAAAGAGGCCGCTGCGCAATTGCACGATCGCGCGCTCGAACAGGAAAGAATCTTTACCCGCGATGGCGGCAGTGTCGCCATTTCAGACGCTCCGTTGCCGTTGAACGAAGTTGGAATTTTCCAGCTGATCCATGCCTTTCAGGAAGTGATCAAGCGGGTCGAGGCGCGGGAGGATTTGCAGGAAATTTTCGGTGAGCGTTATAGCGTGTCGGAAAAAATTGAGAAGATCCTGGAACGCGTTGGCAATGGAACGCCGGTGCGTTTTTCAGAACTGTTTGGCCAAATCGTCTCGCGTCTTGAGATCGTGGTCACGTTTCTGGCCTTGCTCGAGTTGATCCGCTTAAACCAGGTGCGCGCGTTGCAGCCGAAGATGTTCGACGAAATCGAGATCGCTGCCATCGCGCCGTAAGATCGACATCATGCCGCGGGTGCTCATCGCCGGATGCGGTTATCTCGGCCAGGCTGTCGCGGAGTTGTTCGTCGCCCACGATTCGGAAGTCGAGGGCTGGACAATGTCCGCAGGTTCGGCGCACCAGCTTTCAACGAAACCTTATCCGGTTCATGCCGTCGATATTTCGAAAGAAGATCACGTTCGCGCCGAGACGGGAAATTTCGACGCCGTGATTCATTGCGCGAGCACGCGCGGCGGCGATGTCGATTTTTACCGGCGGGTATACTTGGACGGTGTTCGCAACCTTCTCAAGCGATTCGGAGGTTCGCAAATTCTCTTCACGAGCAGCACAAGCGCTTATGCTCAAAACGACGGAGACTGGGTCACAGAAGAAAGCCCTGCCGAACCGAAACACGAAACCGGAAAAATTTTGCGCAAAGCGGAGGATTTGGTTCTCGCGAGCCGTGGCATTGTTGTTCGCCTTGGCGGGATCTACGGCCCTGGCCGCTCGGCATTGCTCAGAAAATTTTTGAATGGCGATGCGATTCTCGATCCTGAACGCGATCTTTTCGCAAATCAGATTCATCGCGATGACGCGGCTGCTGTGATCCAATTGTTATTGGGGCGAGAGGAATCGGCCGGCGAGGTTTACAATGCCGTCGACGACCAGCCGATTGTGCTGAGCGAATGTTATCGCTGGCTGGCGACGAAGTTAAATCGACCGCTTCCCGCGACGGGAAGATCGACCTCGAAGCGGAAACGCGGCGAGAGCAACAAGCGTGTCAGCAATGCGAAATTGCGGGCCATCGGTTGGACGCCGCGCTACCCAAACTTCGCCGAAGGGATGGAAAAAAGCGTCCTTCCAACGTTCGACCACGAGGGCGCATAAACCGCAATCGCGGACAGAAATACCGGTATGGAAGCTGCTATTTTTTTTGTATGCGTCAGGTTAAACTTACCGGCCGGGAAGCCTCGGTCGTGCGCGCGATCGGGTTCACTGAATCGATGCTCGGCGCCGAGATTCAGGATTTCGTCCGGATGGAATCGGACGATGTTACCGATACCCTCAACAGCCTGATGGCGGCCGGATTTGTCGAGAGCATTCCTTACTCTGAACAGGTCCAGCTGGCAGAAATGCCGGTGACAGCGTTCGAATTGAATCCGGCTTACACGCACGAGCTCAAGCGCGCTTTAATCCGAAGCTAATTCTTACCTGCGCTCGCTGTGGTTGATTGCGCCGCAGCCGCCGAATACTGGACGCGGCGTTCACCAAAAAGTTGCCGGATCACTTCCTCGACCGGCACTTCCTGGACATTGATGTCGCTTACATCGCATGATTGAAGGACTTCGCGACAGGTCTCGGTAACTCTCGCCCGCGGCACTTTCAGTTGAACCGACATCGGCGTTTGCTCGATTACTTCGCCGAACCGGGAAAAATCGCGCGTAACTTGTTGGTCGAAAGTCAGGCTAACGATTTTGTGACCGGAGAACCGATCTATGATTTCATCGAGCGGTCCGTCGAAGAAAATCTTGCCGTGATCGATGACCAGGACCCGATGGCAAAGTTCCTCGATGTCCTGCATGTAATGGCTCGTGAGGAGCGTCACGATCCGATGCTCCTCATTGTAAATACGCAGAAATTCGCGGACGCGTTTTTGGCTGACGACATCGAGACCGATTGTCGGTTCGTCTAAAAATAAAACGCGCGGTTCGTGGATGAGCGCGGAGATCAACTCCATCTTCATCCGCTCGCCGAGCGAAAGTTCACGCACCATCACGTTCATTTTGTCCGTGACTTCGAGAAGCTCGGCCAGGCCGCCCACGACTTTGTTGAAACGATCGCGATCGATTCCGTAGATCGCGCGATTGAGCTCGAGCGATTCCTGCGCGGGCAGGTCCCACCAAAGCGCGTTCTTTTGGCCCATCAGCAAGCTGAACTGCCGTTTCATTTCGTTGCGCCGTTCCCACGGAACGAAACCGAGCACACGCGCGTCGCCGCCGGTTGGATTGAGAAGCCCGGAGAGCATTTTCAGAACCGTCGTTTTGCCGGCGCCATTCGGTCCGAGAAATCCGACGAATTCGCCTTCCTCGATTTGAAATGAAACCGCGTCGGCCGCGCGCGTTTCGTCATATTGCCGCCTGACGAGTCCTTTGATCGCTCCCCAGAGCCCGCTTTCCTTCCGATAAGTGCGGTAAATCTTCGTTAAGTCGCGAGCTTCAATTGCAGGCATGCGTTAGATCGACAATCAACCGGTCGATCGCAGTCGCAACTACGCGACGCTGGTTTTTGGGGCGGGTTTTTTCTTCAGCAACGGCAGAACCTTTTCCACCAGCGCATCCGCGGTGATGCCATGCTTCTTTCGCAGGAGCGGAACCGCGCCGTGTTCGATGAATTCATCCGGCCAACCGACTCGCACCACCGGCGTGTTGATCATTTGGGAGTGGAGATGCTCCATCACCGCGCAGCCGAAACCGTTGTGGAGGACGTGATCTTCAATGGTGGCGACGACTTCCACGCTGCGCGCGAAGAACTCGAGCGTGCCGGTGTCCATCGGCTTGATCCAGCGCGGATTGATGAGCGCGACTGAAATTCCTTTCTCTTCAAGCTTCTTGGCCGTTTCTTCCGCAACCTCAAACATGTTGCCGAGTCCGAAGATCGCCACCTCGCGGCCGTGTTTCACCACTTCCGCTTTGCCGATTTCGAGAAGCTTTGGTTCCGTTTTGATTTGCGCCCCAGTGCCCGAACCGCGCGGATAACGAACGGCAATCGGACCCGAATTGTAATTGGCCATCGTCCAAAGCATGTCGACGAACTCGTCTTCGTTTTTCGGCTGCATGTGCACCCAATTCGGGATGTGGCGCAGATAACCGATGTCGAACAAACCGTGGTGCGTTGGGCCGTCGTCGCCGCTCAACCCGGCGCGGTCCATGCAAAGCCGGACGTTCAGTTTTTGAATGGCCATGTCGTGAATGGCCATGTCGTAGGCGCGTTGGAAAAATGTGGAATAAATCGTGAGAAAAGGCGTCAGCCCTTGCGTCGCAATGCCGCACGCAAAAAGCGCCGCGTGTTCTTCCGCGATACCAACG